>JAOHMI010000113.1 GCA_028101965.1 Bacteriovoracaceae bacterium
AATAAAATCAATAATATCAAGCACTTAAGCAAAATTCACGATAAGAAACATTATCGTGAATTTTAATTAAATTAATCTTACCCAAAAGCTTATTAGGTATATTTTCACCTATTATAATTAAGACTATTTCAGATAGACATTTATCTTGTTAAATTGTCGACGCTTCTTTTTCTCTCAATCAGATTGTCACAATAATGATTAACGTTGGATCAGAATTTCAAACGCGGGTAGGATTATTAGTAAGCCATAAAAAATATTTTGAGAACAAATCATTCGACTTTTATTATGAAGCCATGAATTGATTAGTCGATAGTAAAAACATTTACCAGTACTAACAAAAAATAAGTGAGCCTCATAAAGTCATTGATCGGACAAAAGTTCAGTATGCCCGAATGACTCATCTGAATTATCTGATACATTTACATTTTCCATGAGTAGCAAACCGATAATATCATTTCAGGAGTTTAACAAAAAGCATACTATCCCCCTGAACATTCAATAAAAAGTGTCTCCCCTTTTCTCTCTTGACCCTTTTAACTCACCCCCAAACGCCGGAAGCTTAACCCCCATGACACAAATCTAAGATTTCGGTTCTCTAACATAATAGTTTTTTTGAAGATTTAATCAGTTTTACTTTCAATGCCTTTTACATTTGGATGAGATAAGATCCTCTGACATAAATAGTTACTTAAATCTGGTGAACGACTACCAGGATTCCCATTCATGATTGATCTCTCATCATTTTCGACCTTTGGTAGGCAATTATATTTTGTTGGGTCATTGCAATCTTGAATAAACCTTTCTCTTTGCTCCAAAACACCTTTTTGAAAATTAGGGCCATGTCCAACGTTTGCTAAATTATGAGTCATTTCATGGGCTAAAACTGAATATTTCATGAAATCATACTTATTTGATTTCTCTTCACTACCACAAAAAGCTACCCAAGAATAATTAACATGGGAGCAACCTTCTAGATTACTCCATTGAGGGGAACTAGTACCAGGTTGTGCAGCGTTGTCAGAAAATCGATCAAACAAATAAACTCCTGCGCTGGTTGGACTAATTGGTGTCACCGCACCAAGGTGATCTTTCGATCTTAATTCGG
Organism: Bacteriovoracaceae bacterium; assembly: GCA_028101965.1. Classification (GTDB taxonomy): domain Bacteria; phylum Bdellovibrionota; class Bacteriovoracia; order Bacteriovoracales; family Bacteriovoracaceae; genus JAOHMI01. The sequence goes on from JAOHMI010000113.1 coordinate 1,106, forward strand.
GAGATGATGTTTCCGCAACATCTCCTTTCTCGTAAAGAATAGTGGCCTCACCACTAGGAAAAGTGGTCTGAAAAACTTCAGGTCTAATCTTAATTCCACACTTAGCATAAACTCTTTGCAGCTCTATCAACTCTTCTTGCACGTTAGATAATTTCCAACTTCCCTCATGTGGAAACACAACCGATACTGAAAGCTCGTGTGTGAAGCTGGTATTCGGATCGAGTTTTTCAAATAAGATCTCGTCGCTTATTAAGTATTTTACGGTTCTTCCAAACCCTCCCGGACTCCAACTCTCGACATCAAACGAATCGTCTATAATTAAACTATGCTCTGATTTGCAGTACGGTTCTATTCCAAATTGATCCAATATATTCAAGCCTAGTATTACTGCTTCTTCAACCATTACACTTTCAGGAACTTCTGGTTCAATGGAATCATCCTTTTGCCCAAAAGCTAAACTTAAAATTAAACTAAATCCTAACAATACTAGATATCGCATAGTTTCCTTTGATAACTAACTTATCGAAACTATTATAAGAAAAATTCAATGCACTTTTTTCATCAGGAATCTATCGAAAATACTGTGCCTACAATCAGCAATAAAAACGTAATATTATATATTTAAATAGCTATCAAACCTAATCACGATCCTTCAATAATAAAAAGGGAATCATAATTTTAGATTGATTAATTTTCTCATAATCTAAAATTAAATTTTTCTCGGCAAACTCCTCAAAAGATTTGTTGGTATTTTTGCGACAATTTATTATTTCGCTTGAGTCGCAACAAAGACTCATCCTATTTAAACTCTTCCTAAATCTCTTTCTTATTTTAGAGAACTTCAACTTTTTTTTGAATTCAAGCATTACACTCATGGCGAAATTTCGTGGATAAATCAAATCTGCACAAGCATAAACTCGATCTCTGTATCGTTTCTTTTCACTCTTATTGGAAATTTTATTATGCTTTTTGGCCGATAAATTATCAAGTCTTAAAGCATGGAGGACCTCATGAAAAATGATATTAAAAACAGATAAATACCCCAATTCTGTTCTGGTATTTGTTTGATAAATTTTTGCCAAAATAATATTGTTTTGTTCATCTATCTTCATATCCTCTAAGTCCAGTTTAGAATCAACTTTAATTTCAATTTTATGATCATCAGGAAGATAGTGAGCAAAACCATAGAAATTAGAAGGATAAGGACAAGAGATTTTTAAATTATCTGCAAACCTAAATTGGTTTTCAATACTTGGGCGAACATGTTTTAACCGTTTTATTCCAAAATCTATAATAGAGATAAATACAGTTTTAATATTTCTGCAATTAGGATCGAATTCCCAAGAAGAGTAATCAATATCCTTTGCCATTGTCGAATTTATGGGCATAAGCGCCCAGATAACTATTATTAAAATGTTCCCTTTCATTCTGATATTTTATATTGGTTTTACATCCCTCTTCATTCGTTTGAACTATTTATACTAATTGTCCAATAATTAGGCATTGAAAAAAGATTCATTTCAAACAAGGATAATTATTCAAGATACTCTTGAGGAAAAATCAAAGTTTCCTTTGGTTTTAAAATTTCGTGGTAGTGAGCAACTTTCCAACTCTCAATTTTTTCTATGGCATCTTCTTTAGTCTTTGCTGAAAAGTAAATCTTTTCATTCATTCCTTTAACCTGAACCATTTCAAAACTAGAAATTAAATCATTAGATGAATACTTTAAATTAAAACTCATCGCAATCTTTAATTTTTTACTTATAGGGTTGCTAGCGTATTTATAAATAAAAAACCAATGAAAACTTGCACCTAACAGAACAAAGACATGGAAAACTTCATGGGCCTCAATAACTCCACTAAATATTATTGGCCACTGAACAAAATCAAGAATCGCTCCGAAGGTATAGCTAATACCGCCAAAAATTAAGTAGCGAAATATTTTATTTTTATAGTGCTTTCGTACAGCAAGGGTTGAGTAGAGCCCAATCCAACCTAAAACCAAATAAAAAGAAAGAGCCAAGTATTCAGGGATAGAACTAAAGTAAACCATTTCCAAGGTTAATCCAGTAATAGTGATAACCCATAAGGGGATGATCACTCCCCAAAGCTTAGCTCCTCGAAATAGTAAGAAATGAATTGTGGTAATTGTTCCTGAGATCAATGTCCAAATACCCGCATGATCTAGATGCCGAAGCACAAAACGAGGTGTAAGACCAGGCTCTAATAAGTGATAAACCCCACTCATCGAAAATAAAAAGACTAAACAGAATGTATAGAAAATTAATGAAGCAACACGAACCTTATTTCCCCAACCTTTATGAACAAGTAAAAATCCAGAAATAAAAAAATACAACGCTCCCAATAAATGAGAGAGTGAAGAAAAAGGCTCACTAAACCCAGGAATGGCAATCATATGGTTTTCCAACATTAGGTCATCATACTGCAAACCCATAAAAATTAAAAATGAATTTTTTTAACATTTCTTCTAAATTAAAAGGATGAGCCTGGGTTTTGTAAAAACTCAATTTCTTCAGCAGTAGAATCTCGACCTAAAATCTCATTTCGATGGGGATATCGTCCAAATTTTACAATTATATCTCGATGAGAGGTTTCAAACTTCAAACTCTCGGCTGATCCTAGCTTAGTATACAAATCAACTGCATAGTCATGAATGACCAGCGATTCACTGTGCATAAAAGGCATGTAGACAAATGACCTTTTACTTTCCTCTAGTTTTTGATCATCCCCTGAAGCAGTACACTCTTGAGCCAAGATTAAAGCTAATGAATCATACATAAACGATCTGGGATCATTTCGATAAATATTTCTTGAAAATTGATCTAAAACAATAATTTCTGCTAATCTTCCTTCTGGAGTATTTCTCCACAAATAGAGCTCTCCATGAATAGCTTGTTGATGGATTTCTTCAAAACGCTGCTTTATCAGTGCATCTAATTCATCGCTCTTTTTCCACCAATCCTTAGGCGTTAACTCTTTAAACCAAAAATTTAATACAGCTTCCATTATAGAACCTCTCTTCTAAAACTGCTTATAGAATAAGAAAACAATACCAAAAATGGAGATAATTAGAAAAACACCATAAATACTTTTTTCATAACAAAATAATCCCCTACTTATCTTCACTGAAAAAAAGTAAAAAGAGAAGTGCTTAAATATGCATTAACTCAGCCCTTGATTAATGTCCTCTTTTCAAAATAAGGAGTTACTCAGCATCTTTGTTATGCCTAATCGAAGATAAAAAAAGAAGACGAAACGAGTTATGTTTCAGCGTTAGGAGGCAGAAAGTTTACCATCTTTATTTAGCAACAACTGAAATCACCAATTATGTTGCATCACCTCGGAGATGATGGTTTTCATAATTACAACGAAAATGTTATTTTTCATTTACGAGATGGTCGTTAAAAGATTTTGTCTCAATCTTTGTAGGACTAGATATTTTCTTTGAATTCTCTTTAGCCCTTCTTAGCCCATAACCAAACAAAAAGGTACAGCTAATGATTAACAGAATTTGAAAAATAGTTTTCATTAGTGCCTCCCATTCTCTAACTACAATCCATTTTAATACTTATATGCTTTTCTTCGGCTATCTATTATAATTTGAATTGATAAATA
>JAOHMI010000114.1 GCA_028101965.1 Bacteriovoracaceae bacterium
GTCAAAACTGAAATTGGGAAAAAAATTAAAACCTTTAAACTTTCAAAGAATATCGATCGATTCAATCAAGAAAAAATAAACAAATCCATCTTGCCAATCGAAATTATAACTTCTGAACCTGAGAAATACTTTGTCGAGGATCCGGAGACTCTAAAATTCTTCCGAAACAGTCGGCCATTAAAAAGCGGTGATTTACTTTTGAAATCATGGTTGATTCCAAGAGATCTCATAAAGTCCAATAAACAAGTTAATGTCATCTTAATTAATAACGGTATCCAAATTAAATCCAGAGGAATTCCTACTCAAAACGCAGGAATTAACCAAATGGTAGAAATTATCAATCCACTGACTAAGAAAAAATTTCTGGGTCAAGTAATTGGCGAAAGTTTAGTTAAAGTAGAATTATGAAGCACTTAGGATCCTTACTTATCTTATCTTTTATTTTTAGCTCATGCGCGAGCTATATTAATTCAATTCATAAAGAAATTGCAAAAGAAGAAGGAGTAAGAGTTGGTAGCCGGAAAAAGAAAAGACAAGTAAGAAGAAGACCTCGAGTGACCACAAAAAATACAAAAAATTATATCCCTCCTGGCGCAACTTTCCATACAAAGTCGAAAGATTTACAAGATAATGCCAAGAGTAGGTCTCTATGGCTAACCAACGAACATGGTCTACTCACAGCTTATTCCAAATCAAAGAAAAAAATTGGAGACATTATTATCCTAGAAGTTGACTCAACACTTGATGATAAAATCTTAGCTGAACTTAATCGGGTTTATCCAAAAAGAAGATCTCGGAGAAAAAAGAAAAAGAAAAAGAAAAAAGAAGAAGAAAAACCAAAACCAGCTGCGACAGCTGATGCGAATAAAAATAAACCAAAAGATAAAATTTCAACATACGTAGTTGAAGTAGTTAATAAAGACTTTTTACTCATTCGAGGAAAAAAGGGAACAATTCACAGAGACCGTAAAAGGTACTACGAAGTCCAAGCCTTAGTTCCCCAAAGAGACATTTATGATAATTCGACCATTACCTCTGATAAGGCAGTGGAGGTTAATATAATGGTAAAAAGATTTTAATTGGCGTTAGACATATCCGCCTCAGACATAAGGACAACCAGATCATGCTTTGGAAATTGACTTTAATCACTCTTTCCTTTTTTATCTCTCTAGACCTCTTTTCTTCTAACCGCCTAAAAGATGTTCTAACTATAAAAGGAGTTAGAGAGAACCCCATTATTGGATACGGATTAGTCATTGGTCTGAATGGAACAGGAGACAGCGGCGGAGAAGTAACCAATGAATCACTTATTAAAATGTTTCAAACACTGGGTCTGAACCCTAAAAAGGAAGTCGCTTCCGCAAATGTTGCTGCAGTAATAGTGACGGCAAAAATGCCACACTTTGGACGAATAGGACAAAAGATAGATGTAACAGTTTCTTCAATTGGAAGTGCATCATCTCTCGCCGGTGGAACACTATTAGTCACTCCACTTAAGGGGGGTGATGGAAAGATATACGCAATTTCAAGCGGAGCATTAACCATTGGAGGGCTTACCCAGGGATCAAAATACCCCACAACTGGAAGGGTCATTAATGGAGCCACAGTTGAGCAAGAAGTTGAATTCGATTTTAACAATAAAAGATCTCTGCGATTCGCTTTAAATCGAGCCGACTTCACCACTGCCGCTAGAATAGAAAAAGTTCTCAATAAGGAGCTCGGAGGAAAATTTGCCACAGCCTCAGACTCTGCGACAATTGATCTCATAGTCCCTACCTATTACTCAAAAAGAGTGGTTGAGCTTATTGCCATAATAGAAAACTTTAAAATTGAACAAGACCGTAAATCAAAAATTATTATCAATGAAAGAACAGGAACCATTGTTGCTGGTGGACAAATTACTTTAGAAAAAGTTGCGATTAGCCATGGAGACCTTGTTATTGAAGTTGGTGAAGGAGAAAAAACCGGAAAAGCAGATCGGCTTCATTTAATTGAAAGATCCACTACTATTTCCGATTTAGTTAAATCTTTAAATGCTCTTGGAACTTCACCTGAGGATTTAATATCTATTTTCCAAACACTTAAGAAAAATGGATCAATTTCAGCAGAAATTGAATTTATTTAGGAAAAACTTCCCAACTTATCTACTCTACTTTCGTTAAATTAATTTTAATTTATTAAATGGCCAAAATGACGCCATTTTTTTGACAGAACCCTATAAAAAAGAGCATTTCTTGCCTAGCAGGTTTGGCCGAATAGAAAAGTTGCCTAATTTAAGGCATAATATAGATTGGGGATATAGTAAGTAACCCTTTTTAGAAACCATGGATGGATACATTGATTAACGGAAATGTTGCAAACTCACCATTAAACAATCGGCAAATTAAAGCCGGTCAACGTCGAGCTCCTGAAATTCCTAAAGCCTATCAAGAAGTTGCATCAGGAATGGAAGCTCAATTTATCAATCACATGTTTCAAGAAATGCGTAAAACCATTAAAAAAGGAAAAGAAGATTCAACTGCTGTTAAGCTATACCAAAGCTTAATGGACTATGAATCAGCTAAGACTATGTCCAAGAGAGAGGATGGAGGCTTAGGTTTGAAAGAACTTATCCTTAAGCAAATCGTTCCTAATTATGATCAATATAAAAAAGCTATACTAAGCCAAAAAGCAGAAAAGCTTAATAATTCTCAGACAAGTCTGCATGAAGCAGCCAATGAATACAAGAAGATTGGAGATCAATTATGAGTTCAATAGACACCAGGCCACCATTTTTTCCAAATAAAAGAAGATTTGGAATTCAAAACGAAGGCATTGAATCAGACCTCAAGATTAAGTCGAACACTCCAGACCGAGCACAAGCTTTAAAAAATATTTCTAAAGAAAATGCTAACGTTACTATAAACGATAAGGTCAAAGATTTTGCCAAAATTAAATCAACTGTAGACCAAGCTCCTACCATTGATAACTCTGATAAAATTGCTAAGCTAAAAGCACAAATCGATGCAGGAACATATGAGGTTGATTACGAAGGATTAGCTGACAAAATAATTAACGAAGAAATGACTGGCTTATAATTAAGAACCCCCAAAAGGTGAAAAATAATAGATGAGTGACTTAGAGCAAACAACGAATCTTAAATTTTTATTTCATAATCTAACCAATATTTGGGAAGACTTTTGTCGATGCCATCACCTCCTCTATGACTTTACCTGCCAAGAACATATCAACTTAATGGAAAGTGATATTGATGGACTAGAAAAAACAGCATTAGAGAAAGACAAGGTCTTACTAGATATCGAACAACTAGACACCTTAAGAAAAGAATGTGTGAATGATATTTCTCACATAATAAATCCAAATAATCCTGCCACAAAAATATCAGAATTAATTGAACTAGTTGAAGGAAGAGTTGACGAAAAAGAATTAGACACACTCAAAAAACTAAATCTTTTACTAATCGACATTATTCAAAAACTCCAAGAGCAAAATAAAAGAAATCAAATCTTCCTCAACCGATCAATTATTTCTTTGAATGAACTCAAGGAAGAGTTCACAGGGAAAAAATATTCAACATATGGGCCGTCGGGCAACACAAATGCATCGACAAAATAAAAACTAATTTTACGATTTGGCCAGGGAGACAACTTAAGTGGGAGCAGATTTATTCAGCATTGGAAGATCAGGGTTAAATGTTTCGAAAAAAATGCTCGAAACGACTGGTCATAATATTGCCAATGTTAATACTGAAGGATATTCACGCCAGCGAGTCACTGCGGCGACAAGTGAACCTATACCAGAGGGACATTATGTTCTTGGTACAGGTGCTAATGTATCAGATGTTCGACGTTCTCATGATGATATCTTAGAGAAAAGGTTTATTAAAGCCACCTCGAATAATGCATACTTTGAAGAAAGAGAAGTTCAATTAGGTCGCGTGGAGAATATATTTAATGAAGTCAGTAATGAAGGATTAAATAAAATTCTAAATAAATTCTTTAATTCATTTAGAGAATTATCCAATCAACCTGAGGATGAATCAGTCCGAAATATCGTCAGAGAAAATGCACGTATCGTAATAAAAGATATGAAAAGAGTTAAAGAAACTCTGAATTTTATAGAGGACGGAATTGACCAAAATATGAAGTTAGCCGTTGAAGACATAAACACTCTTACTAAGCATATCGCAAAGATAAATATTGAGATGTTAAGTTTAGAAGCTGGAGGTGGCGAAACGGGAGACTTACGTGACCAAAGAGATCTTGCAGTCAAAGAGCTTTCTAAATATTTTAGATTACAAACATATGCTAATGATAAAGGGCAGTACACAGTTAATGTAGAAAATGTAGGGACACTTCTCTCTGGCGGAAAAGTATCAGAATTAATAGCTTCTCCTACCCTTCAACCAGGAGAGACCAACAAAGAACGGGCTCCCTATGAAATCTATTTTAAAAATCGCCCTTCCAAATCAATAGGCATCCCAAGAAATAGTGGAAAAATTGGGGCCATGCTTGAAACAAGAAAAGTTGAAATCAAAAACTTAAAAAAAGAAGTGGATACAATTGCTTATAACTTAGCCAAGTCGGTTAATGCAATTCATCGACGTGGATATAAAAATGTTAAATTTCCCGAAGATCCTGATGGAAACCCTGTTTATACACCTGATTT
>JAOHMI010000115.1 GCA_028101965.1 Bacteriovoracaceae bacterium
TATAATGTATTTGAAACCACAGTAACCGCAGTGGCTGAAAAAAAAGATAGAAGCAAGAAAACCTTATCCCAAAAAGATTTTCTCAAAGCACCGGGAGCTCAAGGAGACCCCGTTAAAGCTGTACAAAATCTTCCTGGAATTGCCAACCAGTCATTTTCTGCTCAGATTGTGATCCAAGGAAGTGAACCTGATGATACTCGTTACGCTTTGAATGGGCATGAAATCCCAATTGTTTTCCACTTTGGAGGACTCTCTTCAGTTGTTTTTCCTGAAGCAATAGAAGAGGTCGAATATCTCGCCTCTGGCTTTGGCCCTGAGTTTGGCCGTGCTACTGGAGGAATAATAAATCTTAAAACCCGTAAACCTAAAAGTGATCGCCTAAATGCATTAGGCTTTGTGGATCTGTATAATTCTGGAGGATTAATCGAAGGGCCACTAAGTGAAAAATCTTCAGCCGTCTTTAGTGCAAGAAAGAGTTATATTGGATCGGTGATCGAAAAAGTTACAGAAGATAATGAAGCCTTCGATTTGACAGTTGCCCCAGAATTTTCAGATGTGTACTTTAATTATTTTTATGACCTAACAGAAACGGACAAGCTAGATATTTTGGCCATCCGAAGTGAGGATGAACTCAAATTTATCTTAAATGAACCCGTTAGCAGCAATCCTAATATTCGCGGAACCTTTTATCAAAATACAACCTTTTATCGAGTCATCCCTCGATGGAGAAAAAAAATCAATGATAAAACAAGTATGGATGTTTCTTTAGGATACGGAGATAATAATATTTTAGTGGAAATTGGAGATTATTATTTTGACTTAGAAACAACGACTTTTTCCCAAAGAGCAGAGGTTATCACTCGCCACTCTGAAACATACTCCAGTACCATTGGCTTGGACGCTCAAAAAGTAAACTTTGACGTGGGGATAAGTTTTCCAACCCGTAATTTTAGTACAGGAACAGGCTCAGGGGATTTAACAATCTCAGAACAATCTGGAGAGAGCTGGAATAAATCCCTTTACTTGAGAAATAAAATTAATTTTACTGGAGAGAGGAGCAAGAAATTTACTTTTTATCCTAACTTTAGATTAACAGAATTTACTACTACTAATGAAAAATACCTCATGCCTCGTTGGTCATTAAATTATCAAGCCAACCCTACCTTATCTTATTACTTTTCAACTGGATTGTACTATCAACCTCCTCAAAATGGTGAAGCTACCGAAGACTTTGGAAACCCCGAACTGAATTCAGAAAGGGCCATCCATTATACTTTAGGATTAGAAAAAGATTTTAGAGGTGGCGGATCAAATGGTTTTATTCTCAATCTTGATGTATTTTCCAAAAAGCTTGATCAGCTTATTATTAGTACGACACGAAACAATGATGATGGAGAACCTTTAATCTATAGTAATGAAGGAACAGGGACTATAAATGGTTTTCAATCCTTGCTTAAATGGGTCAAAGACGAGTTTACATTTATTTCCAGTTACACTTATTTAAAATCAACTAGAAAAAATCCAAATGAACCTGAATATCCCTCTGAGTTTGATCAAACTCATAATTTAAACCTTATTGCGAGTTATGAAAGAAGTCGTTGGACTTACTCCGCGCGCTTTCGTTATGTAACCGGAAATCCAGTGACTCCCGTGGATAGTTCTATTTATGATGCTGATAATGATGTTTATGTCCCCATTGAAGGGAGAAAATTCTCAGAGAGATACGATCCATTTCTGCAGCTAGATATCCGATTCGATCGAAAATGGATTTATAATAATTGGATTCTCTCCGCTTACCTTGATATTCAAAATATTACCAGTAACGAAAATGTACAAAACTATAATTATAATTATGACTATTCCGAGTTTACCAAAACCTCAGGACTTCCCCTACTCCCAATATTTGGAATTAAAGGAGAATACTAAAAATGAAAATTCACTTTAGCACGATTCTCAGTTTACTTTTTTTACTTAGCTGTTCTGAAGGAATGCAAAAAAAATATTATCGCCTAGAAGATCTCAGAATTTTGGCCATGATAACAGATAATCCAGAGGTCAATTCTGTTCAAGCCATCACTGTAACTCCTATCATAAGTTACCCAGATGGAGGAAGTACCACTTTGGATATCTCCTATGAGGGATGCCTCGATCCAGGAATCACTTACGGTGAAGAATTAGACTGTGACAAAGGAATAGCTGATACAAGAGTGAGTGGAACCTATACATATAATACATCTAATCTTGGAACAAATAGTAATTATACTGGAGCTGTCACCCCCTTTTCCTTCACTCTACCGGCCATCAATTTTGTTCTACTCAACTCACTCACCACTAAAGCTGCCTTCAATGGAATCGATTATTTAATTTATATTACGGTTATTGATCAGAATAACTCTAGTCAGGAAATTGAAGTTTTAAAGAGAATTAAATTAAGCAGTAAAACATCTGGATTAAATACAAATCCCACGATTACTGGTACCATTCAAGCGGATGGAGTCAACCTAACATCCTATCCATCCTCTAAAGTGGAGTTAACGGTTGGTGGTTTAAGTGATCCTGAATCCTATGAACTTGAAACAGATGTAGGATTAGAAACCATTGAGGAAAATATGCAAGTGACCTGGTTTACCAATGCTGGAAGCTTACAATACACACGCTCAGTCAATAATGATCCTAACGAATATGACCCTCGTAGCAATTCAGGGGGAACTATTGTTGCCATTTATCGGGATAATCGAGGCGGAATAACCTATAAAATCCTGAGTCTATAAGAATTTACTTTTTGATTCTCAAAGCGTCATTACCTCAGTAATATGCTGAAGATGAAAGTAGTTATTTTACATGATTGGTTAACCGGATTTCGCGGTGGGGAGCGTGTTCTTGAAGCTATTTGTGAAATGTTTCCCGAAGCACCGATTTATACTTTAATTCATCAAAAAGATTCTACTTCTCCAACAATAGAGAGAAGAGAAATCGTAACATCATTTCTCGATCGAATACCTGGAATTTATCAAAACTATCGAAAATTTTTACCTTTAATGCCAATGGCAGCGTCCTCGATGAAGATTCGACATGAGGCCGATTTAGTTATTAGCAGCTCTCATTGTGTTATCAAAGGAATAAAAAAACCGGAAGGGAGTGTTCATATATCCTATGTTCACTCTCCTATGCGTTATATCTATGATCAATTTGACAATTATTTTGGACATGCTTCTTTTCCCATTAGAATGGCCGCGCATTTATGCCGCCCCTACCTCCAATGGTGGGATAGAAGATCAAATAAAAATGTAGACCGAATGCTCGCCAATTCTAATTTTGTCAGAGAAAGGATCAAGACTTACTATAATTTGGATGTTGAAGTTTTACATCCTTTCGTGGATTTAAAAGATTTTCCTCTCACCTCCACTAATGATTCAAACAAAAAAGCAGCTGTTCCTGAAAAAGAAAATTTTTATTTAATGGTGACCGCCTTTGCACCTAACAAAAAAGTAGACTTGGCCATTGAAGCATTCAATCAAAATAAACTTCCCTTAAAAATTATTGGCAGTGGGAGCCAAGAAGATATTAAACGTTTAAAGGATTTATCTAAAAGTAATATTGAATTTTTAGGTTTTCTTAGTCGTGAAGAAGTAGTTGCTCATTATCATAAAGCTAAAGCTTTTATTTTTCCAGGGGTTGAAGATTTTGGAATCACTCCCCTAGAAGCTCTGGCCGCGGGAACACCAGTAATTGGTTATGGTAAAGCCGGGTTACTTGAAACTCAAACCAAGAAAACAGGAAATCTCTTTTACGAACCTTCCGCTGATTCGCTTAATGACGCAATTTCCAATATTTCTTGCATTAACCAAGAAGATCTAATTTCTCGAGCGCAGGAGTTTTCTAAAGAAAGATTTCAAGTCTCACTTAACATAATAATCAAAACACTCATCGACTCTCGTTCACCATAAATAAATGTGCTAACTTTCTAACATTGAACTCTGTAGATTTTCACTTTTAATTATTCCATTTTTACCGCGCGGGTTTGACTTTAAAACAGAAAAATTTCTCTGTAGGTCGCATTCATTAATTCCATAGGTTCTAAAATTCGTTGAAACATCAATTTCTGAAAAGAATGCCAGACTAGACTTAAGGGGATCCTTTCCCCAAATTTTATAAAGATCATTAACAACCTCATCTGTAAAGTTATTAGAATGAGTTTCTTTTTCCATAAAAATCGTTTGAATGATATAAGGAATAGTAAAGCTACAGGCAATGCCATGTGGAAGATCTCTTTCCAATGTAAATTGATAAGAAAGTGCATGAGCTGTTGCTGTTTTTGTATTTGAAAAAGCTAAACCGGCTTTCAAGGAAGCTTGCTGCATGCGATCTCTCAACTCTTCATTTTTTAAATCTTCCATTAACTTAGGTAGAGTTTTGATTATTTCCTTGGCAGCATTAACGGCCAATGCTGTCGATACAAAATTTCGATTAACATTCCAAAGGCTCTCTAAAGAGTGAGATAATGCATCAAGAGCTGTTTGAATTGTAAGTTTTCGTCCTTTACTTAAAGTTAATTCTGGCACTAAATAGCATATTTGCGGCCAACAAAGGCTACAGCTTAAGGATAATTTCTGAGAGTTTTCTTTATCCCAAATTGTCGCCCAAGGAGTCA
>JAOHMI010000116.1 GCA_028101965.1 Bacteriovoracaceae bacterium
GCTGGACGGAACTCGAATCTTTTCATGGCATTGATAGCCGCTTGATCAAATTCAGGGCCCATGGATTTGACAACTTTCACATCACGAACATTTCCCTTTTGGTCAATCAAAATATTCATAACAACATTTCCTTCAATACCTTTTTTTTTCATTTCCTCTGGATAAACTGGCCGAATTTCATTTAAAACTTTTGGCATGGATGTAATGAGAAATTCGTCAGCAGGTATGGGAAGAGAATCCGCATCATCTTTGTTGAGCTTTAACTTGTCTGGAGTTTTGGCCAGAGTATTTCCTTGCTTTACAGCGACACCTTTAGTTGAACCAATGTTGGCTTTAATGCTTTTTCGGCTTAGGCCATAAACTTTCCTTGATTTTTTTTTAGCTTTAATCTTTGGAGGAGGCTTTTTTTTTATTTCCACTGGAGGAGGAAGTGTTTTGGGTAGCTCTTTGACTACTTTGAATTTCTCTACCACTTCAAATGTGATTTCTTTTTCTTTGATAATTTGAGATTGGAATAAAGTAAAAAAGATAAAGATACCGACTAATATTGAATGAAAAGAAATGGAAATTGTCCAAGGTCTATTCATTAACTACTCTTTCAATTTGAAAGGCAAAATTATCGATTCCAACTTGTTTGATGATATCCAAAACTTTAACTACATCTCCATGTTTCGATTCTTTGTCTGCACTAATTAATGCTTGAACATTTTTATTCTCAGTCAGAGCAATTTGCGCTTCCGATTTGAGAGTTTCTGCAGAAACAAGCTCTCCATTGATGAGAAATTGACCGTTACTATTAATTGAAATTCCCAGCCGAGCTGGTTCTGCCGTATCACTTGATTCTGCTTTGGGAAGTTTTAAGTTTAAGCTTTCTCGTACCATCATAGGAGCTGTCACCATGAAGATAACTAAAAGTACCAGCACCACATCCACAAAGGGAGTTATATTGATATCGTTGATTCCATTGGATTCATTCGGGTCAAAGTTACTGGCCATGATTAATTATTTTCTTTTTTATTTATATTAGATTGGTGAAAATCAATTTCACTTGAGACTTCGTCAAAAAAAATTTTAATTTTTTTATTAAAATAATTGAAGGCTATTACAGCAGGTATCGCAACAAAGAGTCCAACCGCAGTTAAAATTAAAGCTTCTGCTAAGGCAAACATGATGGAGTTTGTATCACCTTTTCCTTGGGATAATTCACCAAAAGCTACAATAATTCCTAATATAGTACCTAATAAACCAATGAATGGGGTGGTTGATCCTAAGGTACCAAGAATTGCTAACCCTTTTTCTAGTTCTATTTTTTTTTGAAACAGGTTTTTGGATATGGCTTGATCAATAAAGGAGGGATTAACTTTATTCATAACTCCTATAAGTTCATCCAGAAAAGGCTTAATTAAAAGTGTGTTAAATATTTTCTTTCGGTCTAGAATTATGGCAAAAGACCATACCGATAAAAGTACTAGCATCAATAAAATTATTCTAGCTGACCACTCTACGATCACCATCCAAATCGGCATGTCTTAGATCCTCGTTCAAAAGTTTAAGAGTTATTTTTCTAAACTTCCTCTCAAAGGTCAATTTTAATGATAATTTTAATTTTTAATTAATATTTTGGAATAATATTTATTTTAAGGGTTCTACTTCTCGGTTAGAAAGAATCTGTGGTCTATATCACAATAAAGAAAGGTATTATTGATAATTAATTGCTATTGAAATAGTATATTGGTCTATGAAATTAATTTTTTTTATTTTGCTCATTCAATTTTTGACATTAGATGCAATAGGTCAGGGCTCTCCTGGACCGATCCCACAGACAGGACCTTATCCAATTGCAGCAAATATTGAATCAGTCTTAAATCAACCAGGGTGGCTTAGCGAAAATGATGTCAATGTTCAAATTAATGCGGTGACTCAAGATGCCCTACAGATTCATATTTATGTTTTGCCTCCTGTTACATCGAGTGGAGATCCTAATATTTATACTTCCAGTGGTTCTTTTACTGTGAGTCCTTCACCTGGTCCAACATCTTCTGGGTCATCAACAAGTTCAACAACTACTTCATCATCAAGCTCAACTTCAACTTCAGGTGTAGGGATCCCTTCACAAGAAGATTTTATTTTATGGGTGGCTTCAACGGGAGAAAGCATGAATTCCATTGTTTCCACTGGTGGTGAATCTGCAATGAATACTGTCTGCAAAAATGAAGCAAGCTCTCAAGGATGGTTTAATGCTAGTTCTTCAGTGGCCGTATTAAACGATTCAACCACAAATTGCTGGGAAGGACTACCCTCTACAATCAATTCAAAAGTTTATTCTCCTGATAGTTCTTTACCTAGTACCCAAATGAGAATTGTTAGAAGTGGAGTTAATGCTTGGAATCTTGTATTTATTCAAAGCGATGCGGAAATAAAGGATAATTCGGGTAATACAAATACACAACATGCTATTACCGCGTGCCAGTGTAATGGAGATTATCCAATGGGTTCACCACCGGCTTATAATTCATATGCAAACTGTGTTGACTGGAGTTCCACCGCCTTTGATAAAAGTTTTGAGACAACAACCAAAAGAAATGGGGCATGCTGGGTTTCAGAAACTACTCGGAATTGTAATGATACTGCTACAAATTTGACTTGGTTTTGTGTCAGACCTGCTTCAACGAGCTCTAGCTCATCCTCCTCCTCATCCTCCTCATCATCATCATCTTCATCATCATCTTCATCATCATCTGGCGGGGGACCAGCGGTTGGTGACTATATCGTTTGGGCTCAAAGTATGAGTTCCGATCCCACTGAAGGAGTTGCTCATTATGATACCTTATGTGCGTCAGGAGCTACCTTAATCGATGGTGGGTTAGCTAATCCTGGATTGTCTAAAGCCTTATTAGGGATAACAGGACAAAACTGCTTTCGTAACTTAACTGGAGGGGTAGATACTTGGACCCCTAAAGCTGGTGGCGGTTTTACTAAGATTTATGCTGGGCCAATCGAGCAAATTTATAGTAATAATCATCTGGCTTTCATTAGACATTATAACGGAAACTCCTGTTCGCCTTGTGCATTCAATCAAATGACTGGATGTTATTATCCTGGAAGCACTAATACAGGACAGAATTGTAGCGATTGGACAAGTAATGTTGGAGTTTTCACAAAAGGCTATCCTAACACAAATTTAGCTACTACTTTTCAAGATAATGGTACGGCTACTTGTAATCCTCCCCCTGGTGTCCAAGTCGGATATTATTGTGCCTCTCCCTATTAAATGATTGATGTATTCTTGGTTTCCTGCATAGGTGCAAATAGCTGTCTTCGAGATAGACATGGAAAAGTGAATTTTGATCTTTGTCTAGAAATTTATAAAAATTTCCTGCTATGGTTCGATTGTAGAAGTCCGCTTTAATTTTTGCTTGATACACAACAACTTTATTTACATCATTTGCACGAAGCGGTTTTATTTTTCCTCGCGAATTATATGAGAAATAATAGGCACCAAAATTATGATTAAAATAATTGTCTTGAATTTTTTGGTAGTGCTTATTTATCAGATTATCTTTTTGTAACAATTCTTTAAAGGTAAATTCTTTTTTTTCTAAATCGATAACTTGAAAAGTCGTAAAAACCACTTCATCATTTTTATTTAACACCACAGTGGAAGTTGCAAGATTATAAGTGAAGACTGGCTCTTCTGTTTGCAGAGATTTTTTCAATAGGACTTTCATTCCTTTTGAAAATAAATTATCTTGGGCATCAAAAGCATCGTAGCCATTACATTGAAAAAGCTCGGAGTTTGCTCGAAGATTTAAGCAAACAGCTAAAAGTAAAATTAAGATGGTGTTATTCACGTATTGCCCTTTCTGGTCCCGTTACTAGTTCGTCTTCCCTGCTAGTTTTTTATCACGCTCATCTCTTATTTCTTTGAATACTGAATATTATAAAGGGGATGAGAGAGGATTTTAGAAATATTCAAAAAAAATGCTTAAGGGTGTGAAAAATGGAATGAAATATTTTTCTGGGGTTAGACAATCCAAAATCTGTCTGATACAGATGACCATTTTATGAGGCAAAAACTTTTAATTATCTTATTTTCATGCGTTTCTTTAACTAATGGCACATTTGCTTTAAAATTATGTCGTATGCAAGACCACATTGATTCTGACAAAAAATTTGTCTTTACCTTGGAGCAAGAAAAAGTCTTTAAAGAAGTACCTTTTATTCCTCATGGACAATATTTAAATAAAAATAATAGCAAGTGGGATAATTGGTTAGGGGTAAATATTTATTTTTCTCCGATCAAGAATTTAAAAAATGAAATTGAAAAATCAATTGGTAAAAATCTGAATGGTATTAAACCTAGAGTCGAAGCGCATATTACAATTTTAACACCACCTGAGTATAATGACTTCATTGAACCAAGTGGCTTAACCATGCAAGAGATTAATAAGTTGGCGGAGAAGGATAGTATTCAGAAACTAATTTATAAAATAATTGGAATTGGTAGTGCTTGTTTTGATTCTGCTGAATCTTCATTAGAAGAGGATCCGCT
>JAOHMI010000117.1 GCA_028101965.1 Bacteriovoracaceae bacterium
ATCAACCCTACGGTTTAAAGTGAACGTGCAAGCACCGGATTTGGATACTAATGGAATTATCATAGGAAATAGTCTAAATCTAAATGGAGATACCTTAAAAGATTTAGCTGGAAATGATTCTCTTCTAGTTCTACCCAATCTAGACACGAGTAATGTGTTTATTAATGTTGGTGCTGTCCTAACCATTACACCTCAAACAACAAATGATTTTTCTGTTGTTGCCATTGGAAATACCTCAAACCTTCTATTTGACTTGGAGAACACTCACCCTACTAGCGGAGCGAGTGCGATAGTTGCAACACTAGGAAACGACTATTCTTTCACGGGAGGGGCGTACCCAGGAACAGGGGGAGATTGTTCCGCTTCATTATCAGCAGCTACCACTTGTGTAATTGATATCACTTTTACACCCACAACTGATTCGATTATAACATTAGATTTTGATCTCGATTTTTACAATGGATATGAAAATGAAGAAATCACTCAAAGTTTAACCGGTGAAGGATTAGCGATCCCTAGTGCAGTTACTCTTATTTCTCCTGGATCAAATCTATCAAATATTCAAACACCTCAAGTACAAATTGATGGGATTCGAAACCCGTCAACAGTAAAAGTTTATACTGACCCTGGATGCTCTACCCTTCATGACACGTTCGCAGCAACAGCTGCAAGCATCACAGAAACTCTAAGCTCCTTAAGTGAAGGAGTACAAGATCTGTATGTAATACAAAACTACTCTAGCGTGGATTCCCTTTGTAGTGCTTCTTTACTTACCTATACTGTGGACATAACAAACCCCTCAGCTCCCGGGAGTTTAACTTTAGAGGGAGGAGCAACGACTTCTCAGTCTGAAACAATTGATTGGATCGACTCAACTGACATAAATGGTATCGATTATTATCTATACGCTATTGGCACAACTCCTGGGGGAGATGACGTCTTAGGTTTTACGAATATCGGTGATGTCCTCACTTACCAAGATACAACACAAACTTATTCACTAATTAATTATTATTCCAGCATAAAAGCAATGGACAATGCTGGAAACACCTCAGCCATTTCCACTTCTGCCGTTTGGACTTTAGACACAACTCCACCGTCAGCTCCTTCCGGATTAGCTATGTCCAATGATTTTTTTAATGGTTACTTACCTGCAACTACAACTGTTTTTTCTTGGACCAATCCTGTAACAGACTTTGATCACGCAGAAGTTGCCTTAGGAACATCATCAGGAGGAAATGAAGTTAAAGATTGGACAGAATCAACAAACCCTGTTGATCATACTTTTACTAGTGTTGCAGGAATAAGTGAATGTACAACAATCTATCCATCCGTAAGAGCTGTGGATCAAGCTGGCAATATTTCCACTGTGAGTACTTCCGGCGGTAATTTGAAATGGGATAACACAGCTCCAACAAATCCAACTGCCTTAGTCATAAACTCTACTGAATCCTATCCTCATAAATCCATCGATATTAGCTGGACAGCTTCAAGTGAAAACTGTGGTACTGTCACCTATGAAATAAGCCTCTCAACTAGTGCTGGAGGGAATGATATCCAGGATTGGTTTGATATTGGAGCAGGTCTAACCTATCAAGTTGAAAATGGTGTCGATGGGGCAAGTTTTACTCTTTCATCTAATACAGATTACTTTATAAATATTCGAGCAGTTGATTCTGCTGGCAATATCTCTTCAGGAGTTCTTTCAAGTTCTGCTTTTCAAATTAAAGCTCCCTACGCCTTATTAATTGGTACAGAATCAACTGCCCCCACTTCTTCAACTAACCTGGCACAAATCTTAGGCCATGACATCGAATGGAGTTATTCTTCGTTTACTTCTGGTTTTTTTAATCACACACCAGGTATTAATGAGCACGAAGTTCAAATCTTAAAAAATGGTGATTACTACCTAAGTCTCAATATCCCAGTTACAGGAACTGGCCAACGAGTAGGTATTCTCAACGAAGTTTTTGTAAATGGTTCTCTGCTTAACACTGGTATTGCTAGCTCCACTTACCTGCGAAATAGCGCTGCTCATAACTCAGACTCAAATCATCTTGCCTTAGTTTTGGATGGCTTGATGGCAAATGATGTTATCACCATTAAAACAACTAGAAATACCACTGTTAACGGTACATCTATTACTAATAATGAAGCTGTCTTATTTTTAGAATATTTGGATAACAATAGGAATATTTTTTCTGCTACATCTGATTCAGCAACTTTAGGTACAAATTTAAATAATGCATCTCCAACATTTTTTGAGTTCAATCAAACTTTAATCACTCCAACCTATGATCATGACAATTCAACGGACCCAGAGGAAATTGAAATTACTGAGACAGGTTATTATAAAATTTCATTCAACCTCCCTACAGAAACAACATGCACTACTTTTAGAAATGCTCTCTTAGTTGATTTAGTCATTAATGGAACAGTACATGAAGGGAATACCGCGGCCCAAGGCTACACTCGATGTGCCAATGACCACGACTTTTCAACCTATCATTTTAATTCTGTGGTCAATCTAGCGGCAAGTGATGTTTTAAAAATTCAAGCCAAGCAAGATGCGCTTACGCAAAATGTAAGTTTTTATACTGCAGCTAAAGCCAGCCTAACAATTGAAAAAATAGCTCAAGAGAAAATTATTTCTCTAAGTGGAACAACAACTTTGGCCGGAACAAACTGGAATACAGCAACCGGAGGAAGTGCAATTCAATGGGATACAAGCATCTATATGGATTCTGGAAAATATTCCCATTCAACCACTGTGGCCAATCATGAAGTTACAATTTTAGAAGATGGAAATTATACTCTTATTTATAATGATCTCTTATCTAGCACAGTTCAAAGACCAAATGTTCAAATACGTGTCAAAAAAAATGGAACAACCATTAACTACGGCAGATGCTCCTCTCATTATATACGAAGTATTGAGGGGCATAATGATGCTTCGTGTACGTTAAATATTTATTTAGAAAATGTTTTAACGAATGATGTCATTACTATTGAAGCGGTTCGTGAAGCTGCCGCAGGAGTTGTTACTGCACAAAAAGCTCTCTTTTCTTTAATCAAAAATTAATCCTACTAAAACCTTTTATTAAGTTTTACTTATAATATGTATAAGTATAGCATTTCGTAACAGATTAATAATTAGGAGTTCTTCTATACAAATGATTATTTTTCTAAAGAAAATGTTAAAATAAATACATTAAAGAAATTCATGGATTGTTTTTCTTATATTCACCTTCAAAAAGGCTTAAATAAATGAATGGATTCTTCTTCGCTTCACGAGTTAAGATTTTACTTCCCCTCACCTGTTTTTTTCTTTTATCCCCTTTATCATTATTTTCAATTACGCACTCTCAAAAAATGCTCTGGGAAAAAGAAAAAGTTAATTACTACAAACAAATACCACGTTTTGAGCAGCTTAGGGGTTATAAATTAAAAACGGCATTAGCTAAAGTGATTCGAAAAACTCATGACGTTAAAACTTATAACGATTTATGGAAAGTATTCCAAAAATCAGACATAGACACTTATTACGATAAAGATAGAACTCTCATTGATATATATTCCGAAAACCCCAATCATCGTGATCCATTTAATTATCAGTTGAGAAAAAGCCAATGTGGAGTTTATCGGAAAGAAGGCGATTGCTATAATCGGGAACATTTATTTCCTCAAAGCATTTTTGGAAAACTTCAACCAATGAAAGCCGATTTTTTTCATATTTACCCTACTGATGGAATGGTGAATAATCGTAGATCGAGAAATCCTTTTGGGGAAGTCCATGAGAAAAGTGTCCGTTGGAGGTCTAAGAACAACTCGAAATTAGGAAAATCTATTTCTCCTGGTTATACAGGAAGAGTCTTTGAGCCGCTTGATGAATTTAAGGGTGATATTGCTCGCGGTATGTTGTACTTTGCGACTCGCTATGAAAATCAGATTGATAAATGGAACTGGGTTGCTTTAAACAACACAAAAGGTCAGGTCTATCAAAAATGGTTTCTTCGGGTTTTAATCAAATGGCATAGGCAAGATCCACCAAGTGACTATGAAATTAAAAGAAACCAGGTTGGTTTTCAACATCAAAAGAATCGAAACCCTTTTGTTGATCACCCTGAATTAGTCTCACGTATTTGGGATATGGAAAGAGTTAAATAGAAATTAATCTCAACCGTCATTTTTTAGACGTTCGATAAAAATTCGAATCGGTTGATTCTTCTTATCCCTTGCAAATTTAACATTATTAGAATTTTCATCCTCAAATACATCGAGTCGATACAAGGAATTATTCAGTTCAAATTTACCATCTTTGGTCCAAAAAGAATAATTAACTTTTGTAAACTTATCTTTATCAAAATTATTTTCATCTACAATCTCACTGCGTTTAAAAGGAATACTTGAAACAAAAAAACGGTGTCCTACCCATGGTATCGTCCCAACATTTTTGCCGGGTTTGGGCCCGGGATGACTAAAAATAGTCCAATACAGGACATAG
>JAOHMI010000118.1 GCA_028101965.1 Bacteriovoracaceae bacterium
GGGATGGCGTTTATGGCCCATGAAATTCTTCATGGTTCTGTTGTTAAGTCAAAAAAAGTTCAAGATTGGTTAGGTTTTCTAGGCTTTGCACCTTTTATGATTTCTCCTACTTTTTGGAAATTTTGGCATAATCGTCTTCATCATGGGAAAACTCAAAATTTAGCAATTGATCCAGACTGCTTTCCAAACTTAGCAGTTTATAGAAGAAGTAAATTTATGAAATGGGCTTTTCGCTATACCCCAGGTTCTGGTTACATCAGAAGCTACTTCTATTTTTCATTTTGGTTTATGTTTCAGGCATTTTTATCTCAAGCTTACTTTCGTTTTCATAATAAAAACTATAAATCAGTGGATCAAAAAAAGGTTACACTTGAGTTTGCAATTATGATTGTTATCTTTTTGGTGTATGCTCAATTTGTAGGGATGGGGAATTGGATGTACTTATTAGTTATTCCTTTTATGGTCCAAAACTATACAGTTATGAGTTATATTTCTACTAATCATAATCTTAATCCGTTAACCAAAGTAAATGATCCTTTAGTTAACTCACTTACAGTGACGAACAATTCTTTTTGGGAGTTTATTCATTTGAACTTTGGTTACCACACTGAGCATCATATATTTCCTCGTATGTCAGGACAATATGTTAAAATTGTTAGCGAGCAGTTAAAAAAACAGTTCCCTGAAAGATACAATATTATGCCTAAGTCAGAAGCTTTGAAGAAACTTTATAGCACTCCTCGAGTGTATAAAGATAAAAATACGCTCATCCATCCGGAGACTCATCATACGGTTGGCACTATCGTTGAGGTAGAATAAAGCAACTTTTGCGCACAGAGTATGTGAAGCCATTTAGTTCTTCTTAAATGGCTTCATATAAGTTTACCTAATATAAATTTATCAATTTCTTTTGCACTTCAACTATAAAGACAGACTTTTTTATTCCTAAATTACCTTGTCAGACATTACTGGATAAACCTAGAATAGACTCAGGTATGTATCAAGGAAGTAACATGTCTCTTTATGGATTAAAAAAATTTCTTATCACTCTCACTCTTAGCTTATTACCCCTTAGTTTAAATGGTGTTCTAGCTCTCGATTTTACCTCTTACAATATTCGAGTGTTTGAACCTAATATGGTTAAGGGTTATGAAGTAACCGATCTCGGTGAGCTGGGAAAAATAATTTCGCGAATGAACTCAGAATTTATTTCAGTTCAAGAGATCAGAAATAAACAGGCTTTCAAAAAATTTATTAAGAAAAATTATAAACATTACGAAGTTGTTCTTGGTAGCTGTGGTGGTACAGGAAGACAGCATGTTGGTTTTGTTTACGATAAAAGAGTCTTTCGAAAAGTTTCAACCTATGAAGATATGAGATTTTCAGATATACCTCGAAAAGCTTCAGTTAAAAGAAGTCGAGGAAGCTTGGGGTGCGGATCATTAAGAAGCGTCTTGGTAGGCAGGTTTCAATATTTGGCTACTGGGCGATACTTTTATGCTGTAGGGGTTCATTTAAAAGCAGGAGGAACTCCTTCTTCTATGGAGAGAAGATGGGTTCAATACAATTTATTAGTTAAGCTGGTAAAAGAATTAACGTCTTCTAAAATTAAAGATATCGTGATTATGGGAGATTTTAACACCACTGGATATTTAGAGGAAAACGAAGATTATGACCGGTTCAAGCAAATGCTTAGTCGTGCAAAATTAAAAGAATTAAGCCGTGATGCTCCTTGTTCAGCTTATTGGAACAAAGATCGAAATGAATATCGATATCCAAATAAATTAGACCACGTTGTGGCCAATTCTGGATTTCTGAGAAAGTACCCCTCTCGATCTCAAACTTTTTCGCATTGTAAAAAAGTTCGCTGTGATATTGTGACTGAAACAAAATTAGGAACGAGTTACGAAAAAGTTTCTGATCATTGTCCAGTGAATGTCTCATTTAAATAAAATTTAGTCTTATCCTTCCCTTCAATTCATAGTATTATACTTTTGAAAAATAGTTTGGTTTTCATCAAGGAATTAGAATATGAATGATCACCCTTTCTCATTGAGTCAGAGAGTATTGAATTTAAAAGAGTCGGCGACTATAGCAATGGCGGCCCAAGCCAGAGAATTAAAAGAAATGGGTAAGGATATAGTGGATATGTCTTTAGGGGAGCCTGATCTAGATCCTCCTGACTTTATATTAAATGCTGCAAGGGAAGCGATTGATAAAAAGATTAGTAATTATTCTCCTGTCCCCGGTTTGCCCAGTTTAAGAAAAGCTATAAGCAGAAAATTAAAAAGAGATAACGGTTTAGATTTTGAAGAAAATCAAATTGTGGTTTCTACTGGGGCTAAGCAAAGTATTATGAATATTGTCTTAAGTTTAATTAATCCCGGGGACAAAGTGATAATTCCGGCTCCCTATTGGGTGAGTTATCGAGATATGGTTCAGTTTGTTGGCGGAAAAGTAATCTCTCTATCAACAAGTATTGAATCAGATTATAAAATTTCTCCGCTACAATTAAAAGAAAGTTTAAATAAAGATGTAAAACTGTTTATTTTCTCGAACCCAAGTAATCCTTCAGGCATGTTTTATTCAGAAGAAGAGCTAGCGGAGTTTGCTAAAATTTTCTCTGAATATCCAAACTGCTTAATAATCTCTGACGAAATCTATGAACATCTTTGTTATGATAGCGCTCACTATTCTCTGGCCAGATTTAAAGAAATTTCGGGTCAGGTTATAACTGTAAATGGTCTATCTAAAGCTTTTTGTGTTACTGGATGGAGAATCGGTTACTGTGCTGCTCCCGTGGAAGTTGCCAAGGCTTGTAGCAAAATTCAAGGGCAATTTACTTCAGGGGCTAATGTTATTGGTCAATATGCATCGGCCATTGCTTTAGAAGAAGATCCGCAAAAATTAAAATCCATGGTAAATGAATTTAAACGTAGAAGAGATTTATTCTGTTCGGAATTAGAAGAGTTTCCCTATATTAAGTTTAAGAAACCTCAGGGAGCCTTTTATTTGTTTATGGATGTTTCAGAGACCTATGGAAAGAGTTTTGAAGGTCAAAAAATTTCAGATAGTCAGGATTTTTGCCGGTTATTACTTAGTTCCGCTTACATTGCAAGTACTCCAGGAGCAGCATTTGGGACTCCTGAGTGCGCTCGATTTTCATATGCTTGTAGTGAAGATGATATTAGAAAGTGTGCTTCTCGATTAAAAACTTTTTTATCACAGCTAACTTAGCTATATTTCTTAACTAATCTATCTCAAATAATTTTTGACTGTGTAAGAAGTATTAACTTTTGGTAAGTTGATTGAGCCTTCGTCATGTCATGCTAACATCTACTTTCAACCCTTTATTTCACTCAGGAGAAACAGATGTTAAAATTATTAATAGGTTCGTTGCTAGTTATTACTTCAGGATTATATGCTCAATGCTATAATAAGGCATGTGCTGAGAGTGGATATTGTAGTGAAAAGAGTGATTGTCGTACAGATGTCCCACATCGAAATTCTAAAGGCGATTATAATGCTGATAACTCCAATGGAGATTTTAATTACGATGGGAAAGGCAATCAATATGATCGTTATGACTATCCTCCTCATATAGAGAGTTGCAAAGGTAATCCATATGATCAAAGAGGTACAACTCGTGGTGATAAAACTCAACAACCTAAAGGCTCTAAGGGATGGTCTGATAGAAATAAACAAGTACTTCATGTTTGTGGTTCAAATGGTGATCGCTGTAATCCAAAGCAGCCATGCTACAATTATAATGAAAATGGTGATGTTGAAGTGGTTTATCCTGAAGATAAAGAACCTATTGATGAAGCAGATATCAAATCTCGATATCATGGTGGTCGCGGTCCAGGTAGATAAAATTAAGTATTTGCTTTAGCTAACTTATACTCATCAAATAATAATTTAGATAACAAGGCTAAGGGAATGGATAAAAACATTCCCGAAATGCCCCATAAAAATCCCCAGAAAGCCAAAGAGAAAAAGATCAAGAATGGATGGATCCCTAGCGAATCGCCAAAAATTTTAGTTTCAATTACATTTCCAATAATAAATTGATTTAAGAGTAATAATCCTAAAGTAACGGGAAGATGAAAGTCTAGTCCATATTGTAATAGTATTATTGGAATAGGGATGGCCGTAGCCACAATACTTCCAACAGTCGGAATAAAGTTTAACATGAAGGTTAGGACAGAAATTAAAAAAGCAGACTCAATATTGAGGATTAAACATATAACAAAAGTGATTATTCCTGTTAGAACTGAGAGAATTGTTTTGGTGTTCATATAAAGACTAATTTTTCCTCGAATTTCTTTATATAAATTAAGTTCTAATAAAGTTTTTGGCTCCGACAGTATGAGAAATATAGTTAGTAGAGAGATCAAGAGGATATTTGAAAATATATCGATGGTATACCGACTAATATTTTTAACATAGCTAAAAATGG
>JAOHMI010000119.1 GCA_028101965.1 Bacteriovoracaceae bacterium
TTACAAAACCAAATATCGATAAAAAAAGCACAAAATCTCTTGAGCTTTATCAAATCATCAAACATAATTTGAAATTTTGATCTTTTATGAATGCGACTTAATTCGTGATTTGTTTTTACCATACAAATCTGTATCGAATAATCTACTAATTTTCTTTAAAGTAAATGAATAAGAAGACCATATTACTCTCTTACTTCGACTTATTAAGTACTTGGATTCCTAATTCATCAAACTGGTCTTTTGTCGCTAAAGAGGGGGCTTGGGCCATGAGATCAGAGGCAGTTGCTGTTTTAGGGAAAGCAATGACATCTCTGATATTGTTACTTTTGACAAGCAACATAACTAATCGATCTAAACCAAACGCCATTCCCCCGTGTGGAGGAGTTCCATATTGAAGAGCTTCGATAAAAAAACCAAACTTCTCCTGTGCTTCATCTTCCGTAAAACCCAAGTGTTCAAACATTTTTTTCTGAATTTTAGGATCAAAGATTCTTAATGATCCTCCCCCAAGCTCATACCCATTGCAAACTAAATCGTAGGCATCTGCTTTTACATTCTTGATCGTTTCCACATCCTCAGAAAAGAAGCCTTCAACATCTTCTTTTTTAGGCATCGTAAAGGGATGGTGTTTGGCAAAAAAACGTTTTAATTTTTCATCATATTCAAAAAGTGGAAAATCATTTACCCAAAGAAATTTATAGCTATCTTTATCATACAGTTCAAACTTTTCACCCAAGTGTCTTCTAACCGCATCGGCGCATGCATGAGTTACTTCAAAATTATCACTAGCACAAAAAAGAAAAACTCCCGTCTCTTTCTCTGAATCGAAAAGCTTAAATGCATCATCAATAAACTTCTCATCAACAAATTTTGCTATTGGTCCTGTGAAGCTATTATCTGAGTTATTATATTTTAAATATGCCACGCCTTTACCACCATAGGGAGCAACGACTTCCTTTAGGTTATCCAAATCTTTACGATTCATACTTCCTTGCTCTTGGCTTAGGAACATCATTTTAATTAGTCCATTATTTTCAGCAAGTGACGAAAATACTTTAAACTCACTATTTTCAAAATATTTTGTAACATTCTTTTGAATTAGACCAAAGCGAATATCTGGCTTATCACTTCCATAATCTTCTATTACTTTTTCATATGAGAAAGTCGGAATGGAGGCATCTTCGATTTTATAAACTCCTTGAATTAATTTTGTTGCAAGAGCTTTCATGTAATCTTGAGTAGCATAACTAACTTCAATATCAACTTGTGTGAATTCAGGCTGACGGTCAGCTCTTAAGTCTTCATCTCTAAAGCACTTACAAATTTGAAAATATTTGTCTGTTCCCCCAATCATTAAGAGTTGTTTTAGAGTTTGAGGGGATTGTGGTAGAGCATAGACTTTCCCCTTATGTACTCGAGAAGGAACAATGTAATCTCTAGCCCCCTCAGGAGTCGTTTTATATAAAATTGGAGTCTCTACCTCAGTGTAACCTTCACCAAATAAAATATTTCTAATATCAAAACTCGCTTTTGAGCGTGCTGATAAAACTTCCTGTAAATGATTTGTCCGTAAATCTAAATAACGATACTTCAGCCTAAGATCTTCTGTTGCAGATTGTTGTGAGAAAGGCAAAAAGGGAATATCTTTGCAAGTAGAAAGTTGCTTGATTTCTGTAACTTGAACTTCAACCTTACCTGTAACCATTGAGGCATTTACAGCACTTTCAGGTCTTGCTCGAACCATACCTTTTGCCCAAATAACACTTTCCAAATTCATGGACTTTAAATCACTTAAATCTCCCTTAAACTCTTCAAAGCCTAATTGGGTAATTCCATACTTATCCCTAACATCCATAAAGTGAAGGCCACCAAGATCACGATACTTATTTACCCAACCGCAAATAACAACTTCATTCCCAATAATGCTTTCAGAGATTTCAGCACAATTTTTGCTACGTATTAAAAGGTCATCTAAATTTTTTCCCATGTAATCCTCATCATTTTCATTGAACTTTATGTGATTAGTATTACCATATAAACTATGAAAAATCTTACTTCTATAACAAAATTCTCCCTCTCTATTGTTATCAGCTTGAACTTCCTATTATTTTTACAGGGATGCAAGCTTTTCAATCAAGTTGATCATCATGCTCCTCCTACTAAGCTAGACAAAATATCTAAGCGATTTGACCACTATTATCAAGGGCACATTCAAGTTCCAGGTTCAAAAGAGATTGTAAAAACTTATGTGGCTTTAACAGGCAAACAAAGAGAACAGGGCTTAAGTCATGTCAAGCCAGAACAGATGTCAAATCAAGAAGCTTTATTATTCATAGCTGACTCGGATATGCTTCAATACTTTTGGATGCCTAGCACTCATTTTGATTTAGATATCTTTTACTTATCAAAGGATTTAATTGTGCTGGATATACAGCGCGATGTTCCCCATTTCCCTCAAGAAGGACCTAGAAATTTGATTCCAAAAGCAAAGCCTGTTTTTGCCAGACATGTACTTGAGATGAAAGCCGGATCGCCTCTTGCAAAGAAAATTGTTTATGGAGCAAAACTTATTTGGAAAAGTGAGAGCTCTCTTGAGCAAATATTATTAAGTATTCGTCAGGAGAAATGACTCCTAAAAGTTCTCTTGTTATTTTTTTCTGATAACTTTTATTTGAATTAATTAACTTTATTTCACTTATCATTTCTTTATTGTCTACTTGGTTTTGATGAATTGTATGAATAAGAGACTTCAATTCATCTTGTTTTACAAAATAATGAATCACTCCTTGGTCCATAAAAATAAGTCTAAGTATTAGAACAAATATAATTAAATATAAGAAAGTATAAAATGAAGAAAAGAGATCCTTATTAAATTTACTAGAAATCAAAGATGCTGTTCTTACTAAAATTGATTCTTTTAGATTTTTTTTAGTTTTGTAGGAAGGCCGAATACTTTCTCGAGAGCTAAGTCCGCTTTTCAAACGATCTTCAAATTCATCCAAAGAACTATTGGAAACTTTTCTTTTTGGCTTAATTGGATCAACCACAACTCCTTTAACTAAAGAATTGCCTTTCGGTTTAAGGTGTCGGCCGTTTTCAATTTTCTTTATTAACTGACCAAGCAACTCATCTGCTCCTTTAACATTGATAATCTTTATACTATCCGATGAAATAGTTTACATAGGATAGTCAGATTGTATTATACTTACTATTCAAACAAAATAAAAGGATCATCATGAATAAGAGTGAACTTAACGACAAAATTCAATATTTTTTCAATATGATCGAATCCATTGATGATCAAAAATGGGATCAATTAATAGACAAATATATTTCAGAAGAAGCTGTTGAGATCATGGCCAGTCATGTGCAAAAAATGTATGAATTGGAAGATGATGATGAGATTACTCTTCTAACCCAAATAATGGCCACTGGTTACCTTTGTGCCAGCGAGGTAAAAGAGGGTGATCCTGACCCTGTCCAAATTAAATATAATTAGAGTTTATTTTCAACTTTATTCCAAAACCTTCTAATAATCGCGTACCTTTTAAAAAAGTCTCTTAGGCTTTTTACTTTTGTCTTCCCTAAGTTTTGATCACCTTGAATTAATTCGTTAGTAAATTGCCAGAACAAGGGATCAGTTTTCCCATGTGTTATAAGGTTATAAAAAAGTTTAAAAAATGTTGAATCCCCTGAAGATTGAATACTTATAGAGCCGGAAGTAAAAGAAAATGCCACCACAGGGAACAGCTTTTCTAAAACTTCTACACAAAAAACCTCTTTAAGTTTATTTTGATCAATCACCCCAATAGGTCCTAATCGAATCAAGTTCTTTGTATTTCGAATTTTAGTTATTGATGTGTGAAGTGTTATCGTATTTTCAGTTGAACCATCTAACCACCAATAATAACCAGTATCAGAAAGGTTATAATAAAACTCTTCTTCCTTAAAAAGCCTTCTATTGGCCAATGTTGATTCTATAAATTGCGCTTCCCAAAGATTCACTACTTCAAAAAATTCAACTTCATTCATAAATTTTCCATAATCTTTAATTTTTAAAGTCGGAAAATTTTCAGGATTACTTTCAATTAATTTAATATCAGATTCAATATTCTCAGAACTGAGTGCTCTGAAAACAAAAGTAGAATTACTTCGATCAATCCAGTAAATCAGACCAGCTTGATCAGGCCATTTTCTTGATTCACTTTTTGTCATCCGCAGAGAATTCTGTCTCTCAATTATTATTTTCTCATGATCTAAGAAAGTAAGGTCTAATAGTAGTTGGATTTCATCCTTGGATTTCATAAAACTTCCTTGTCTTAATCAAAACTAGCTCGTAATAAAGAGCGATCTTATCACCACAAAGCTTTTATTAATTTTAATATTAAAATAACAACTAACCAAGAAAAATCATAAGGAATATCTTTAGGTAGAAGGCTTTTAACTCTTTTAGTT
>JAOHMI010000012.1 GCA_028101965.1 Bacteriovoracaceae bacterium
ATGACTTACTGAAGAATAAATTTTTAGGTGCCAATGCGGCATACAAAATATTTACTTATATCAATAATTTATTAGGTTAAAAAGTTCTCTTCATTTAGAAATAGTATTTGATAGAGAGGTAAAATGCGAGGTTGTCTAGGTGAGAATCCATATAAAAGTGAGCCGATTCATTATTCTATTTCTTACATTCATGTTGAGTGTAAGTTTTCCAAATGAGATTCCTTTACATCAACTTCCGGAGTGGGAGCTTGATGTTATTCAAGAGACTTTTAAATTGATTCGAGATCATCGTCATCTAAACCTTGGAAATAAGTTAAGAGCAATTCCTTGGCTTTATCCAGATAATTATTGTGCTTTTCGCGCCGATCTTGCAGTGAGTTTGATTGAGAAAAAAAAGTCAAGCTTGGATCTTCCCAGAAAAATAATTGCCTTATCAAGTAGTAATATAAAGCTAAGGGCCTTATCTAGGTATGCCTTTATGGGTAAAACTGTTTCATGGGGGTATCATGTGGCACTGGCAGTAAAAAATGGTCAACAAGTTTATGTGCTCGATCCTGCATTAAATTATTCAGCCCCATTGCTGCTTGATGATTGGAAGAACAAATTAAATTATCGTCGTAATCTACCCATAACAATAATAAATTGCCATCCCTATTCATGGGGACTCCCTCCGCATAGTGATTGCCAAAATCCAACCCGTAAAGTGATGAACCCATCTAAAAGAGAAATAAAAAAAATCCTAAGAAAAGAAAAAAGAAGATTACGTTGGAAAAAGGTGTTTCAATAAATATCCGCTAGCGGAGATTTCATTTTTTTAGAAAATAACTCCCTGCTTGATAAACATTCTAATCTTATACTGCTAAGCCTGGATAAACATCTATACAAAGGATTTAATCATGGGCTTAGAAAAAGTTTCTCTCTTATTCCTAGCGGTCTGTCTCAACTCATCACTGCTCTATTCTCAAACATATCATTGTAAAGCCATTGGGGATGATTTCTCCGTAAAGCATTTCACGTTAAGTAAAAATGGAAATGTATTTAGAGTTAATGAACAAGACCGAGCTTCAATTGACTCAAGCTATAAACCAACATCTCCAGGTAAAGTTCGTTTAACTGGTAATTTTACTTCAATTGGTGAAGGGGCCGGTGGTTATAGTATTGATCTTATTCTCAATGAATACTTGGCGAAGGGAGTTGAATTTGGATATTTAGAATTACGAGCTAAGGGTGAGGGGTTTTTTACGTATAACTATTTATGTCAATCAACATTAACTGTAAAAATTAAGTTTAATAAAAAGAAACTAGAAGGGCCAACAAGAAATTATTTATTTGAAATGCCGACTATGTGTTATGAAGGGCCAAAAGAAGAATTGATTGCGAAACTTTTTCAATTAAAAGAAGGTGGTGAATCTCTCCTTCATCGAGACCAAGGCATTCAAGCGATTAAGCTTGGTAATTATGAAATCAATTACTACGGAGATCAATTTTTTGGGTACACTCCGGTTAACCCTGATTATGCAGAGTCCTTCGAAGAACTAAGATATTACTATAAAAAAGAAATTAGCCAATGGGAAAAGTATGATCAAGATTCAAATGATTTATTCATTTTTTCGGACTTAGGTCCACAAGGTGATGGAACTGAGTTATATGCAACTATTATAAAGCCATGTTCTTAAGTTAAAAAAATAGAAAAATAATATTTGGTATGGCAGGCTTTTATAAGTCTGCCCTCGATCTAATAGAAGAACTACTTCCATAAAGAAAGAATATTCTCTTTAGACTGCCTTGATTTTAAAACAAAAATTTCATTATTCTTTACTCCCAAAACCTTTGGCATGGATCTGTTGCAGTGACGAGACCACATACTTAGAGTGTAGGCACCGCAATCATGGAAAATCACATAGTCTTCCTCAGTGAGTTTAGGTAAACTTAATTCACTAGCTAGAATGTCTCCTCCAAAGCATAGGGGGCCATTAATTTGGTACTCTTCTTTTGGCCTCTTTTCAAAATCTTTATCTTTTGAAAAAGCACTGACATCATGATGCCAGTCTTCTTTGCGATACACCCAGCGTAAAAACATGTCTGCCCCTAAATGAACCACAATTTCATTTTTATTTTTTATGTATTCAATCTGGGAAACTGCAACGGCGCTATTAGCAAAAACAGATCTTCCAAATTCACTGACTAATTTCAATTTAGAATCAAAAAGTTCTGGTATATCTCGCTCCAATGTTTGTCGGTATTCTGATAGACTAGGTGCCGTTTGATCTTTGTAGTAGGAAACAGGTAGGCCTCCTCCTAAATCAAAAACACTCAAATCATTCAGTTCTTTAGAGAAATGATAGACCTGTGAGATGGCCTTAATTAAATGATCTAAACTCATGCCTTGAGAACCAACATGAACATGAACCCCAACTAAGTTTGGATTTTCTTCGAATAAAGTTTTAATTTTTTCTTCATTTCCAATTATTGGGACACCAAATTTAGAGCCTTTATTTCCCACTGAAGTGTGAGAAATTGTGCCTTTTCCTATTTCTGGGTTTAAGCGCATTCCACATTTGTAGTCTCTTTCTCCGGCAATTATTTTTACTCGTTCAAATTCTTCGAAACTGTCCATATTGAAATAAATATTATTATTCAAGCAGAACTCAATTTCTTCAGTAGTCTTTGCAGGGCTATCAAATATAATATCTTCTTCTTTTATTCCAGCTTCCAAGGCAATCCAAATTTCTTCTAAAGAGGCAGCTTCAGCTCCTAGTTCAAATTCTTTTTGTATCTTTAATATATTAATTAAAGGGCATGATTTTATGGCAAGCGCATGGAGAGTTTTTTCCGGCCATTCATTTTTTAGATTCTTAAAAATATCTTCTAGGAAGTTTACATCATAAAGCAGAAAGCTGGTGTCCTGAGTTGCAACATGATTACTTTTTAGAGCATGAGTTAACTTTTCATTCCATCGTTTCGTCATAATAAGTTTCCTAATCCTCTAGGGAATCGATAATATTACATAGCTTATTGATGAGGAGGCGATCGTCTTTTAGTAAATAAACCAAGGACTCATCAAATTTGGCGGATTCAATTCTATTATAGGCATTAACCACATTTTTTGCTCCCAAAGCGATTCGTAAAGCAAAGCGAGGATTCTCCCCTATTGAAACTTGAACGGGCTGTCCTATTTCACAGATTAAATTATCATTTTTAAATGACTGTGACATTAATGAATGAATTTTACTTAAACTTGGCTTTCCAAGATTTTTTCCTTCTCTTTCAACTTCGAAGGTAATGACGCTATTAGATTGAGAAAGCGAGCTTTCATCAGCAGGAAGGTGTACTTGATCAAGAAGATCTATAATTTTAAAGTAGCCCTTATTTTTTAGATTTTGAATAAGTTGATTTCTCCAAGCTTTAATCAGCTCTTCTTGGAACTCATTAGGTATCTGATCGAAACGGCGCATTTCAAATAGAGCAGCTTCCCAGCGTAAATAAAGTCCCCAATTATTCCAATTAGAAGGCATTACTTCTTGAAAAAGGTTTTGATAAATTTGGTTATCAAAAAATTGCTTAAAAGATTCTGGAGGGGTTATTCGCGATTCAAGAAAGCTTCGATAATCTTTGTCGCAAATAAGGAGAGCTCCTGCAAAAGGTGGACCTCCAATAAACTTAGATCCAGTTACAATTAAATTCATATCATTATTAAGATAAGATTCTACGGATTCACTTTTAATTCTCATTTGGGCCGCATCGACGATACAGATAAATTTTTGTCCGTATCGCTTCTTTAACTTCTCTGTAATGGAGAATCCCGGAATAGAAACGCCTGTTTTAGAGGCATGTACATAGTGAAAAACCACAATGTAGTTGTCTTTAATTGATTGATCAATCAATTGGATGATCTTTTGCTCTGAATCAGCTTGAGGAATAATATTAGCATTTTCATCTCTGGCACTAAAACTTTCAACCTCTATGGAGATGTCCTTGCGATTATCCAGGTCTTCACCCTTATTAATTTTTGATCTCAATGGAGTTATATCGTTAAAGCTCTTTAGACCGCATGCCATTTTCGTTCCAGAACCAACTTCAAGGTCTCCATTAACGATAACTTTTACTTTCTTTATGTATTGTTCTGGATAAATTTCAAAAGATCTCATGACACCAAGCCAGGTACATAAATATTCAATGTCAGTACCACTTGGGGTAAGGGCCATTTGGGCTAAGTTCTCGCTTGCTGGGCCTAGGAAGTAGGATAGTACTTCTTGCGTTTGCTGTTGGAACAGAACAGATGGATTTATTTCTTGCTTAATATAATTTACCATTAATTGAAAGTGAAACTGCTCAATATGCAAATAAGCTTCAGTGGATATTGTTGAGCTAGTACAACTGGATCGACTAACATCACATCGAGGTAAAGTAGAGGTATTATATTTATTAGTATATGCATTTAAATCGAGAACTGATCGATCATCTCCGCCTTGCGTGAGTAGTAGAAAAGTAGGCAAAAAGGGATCTGTAGGGAATTGCTCCTGTAAGTCATTACTTGATTGATGTTCTAAGAAGGTTTCATAGCTTTTTATAATTTGAGAAACAATTGATTCAATTTCTGATAAAGCTAAGCTTTGATCAATACTACTAAAGCGATAAGAAAGATATTCAGTCAGAATCTCTTTTTCTCCATTGAGTAAGAGTTTGGTGTAGTCAAAAAGAGGCATACCATCTTTCTCTAGATAGTATATGCCACTTTTATATAGCTGGAGAGTATATTTGTTCTGGAGTGCCTGAATTAATGTTTTCATACTTCATATTATTAGCAGATTAACAGGCCTTTGCCTAAAAAATGACAGGAATAGAAAAAGTTATATAAACATAATGGTTTAATGAGTAAAAAATTGCTCTAGATCAAATTTAAAATAAAATGCGAGTTGTTAAAATTTCTTATTTTGATAGTTGACTATTTCTTTGTTGAATTTCTTTTCCGATTTGTTGAGCGAAAGTATTCTTTTTTACTTCTGTTAATGAGGTCAACAATTCAAGGTTGCTATTTGCAATTAGAGTATAATAATCGAACCTATCATAAAAATCCTCTAATTCAGATGCTATTATTAGGCCTTCTTGAGCAAGTCTAAGTTGAGTTTTTGCAACATTGCTTGCGGTATCATAATCAGCCTTACTTAATGCTGATTCAAAAAGTTTATCCATATCATATATTTCTTGATTTATCGTTTGCAATGTAGCTATTTTGGCAGGGTTTTGTTGGGACCCTTCCACTGCCTTTGCTAAAGGAAGCATATTGGCCATGGTTGTTTCCATATCTTCTTTTTTTAAGTTTACTTGCCAGAAAACTCTCTCAATCCCTTCTTCTGCGGGATTTGAGAACAAGCTCGCAAGCTCATAGAATTGCCCATTATTTTGTCTCCAGTAAAGTAAGTATAAAACTACATCATCATTGATTGTGTTTATGAAGTAGCGACAATTATAAGTGATACTTACATCTTCAATTATTTTTTTGAGTTCTATTTTTCTTTGGATGGCCCAATCTTTTACGGTTTGATTCGCATCCACAACTTCTTCTGTTACTTGCCAGTTGTCCTGTGTGCCTAAATCAAAACTACCAACAATTAAACTTGGGTTACTCAATATTGATTGAACAGCTTTATCCCCAAGTCTAGAATGATCAAAATACTGGCACTGATCGAAGGTGTTTACTGCCATTAAAGTAGTATTAATTGAGAGAGATAGTAATAGGATGATCAATTTCATAACTAAATTTCCTTGGGCTTTGTGTGTGATCCGAGGATAATTCAAAGGTCAATAAATAAAAGAATTAAGTTACCGTCGGTTAAGATTTACATGCCCATTTTTGTAGTCATAGGCTTTAGTTAAGATAGAGTTAAGGGTGTAAAATATTTCACTTTTTCTAGGTTTTTATTTATTGTAATTTCAACTACTTAAGTGGGTAGAGGGACACTTATTATTTATTTCTTAATTTAGAATATTGACTCAAATCAAGTATTTAACTTTAGCGGCGCTGTTGTCGATTATAATACTGTGAAGCGAAGAGTGATATGAATAAAACGTTTTCCTTACATATTTTATATATGCTTGTATTGGTGTTTTCTTCTTGTATGGAGAAAAAGGACCATCAAGTTGAAATTGTGGAATCTGAAATGTCAGATAACGCTATTCTTGACCCAGCGATTGATCTAACAAATTTATCACAAGAGGAACTCTTCCCTCATTTTATAAAAGTTATTAATAATCATTGTTTATCTTGCCATTCAGCTAGTGGAAATGCTCCGGGTAATTTTTGGGAGTTGGGGTCTATTAGCGCTTGGGAAAACTCTGCATATATTAATGAGGATGGAATTCTTGGAGAGTCCCCGATCTTTTATCGCCTCAAGGGGGCCGGAGAGGGCAAAGTGGAAAATATGCCCATTGGACGAGATATTAGTCGTAAAGAATTTGAAATCGTTCAAAAGTTCGTTCAATCTTTCTCTCCGACGGAAACTGATTTTGGAAAACTAACTCTTACTCATAACTATAATAACTATATCGAAGGAGAGGTTCTCGAAACTGAAGATGCCTATTTAAACTTCATTGAACCTGGAATTCTTATTTCTCTAAAGAACCTATCAAACCTTTCTGTTACCATTGAGGATATTCATTCAAGTAATAATCAGTTTTCAATTGTGAATGCTTCGAGTGAATATATTAATCGAGTGATTGAACCGGGAGAAGTTTTTTTATTAAAACTTAAATTGGCCTCGACTCAAGCAGGTGATTTTGACTCCACAGTTCTAATAACTTCAAATTCAAACATAGCTCCTTTTCAAGAAATCCTGGTTAAGGGAAAAATTATTGATGAAGTTAATTGTAGTAATACAAAATTAAATCGTTCTTTTGAAATTAAAACCAATACTTTTTTGAAATATGCTATTTTAGATTTGCTTGGTATCGAAATTGATAATATTGAAGATCATCTACCCGTAAATATTTCGAATGGTCAGCGAAAGCATTTAGTTCAAGGGAAAATTTCCACTGACTTTATTCTTAGCTATACGAGTCTTATAAATAAAGTTGAGGATGTTCTCTTTGAAGCATCTGCTCATGCTGGCTTAAGTAAAGTTAACAATAATACAGTGACCTGTGACTTAGGAAACATCTTATCCATGAGTGATAGCTCCTTTAAAGCATGTTTTGAGAATACTTATAAGCCATTATTGAAACGTTCCTTAGGGAAGGGTTATAGTTATGTTGTGATGGATGACCTTTTATCTGTGGTCGATCAGAGCTTAGATAATAATGAAGATAAAATGGAGATTATGAAAGCAGGGGTTAGTTTTTTGCTTCTCAACCCACATTTCTTAATTTATTTTGAAGACGATGCTGTTCAAATAACTGAGCATGATTATGTTAAACAAGTATACTCACAACTATGGAACTCTGTTCCTACGTTAGATGATGCACAGTCGGCCATCGATAGTAGCTTCTTTTCAGCTCGGCAGACTAAAGTTCAGGCGATTCTAACCAATAATAATTTTTACCAAAGAGGCTTAGATTCATTTTTTAACTATTACTTATACAAGGATAAGATTTCCTCTGAAATGACTATTAAGGGAATAGATCAGAATATCGCTGACTCTTTATGGGAGTCTTACTCTAAAGGACAAAAAGACATTTATTATGAAGAATCTTCCGCGACAAAACTATTAACTAATACTGAGATATATCTAAATTCAGATATCGCCACTTTTATAGGAAGCAACTATGGAAATCCTGCTTTAACTAAAGAGCAAACTTCTGATTACATCGGTGCCCATAGGCATCCCGCCTTTTTGGCGCTCACTGCAAAAAATAAAAATTCGCAAGAAGAGCCCCTTGCTCCAAAGAGAGGAAACTACATTAATAATATGTTTTATTGTAAGACTTTTAATGCAGCTCAACCCAATAATTTAGAAATTCATGATCTTCCAAACTCGAGCTTTAAAGATACTTTTACCAACTCTACTAGTGGTTCAAGTTGCATTGCTTGTCATAAGACACT
The DNA here is from genome assembly GCA_028101965.1 of Bacteriovoracaceae bacterium. Lineage (GTDB taxonomy): Bacteria > Bdellovibrionota > Bacteriovoracia > Bacteriovoracales > Bacteriovoracaceae > JAOHMI01. The sequence goes on from JAOHMI010000012.1 coordinate 8,039, forward strand.
TAATGCTTTTGGTTTCGCTCTTCATGATAAAGACTTTTATGGAAAAACTAGATCTATGGATACTTATAACTTCCCTATTGATACATCGGGTGAATTAATGGGACTTCCATTTCAAGACTCAGCAGAGCTTGGTTTGATAATTGCGGGAAGTCGGAAATTTCAAAGTTGCTTTGGAGGACATGTTTTTAACTATCTCTCTCGTGACCCAGATGTGGGGGAGCATCGTTGCTACGTGGATAAGGCGATTGGTATAGAGCAAAACCTTAGTATGAAAGAATATTTTTATAAACTACTAACAGACGATAAGATATTAAACAGGTAGGAAATGAGTAAATCTAACCGAAGAGATTTTTTACAACAGTTACTTAAACTAGGAATTTTATCACCTGCTTATATAAAACTATTTGAGCAAACACTTTTGCAAAATGCGCTTGGACAGAGTAACTCAAATCATCCTAAATTTTTATTTATTGTTTACGGCGAAGGTCAATGTAACCAAATGGCAAATCAAGCCAAAAGATCCTTATTCACATCTTCAGGAAACTTGATTAATGGAAATTCATCTCAATTAACCTCAGGAATGTCAGGCATTGCGGGAATTGAGCAGTTTTCGACCATCATTCAGAACGTGGGAGTTTCCCATGAGAAAATGTGGCCTCATGGGAAAGATGCCACTCCCCCTTTCCATACAAATCGTTTAGGAATTGGAACAGGAAATTTAAGTTCAGATCACAGAATATTTAATGTTTCGGTTTTGAATGGAATGCATCACTGTCAAAATTCCATCGATATGGTTATGAAAACCCTGTATGGAAAAAAACGAGCTTCCTTTTGCTCCTCTCCTTTTGTTGAAGATTATGATGCTCCATCTTATAGTATGAGTGTAACTGATACTATTGCCACCGGGTGCTCAATGCAAGTTCCAGGTTTTAATTTTATTACTCCTGATCTTAGTTTGGACTCTCTTTATAATAATATTATAGGATTTGGCTCTGGAGGTAATACTAATAACACTGCAGGATCTAATGCTAAAAAAAATATGCTATCGCAACTACTCCCTATCATAGAAAATGTTAAGGGAAGAGTTCCTGGCCATGCTCAAGATTCTATGAATACTTATCTTGAACTAGTAACTAATTATCGGGATAGTTTACAAAGTTCAGGCGGAGGAAGTGGCGGTGGTGGTAATCAAAACAATTGTAACCTAGGAACCGCTCCCGACCCAGTAAATGGTGATAGTATAGGAACAGGTTTGAAGGCCGCCGAGCTCATGATGAAGTCCATGGCATGTTCTGCCTTAGATGTGGGTTCTTTGTGTTTCTTTCCTACGAATGGAAGCGGAGGAATTTATCCAGGCTTTAGCGGTGGTGGTGGCAATTATACTTATAATGGTTCAATTGAAAACTTGGATCAATTTATCAATCAAAATGTAAGTCATCCTAATGACTTTATCAAAAAAATGGCCGTTGATCCTAAAGGAAATCATCACTGTAGTCATTATAAAGGAAATTTACCTTCTGAATCTGGATATTGGAGAGATGAGTGGCAACACGAGTCTCTTATGGTTAATGATTACACAAATACGAATATTCATAAGAGAATCTTTGACATGGCCAGAAATATAACCACAGGTTCAGGAAATAAATTATCTGAAGAGTTAATTGTGGTGACGATGTATGCTCAAGGACATGCGGATCCTCACTATACAAAGAATTGTCCCATTATTTTATCCACTGAAGGTGATTTTATTCAGAAGAATAAAATAAAAGTCTATAGTGGTAGTGATATCGAAGTTGCGGCTGATCCAAGTGATTTGGGGCAAGGTCAAGCTATACGGCGCAGTGAATTTCTCCAAGCATTACTAAAGTTGATCGATCCAAATACTCCAAAATTTGGAGATGCTAGATTGGATAAAATTCCGGATTTGAAGAATTTAGTTTAACTCTAATCTTTTGGAACAAACTGTCCGTTGTTACTACACATGGGAATTTTAGTTGGCATACAGTTTTTTCCCTTCACACAATCAAGGAACAATCCTCTTTGAGTGTTAGGAGAAAATTGGTTGTAAATTTGTTCGATCTGTTCCGGTGTTGCCTGAAAGGCAGGGAAAATTCGTGGTTTACTAAATTTTGCGCTTTCTAGCTGATCTAGTAATGAGGTATAAACATTTTGCTGGTTCAAATCATCAAAAACCTTTCTATCTTCAACATACTGCTCCTTGTTGAATTCCTCAACAAGTAAAACTTCTTCAATACCTTTATAGCTTTTAATCATATTTGCAATTGTGGAGAATCGATCTATATTTTCGGGCTGACGAAAAAACTCGCCATTATTATAGTCTTTAATTTTTTTCTTTCCAATAACTTTGCAATCCGACAAACGAAGAACCAAAAGTTCTGGGTTTGAATCTTCTTTCCCCCACTCCTTTCCTACTCTCTTTTGAGTGTCGTCATAATAATGGGCCCAAATTATTCCTTGTTCAGCGTTATATTTATAATTGGAGAATTGTGAATGGTATGTGATAAAGTTTTGATGAACAAAATTGTTTGCTGGGTCAGATAAAGCGGTCAAAGCATCGATACATACATTAACATTTACATCACAATAATGAGTTTTCAAGAGAACAAGTGCAGCTTTTTTCCCTTCGTGGCAACTTTCTACGCTTTGTTCTTTACTCTTGTTTCTGGCGTCCATACAAACATCTTGTATTTTATAAAATGAATCATCTAATAAGGTAGGCATCACGACATGGTCTCCTGTGAAATCACTTGTGTCTTGAGCGCATCCAATAAATAAAAGTAAAGTAATCATATTCAAAAAAATTGTAATTTTCATAATTCTCTTTTTGTCGTTAATGTACATAAATTGAAAAGCACTCATACATCAATTATTTAAATTTAAAAGTGACTTGTTTACTTTTAGAAAAATATTCAATGCGAAATCTAATTAGACTGTCAAAAAAATAAAAACATGAAAATAGTGAGTGATTGTGAATCACAATTTACAGGGAAAGAAATATAATTTCTTCGAACTGAAATCTTTTATAAAATTACATTCGCCCAAAACTCATATAATTTAGATGAAAAAAATACAATAATTCTAAAGTTAAAAAAATCTCCAGGTATATTTATTAAATGCAATCACAATTATTTTTTACGTTATTTTTGATAGCACTACTATTTCCTTATTCTACGTTGAAGGCTAAAAATGAACTTTTAATAATTTTAGCTCATCCTGATGATGAAACATTAATTGCTCAGTACTTAATCGAGCTTGATCGCAGTAAATGGGAGCCAACGATTATATACTTGACCGCCGGCGAAGGAGGGACAGATCGGAGGTGGGAAAAAAATCAGGCAGTACTAAATAAACGAAAGAAATTGCAAAAGACTCGAATACTAGAATTAACTCGATCAATGAAAATCTTAGATATACAGAAATATTTTGTGCTTAACGTTCCTGATCTTCCCCATCGAATCCCAACTCCTGGTTATTCTAATCCTCTTGGTAAACCTACAACTAATTTAGAATTATTTTTTAAAAAAGTTGAAGTATGGAAACCTGAAAATGTAATTAGCTTGTTAAAAAAAATTATACACAAGCATAAATTGCATTCGACCACCCATGTTTTAACCATGTGTGATTGTTCTGGTATAACTCACGCACACCACCAAGCGACTAATTATTTGGTCAAAAAACTAATTCAGCATAAAGTATTTAAAAATTTACAGCAAGCATGGCAGTTTGGGGAAGGGAAATCCTATCCTAAAGAGATGTACTTTATGAAACGGTCACAGGTACTTTTTAGGCGAAGGGCAAAAGAGATGACTTCAAAGGATTTTTTTAAATATTTGCAAGTCTATCAAGCTCATCAGAGTCAAGGAGTATCTTCGTATACGAGAGAGAAGCTATTGAGCTTTTCTGAGAAAATCTGGGAATTATAATTTGATTGGTTTTAAATAACCAAAAAAGAGAACTGATTTTCCCATCTTTTGGGTTAAAAACTCATAGTCAGAAAGCTTTCAAAGCAGTAGTATTTCTCTAAAAAAGTCTACTATGTTTGAACGTTCGCAAATCATTGATCAAAATTTCCAAAAGTTCTTTTCGACCGAAATGAGCGTGGCTGAATTTCGTTTTTTACAAAAGCACATTCCCATTAGCGGGGCACAACTTGTTGATCTTTTTGAATCACAATGCATTAGTCGCTTGATGGATATTCAGTCTCGTTTATTAAAAAAAATCGGACGAAGCTATTATACTATTTCAAGTAGCGGGCATGAAGGCTTGGCCGGGTTAGCTTTTACTACTCGGTTAACTGATATGGCATTTTTGCATTATCGTGACTGTGCATTCATGGTGCAGAGAAGCAAGCAAAAGCACGGTCATCCCATTCTACATGACTTGCTCTTAAGCTTTGCAGCCTCTTCCCGGGACCCCATTAGTGGCGGACGGCATAAAGTTTTGGGACATAAAGATTTATTCATTCCACCACAAACATCAACGATTGCGTCTCACCTACCAAAAGCCATTGGAGCAGCTTTATCAGTACCAAGAGGAAAGACATATGGCTTAGATACTGAGATGCCAGATGATTCTATCATTATTTGTACATTCGGGGATGCTTCGCTCAATCATGCCAGTGCACAGTCGGCCATTAATACGGCCAGTTGGGTGAGTTATCAAAATATTCCACTTCCACTTCTTTATGTTTGTGAAGATAATGAAATTGGAATCTCTGTCCCTACCCCACCAAATTGGGTGAAAAAAAATCAGGAAGCCAATTGCGCTATAAAATATTTTGAATGTAATGGTTTAGATATTGTTGAGACATTAAAAGTTTCGGCAAAAGCGGTTGAATATGTTCGCGAATTTAAAAAACCCGCATTCTTAAGGTTAAAAACAGTTAGGCTTTTAGGTCATGCCGGTAGTGATATTGAAACTGTTTATCATTCTCAAAAACATATTGAAGAAAAAGAGCAGCAAGACCCTCTTTTAGTAACGGCAAAGATTTTACTTGCAAATCGTATGGCAACCATAGATGAAATTAATCATATTTATAATAATTTAAAATTAAGAATAGAAGCCATATCACAAAAAGTTGGGGATCAACCAACACTCACCACTGCTCAAGAGATTATGGAGCCTATTCTTCCGAAGAAACTTAAACGGAAAAAAATTTTTACAGAAAATCCGGAAAAGAGACAACGAATCTTTGGTGCGGATTGGAATCAACTCATTCAAAATAAACATCCCTTAAATAAATTAATTAATTTCGCTCTTACCGATTTACTTTTAGATTATCCAGAGACACTTATTTTCGGTGAAGATGTTGCTAAAAAAGGTGGAGTGTATAACGTTACCAGCAAATTAGAGAGACGTTTTGGACGAAAGCGAATTTTTAATTCCCCCTTAGATGAGACCAGCATTTTAGGAACGGCCGTGGGCTTTGCCCATAATGGTTTTGTACCCATTCCTGAGATTCAATTTTTGGCTTATTACCATAATGCTCAAGATCAGCTTCGAGGAGAAGCGGCTACCTTAAGTTTTTTCTCTAATCAACAATTCACTAATGGAATGGTAGTGAGAATTGCAGGTTTAGCTTACCAAAAAGGATTTGGAGGGCATTACCATAATGATAACTCAATTACGGTTTTTCGTGATCTTCCAGGAGTCCAATTAGCTTGCCCTTCAAATGGAGCAGATGCAGTTAGAATGATTCGAGCGTGCGTTAGAGAAGCCTATGAATATGGCAGAATTTTTATTTTCTTAGAGCCCATTGCTCTCTATCCAGTCCGTGATGTTCACGAAGATGGAGACGGAGACTATTGTTTCTCCTATCCAGTGGATACTAAGGATGAAATAGCAGTTGGCGAATTCAACGTAATGAATTGCTCTGGCCCTACTGAATTGACCATTATAACTTATGGAAATGGAGTTTATTTAAGTCTGCAAGCGGCTAAAGAATTATTTAGAAAGAATATAAAAGTTAAAATTATCGACCTTCGATGGCTCACAATGATTGATTATAAAAAATTAAGTACAGAAATTGCAAAAGATAAACATGTCTTAATCGTAGATGAGTGCCGCCGAAGTGGATCTCTAAGCGAAGAAATTATGACAAATCTTTTTGAAAATTTATCATCACTGCCCAAGTTAAAAAGATTATGTGCTGAAGACAGTTTTATTCCATTGGGAAAAGCCGCTAATTTAACTTTACCGAGTAAAGAAAGTATCTATCAATCTTGTCTAAAATTATTGGGAAAAGCATGAGCAAAAAACGAGCTGTTGTGATCTGCCCTGGCCGAGGCACTTACGGTCAGAAAGAATTGGGCTATTTACATCGTAATCATTCAGACAAAACTGAATTTTTTTCCATGATTGATGATTATCGAAAAAGTAAGGATCAACCATCAGTATTTGACTTAGATGGAGAGAAAACATTTTCTCTTAAAAAACATATCCCTGGAGAGAATTCAGCAAGTTTAATTTACGCGTGCTCTTATGCGGACTTCCAAGATATTGATCAAGATAAATTCGACATCGTGGCTATCACTGGAAATAGCATGGGATGGTATATTGCTTGCGCTTGTGCTCAAGCAATCGCTCCTAATAATGCGATTCATGTTATTAATACTATGGGTTCACAAATGAAAGATGGACTGATCGGTGGGCAGTTAGTTTATCCTATAGTGGATGAGAATTGGGTGGAGTCCATTGAGCAGACTGAGCTGTTACAGAAAAAAGTATTAGAGGCCAATCAGCATCATGGACAAGTTTATACATCCATCCATTTTGGTGGACTGATGGTTCTCGGTGGAGAAGAGAAAGCCTTAAAATGGCTGTTGAAAGAACTGCCAAAGGTTCAAGAGCATTTTCCCTTTAAATTGCCTGGAAATGCTGCTTTTCATACTCCTCTATTGCGTGAAACTTCAGATAAAGCAAAGACAGAATTAAAACAGGATTTATTTTCTAAGCCACAAATTCCAATGATTGATGGTCGAGGAAAAATTTGGCAGCCCTATAGCACAGATTTACAAGAGCTCTGGGATTATACTTTAGGTCATCAAGTCCATTCTACCTATGATTTTACAAAAGCGATGGAAATTGCCATAAAAGAGTTTGCTCCTGATAGCTTGATTTTAACTGGTCCTGGTATGACAATGGGCGGCGCAATTGGTCAGAGCTTAGTGAAATTTAACACTAATAACATTAGTTCTAAGCTAGACTTTAAACAGGCACAAGAGGGAGATAATCCTTACTTGCTGGCCATGGGTGATGAAGCCCAACGAAAATTTGCAATAAAATAAATAATTAATAAATGAGGTAAAAAATGTATCAAGAATTAGACTACATGAATTTGGATAGCATTCTAACAGAAGAAGAAAAGCAAATTAAACAAATGGTGCGAAAGTTTGTCACCAATGAATATATGCCAACCGTATCAGAAAACTACGAGAAGGGTCACTTTGACCGAAGCATTGTACCTAAGCTTGGCGAATTGGGCCTTTTAGGCTCAACACTTCCTGAAAAATATGGTTGCGCTAATTTAAGTAATATTAGTTATGGAATTATTAACCAAGAATTAGAACGAGGTGATTCAGGACTTCGCTCCTTTGCCTCTGTTCAATCATCTCTCGTTATGTATCCTATTTTTGCCTTTGGTAGTGAGGAGCAAAAAGATAAGTGGTTACCTAAATTAGCCAAAGGTGAAGCGATTGGTTGCTTTGGCTTAACAGAGCCTGATCATGGATCGGATCCAAGTTCAATGATTACAAATGCTAAAGATAAGGGAGATCATTATCTTCTTAACGGTGCAAAAATGTGGATTACCAGTGGATCCATTGCAGATATTGCCATCGTTTGGGCAAAATTAGATGGAGGAAAAGTTCGCGGCTTTTTGGTTGAAACAAATTTAGAAGGGTTTACTCAACCAGAAATTAAAGCGAAGTACTCATTGCGTGCATCTGTAACAAGTGAATTGGTTTTTGATAATGTTAAAGTTCCAAAAGACGCCATCCTTCCCAAAGTTGAAGGACTTAAGGGGCCTCTAAGCTGTTTAACTCAAGCTCGTTATGGAATTAGCTGGGGAGCGATAGGTGCGGCTCAAGCATGTTTTGACGAAGCCTTAAATTATACTAAAGAGCGTAGCCAGTTTGGAAAACCTCTTGCTCAGTTTCAATTAACTCAAAAAAAATTAGCTGAAATCGCAACTGAAATTACAAAAGCTCAGCTTTTAAGTTATCAGCTTGGAAAACTTAAAGATGCTGGAACTTTCACCCCGGCTCAAGTATCCATGGCCAAAATGAATAATGTACAAATTGCTCTTGATGCTGCACGAACCACTCGTAATATGCTTGGTGCCAATGGCGTTAGTTCTGAGTATCAGTCAATGAGACATATGTGTAACCTAGAGTCTGTATACACTTATGAGGGTACCCATGAAATTCACTCTCTTGTTGTGGGAATGGAAGTGACTGGGCTGAATGCCTTTAAATAATCAAACAATTCATTTTAATTATTATATATTTTTAATTTGATTCAAAGTTTAATTAATCAAATTGGAGTATTCCTTTGCTACCTAAGTAAGCTTCATTTTTGAAATTGTGTATTAAGGCATCTGATATGATTAACTCTTCATTTCTGTAAATTTTGATTGGAACGCTATGGTTGTACTTTAATACATGATTTGTTTCAAATCGGTTTATATTTCTCATCGAAATAATTACCTCTGAATTAAATAAATCGTTACAATGAAAATTAATACTCTCTATGTCACTATTTACGAATCCAATAAACTTACGATTTAAAAAGACTCCAAGTTCACCGTTAATATGCTCACTTAAGGATTGATCGAATTCAATTTTACAATTATTTGGAGTTTCAATTCTAGAAAATTTCTTTGGCGAGAAGTATTTAATTTTGTTTATTTTTTTTAAAAACTGAGGAAGAAAATTTCCAGGAATACTTTCATTGAAATACCATTGGTCTTTTTTTGTAATTGTGGGAAGATAGACTTTGATCCCTTTAGCATTTAGCTCGTATAAACGATAAAAATTAATCACGGCCTTGATGTGACAGGAGTAAATGACCAACGCTTTAATTGAAGAACTAAGATGCTTAAAAGTTTCGCGAGGTATAGCATTCCAATTGGAATCAAAGAGCTCCCCTCTTTGATTCGCATGAAGTGATATGACTGCAACAGGTTCACTTTGAGCATTTAATCTTTTGGTTAATTCTGCTAATCCTATATTATAACTAATTCTAGTTTTATGATTAACTTTTTTCTTTATATTCTTTGCTAGCACTTGATGATCTTTTTCTAAGAGATACCTCTGCGCGCGACTCACTAGTTTCTGTTTATTCTCTACTTCTTGCAAAAAGTGGTGAATTTTCTCCATTTCAACCAAGCATTGGTCAAAATTTTTAGTTTTTCTTAATCGCTTAGCAACACCTTTTAGTTTTTGAATATTTGAATAATTTATCTCTTTTAATCTCGTGGCAATGCGATCACTTTCATTCTTATTTTGTTTGTAATGATCAGATTGGCCTAAAAGATAGAGATGGATGTGGTTTGCTTTATTTTGTTGATTACTATTATTTGGCTTAGTTAATTTATATTCAATTAATTCGGAGGCATTAATCAATTTTTGTGGAATCACTTTTACTCTAATATTTAGGCCAAGTAATCCCATAAAAGATGATTGGTTCGAATCAATAGCATCACTTTTGTGACGAAGAGTGCATAGCTGTTCAACTAAGGACATAGATGAATTCGCCTGGGCCCAAGAACCCAGGCAAATCAATAGGGTTAATGCAATTATCCCTTTCAATTTAAATTACTTCAAATCTTTGATAAGTTCTTCTGTTTCATCTGGATATAGATTCAGATGACTCGTTAAACTTTTTATTTCATCAGTTGAAAAATCAACATAGCTGGCTAAGGTTCCATCATTCATGACATGGGTATCATTTTCTTTTTCTGCAATTACTTTAGCTGCAAAAGCTTTTGATGTTTCTATTGGGAGGTAGTTATATTTAAGGCTAAGTTCTTGGGCGATGCTATCACGAAGCACATAGTTTGTGTCTTCACTATCCTCAGGAGCATCTAAAATAATTAAACCAATTCCCACAGCATATAGGCCGATGACTCCTGCGATGGCACCATCATCACAACCACCAAACATACAAACCATATGAGTTAGAAGACCATAGAAGCCAATTGTTCCACCGGCAGCTACTGAGACAACTCCACCCACGATCATTCCAGCAGATCCGCCACTACTACCAAGAAGTACGATACCTGCTTTTGCTTCTTTATTATTAAGTGTAAATGCGAGAAGAGAAATAATTAAAAATTTACTAATTAATTTCATTTATGAGCCCCTTTTTGCCAATTCGGCAGTTTTATTTGTTGACCTTCAGGTAGCATCACTCTTCATACGGCTCATTAGTCATTGAAAATTAATAACCTATAAAACTAACCTAAAGTTAAGTAATTAAATTACTGCGTTGAAGGAGATGGTAAATAAAAGCTAGAAAAACTATTTTGGTTTGGAGCAAAAGAAGATTAATGTGAATAAATATCTCATTGTAGAATAACTTTTAGCTTCCTTTGAAATATTTAGCAACTCTCGAAGCTTTGATGCATCAGATAATATTACATTATGTAGAGTTTGAATAATAAGGTTTTTATTATTTTAAGAGAATTCCTTCACTCAATATGTTTCAATATTTTCATCAGTTGTGTGAAGAATTTAAACGAGTATATAACTCAGGAGAAAATACTTTCTAATCTAGTGTAAGAATGAGGTCACCTTCTTTCACATCGCTTCCAATAGGCAACGGAATGCTTGCCACAACTCCATCAGTCTTAGCTGTGACCACATACTCCATCTTCATGGCCTCTGTAACAATAAGTGGATCTCCTTCTTTTACCTGATCACCTTGCTTGACTTTAATCCCTATTATTTTACCGGGCATTGGGGCTCCAATCTGGTTTGGATTACTTGAGTCAGCTTTGGCGTTACTTTGGATCCCATGCTTTTTATGAAACTCTTCATCAGTAATTTGAATTGTACGAGGAAAGCCATTAAGACTAAAGAAAACAGAGCGAACACCTTTTTCATCAACCTTGCTAACACCAGTAATGGAAATGTATAAGGTTTTACCTTTTTCTAAATCTACTTTAATTTCTTCATTTAAATCTAAGCCATAGAAGAATGGTTGTGTAGGAAGTAGTGAAACATTTCCGTATTCGGTAAGATGGTCCATGTAGTCAAGGAAGACTTTTGGATAAAGTCGATAAGAGATGACCTCTGTATCACGCACGTCACGTTCTAAAATAAGACTAAGTTTCTTTTTAATTAGTTCAAAGGAATCATCTTCGGCCACTTGAACCTTAGCGGGTTCAGGAGCATTTTCTCCTAAAACTAAAGACCGAACTTCATCTCGGAATCCACCATAAGGAATCCCCATATGTCCCTTAAAAAAGCTCACGACACTATCAGGGTAATCTAGTTTTGGTCTGTCTTTTAAAAGCTGCTCCCCTGTAAGATTGTTCCGATCAAGAAGGAGTGAGAAATCCCCTACTGCCTTTGAAGAAGGAGTCACCTTTATAATATCACCCATGAGTTGATTTACTTCACGATATCTTTCTGTTAGCTGGTTAAATCCCTCAGCACTGACACCAACTTTTCGAGCTTGATCAAATAAATTGCTGTACTGTCCGCCGGGAATTTCATGTTGATAAACTTTTGTGGTGGAAGAGCGAACACCCGGGTCAAAAGCTTGGTACAGACTTCTGACTCCTTCCCAATATAAACCTAGCTCATCTAAAGTACTTAAAGAAACATCAGGTTTGAACTCACTAAATTCGAGGGCCGCAACCATGGCATTTAAACTCGGTTGTGAAGTGAGACCTGACATGGAAGAGATGGCACCATCAATAATATCACAGCCAAATCGAGCGGCATTTAAGCACATGGCTTCACTGGTTCCACTTGTGGCATGAGTATGTAAATGAATAGGAAGATCCACAGTATTCTTTAACTCTTTTATAAGGAGTTCTGCCGCTTTTGGACGAAGCAGACCTGCCATATCTTTAATACATAAAATATCACAACCTTGTTTTTCAAGATTTTTTGCCATATCGGTGTAATACTTTAAAGTATATTTCGTCTTGCTGGGGTCAATAATATTACCCGTATAGCAAATAGACGCCTCAACCACTCCTCCGTTTTTCTTGACCTCCTCCATGGCAACGGCCATTTGTTCGATATTATTGAGGCAGTCAAAAATACGAAAAACATCAATACCCTTTTCACAGGCAAGACGAATAAAATCTTTAATCACCCATTTTGGATAATTAGTGTATCCAACAGCATTGTCTCCTCTAAGAAGCATTTGTAATAAAGTATTTGGAATTTTTTCTCTCAGCATCTCTAAACGATACCAAGGGTCTTCCTTAAGAAAGCGGAAGGAAGCATCAAAGGTTGCTCCTCCCCATACTTCTAAACTGAAGAATTGATGAGCGTGGATTTTATAATAATTTGCAATTTTTGCCATATCATAATTTCGCAAACGAGTCGCAAAAAGACTTTGGTGAGCATCTCTCATGGTGGTATCAGTTAGCAAAAGATTTTTCTTCTGTTTGACCCAAGTTTGGAGTCCTTTGACTCCCTCTTTACTGAGAATTTCTTTGGCAGTTTTGATAGAAGGAGAAGTATCTTCTTTTTGAATATCAAGTTGGTATTGCTCTTTCCTTTCAAATTTCTTGTTGGCCAATTGATGGGGATTATTAATCGTTGAGTTGGCGAGAAAGTTTAACATTTTAGTGGCACGATCTCTTGGTTGCGCAAAATTAAAGACTTCTTTATATTCTTCCAGGAAATGGGTGTTTACTTCTCCTGCTCCAAATTTCTTATGATCCACAACATTAAGGAGCAGAGGTATATTATGCTTAACACCTCTAATTCGAAATTCTTTTAAGGCCCGTAGCATTTTCTTTTGAGTTGATCTCATATCATTGGCAAAAGCAGTTACTTTAACTAAAAGGGAGTCATAAAATGGAGTAACGGTTCCCCCACTGGTTCCTAACCCTTCATCTAAGCGTATACCAAATCCTTGAGCCGGTCTGTACGCAAGAATTCTTCCTGTATCAGGAGCAAAGTTTTTAGTCGGATCTTCAGTGGTAATTCGGCATTGGATAGCCACACCTTTAAATTGTACACTCTCTTGCGACTCAATTTTAATAGCGGGGTGATTAAGGGGTTTTCCTATGGCCAACAAAATAGAAATTTGAACTAAATCAAATCCAGTGGTGACTTCCGTAACTGTATGTTCAACTTGAATTCTTGGATTAACTTCAAGGAAATAATAATCACCATTTTCATCAACGAGAAACTCAACTGTTCCTACTCCAGTATAATTGACAGAGTTTCCTAACTTCACGGAAGCCTCTAATAAATCTTGCTTAGTTTTTTCTGGTAAGTTAATGGCAGGGGCCATCTCAATAACTTTTTGATGTCTTCTTTGAATGGAACAATCTCTCTCGTAAAAGTGTACCACTTGACCGGTGTTGTCTCCCGCAATTTGTACTTCAATATGCCGAGGGTTTTGAATATTTTTTTCAATATATATCTCTGCTTTTCCAAAACTAGAGAGGGCCTCCGAACGAGATCTTTCAAAAGCGTTTTCTAATTCTTTTTCACTGGAAACCTTTCTAATTCCTTTCCCACCGCCACCGGATTTAGCCTTAAGGGTGATAGGATAGCCTATATCTTGAGCAATCTTTTTCGCCTCCTCAATTGTTTTTACTTCACCAGGAGATCCAGGAATAATTTTAAGTCCTGCATTTAACCCCGCTTCTTTTGCGGATAATTTATCACCGAATATATCGAGTACTTCTGGCTGAGGTCCACAAAAGACGATGCCATGATCCTTGCAGCTTTGAGCAAATTCTGAGTTTTCAGATAAAAATCCATATCCTGGGTGAATCGCATCAATGTTGAGCTCTTTGGCCAATTCAATAATTGCGGATCCGTTGAGATAAGCGTCAAGTGGTTTTCCTTCTTCACCTACTTGATAGGCTTCATCTGCTTTGAAACGATGAACTGAGAAACGGTCTTCATGGCTATAGATGGCAATTGTGCGTATTCCGAGCTCTGTGGCAGCTCTAAAAATTCGGGTGGCGATTTCCCCGCGGTTAGCAACAAGTAAACGAAAACCCTCTTTCAATGAAAGTTGTTTAGCCATGATTCCTCCTTAAAATTGAACCCTTATATCTTATGAATTTTATTTCACTTGAGCATTAGTTTTTTTATCCGGTGATGATTTTGTTTATCAAAAAGTTAGTTCTATACAATTTCGTCCGTATAAATTGATTGAAAAGTTTTCAATTCAACAGTCAATTAATTGCGTGAAATAAAAAATGGACAATAATAAACCCCAAGTAAAGATCATCTAAGGAATTTTAATGAATAAACTCACATGTATAATCTTGTTTATAGCTTCATTTTGTCTTTTTGCCCAAGAGCAAATTGCTGAGATTACATACTCTAAAAACGGTGAAAAGGACATTACTCTAGAAGTATATCAAGGCGAATTTGTGACTGATAATAAATACTGGGGGACAATGCGTGTGAGCTCAGATGGTTACTTCAATCATCGTGTCATTATAAAAGATAATGCGGATTTAGATTTCTTCGTTGATACAGATATTAGAAACCTAAAAAAAATGTATAAACACTTTAGGAATGAAGGATTTGGTGTTGGCATAAGTTTTGTTGTCATTGGAGTCCTCGCAGGAAAATATCTGATTCCATTTGCAGCTAGAGGTGGGTGGTCGGCTACTACTCGGTGGAGCTTTGGAGTTCCCACAAATAGTGCCCTCATAAATATAGCGGTAAATGTTGGTGGCGCAACTGGAGGAGGTGCAGTTGGAGCTCACTATGCTACTAGATTTATTGATGGAAACTTACCAGTCAATTATGATGATTTTTTAGAGCAGTATGATCTAGATAACTCATTTGAGAATTTAAGTTTAAAGATCACTGATTGGTATAATTTTTTTCCAGAAGTTAATAAAGCTTTGGTGGTAAGGAGTATCATCAATGAAGTCTTAGATGATAATTTACAAGAGTGTGAACAAGTATGTGTTAAACCTTTCGCAGTTCCTTTTCTAGCGAGATGGGTAGGAGCTGATAATGACCGACACTCATTTCTACGTGAATTTATTCAGTCTGCTAAGTCTGTTGGATTGGCTGGTATTGAAGCTAATTTAAATTAATTATTATAGTTAGTTATTTTGACTTCGTAAGAGCACACTTCATCGCATCCTTTTTTCGATTCTTTAATTAAAATAAAAAGACAAACTAAGTTTGTGTTATTGGGTCTATTACAACCGCAACATGCCAATTAAGTTTTCTCTTTGTTTAGAGAGATTGCAGCTAAATATGCAGGATATTATTAATATTTAAGAATGCTCTTTAAATGAGCTGTTTTCCTCATAAAATTACATATAGATAAATTAAAGAATGTTTAATTTAATGAATAGAGAAATCGTGACTTAGTGAATATTTCAAAGTCTCAACTACATTTATTCAAGAAACTAAGATTAACCCGCTATGTTCTCAAACGCGGTTTTTTTTGCTTGAGTATGCCCAATTATTAAAAAGAAAAACCAATTTTATTAAGTGATTAAATTTAGTCGAAAAAGTTGTACATCAGCTTGAAGGTTACTATTTTTAGGCGCAGAAAATACTCTTAAGATTTCTTCCAATTTAAACCTCTTTATTTGTCTCAACCACTTATCGTATACTCTTTAAACTGCCCTACAATAATGGTGCTCGTTCCTAACTTATGAATAAGATTCATTTTCAAAAGTGGTAACTATTTGGAATATCGATCATCACCATTGTAATAGGGCAGTTAGAGAATAAAGAGAGTTATTAAGTAGTTATATTTAGGTAATCTAGAGCATGGTTATTCGTGATGACAAACAATCTTCGGTGCATTGAACCTATAGAACAAATCGAGATAAATTTTTCCTTCGATTAGTTACAATAGTTTATGGAACATCAACTAAATCAAACCAATCGAAAAGTTCAACTCCTTTTAAAATTGAATTACCAAAAACAATTCATCTTTGAAGGGGGAAAATTATGAAAATCTTTTTTATAACTTTATTTTTATCATTAACGGCATTTACTCAAACACCAACCGAATTTAACGTAGACTCTTTTAATGTCGATGAGGGAATGTTTTTAGATCACTGGTTTACTATCCTTGATGAGAATGGCGACATCATTGGAGCTCCAGTAGGTGATCCGTACACTTTTAGCTCAGACTCTCTACCTGGGTTTGCCGTGCTTAATACTGATACTGGTATACTGCAGGCCACACCTTCCTATGATGAAGCTGGAATTTATAGTATAACAATAAGTGTCTTTCAATCTGGTTCACTTTACTTTTCAGATTCAATAGACATGGTTGTGAATAATGTGAACCGTGCTCCTGTATTATTAAATCAAGGAAATATTATACTAGAAGAAGGTGAAGAATTAGTTTTACCCTTCTATGCTACTGATCCAGATGGAGACTTACTTAGTTTTGATGCTGTAGGAGTTCCTCCAGGCTGTTTCTTTGATAATAATATAGGACTTCTCAATTGTCAGGAGTTTCAAGAGGAAGCGAGTTATGAAGTAACGGTTACAGTATGCGATGACGGATCTCCATCTCTTTGTGATTCTATTCAATTCACGATAGAGGTTGAATCTTCTGAGCCACCGACTCATGATGATCCTCCTTATGAACTTCCAAAGTATGATGATTATAGGTTACATGGTCCAAAGGATAAACTTCCTAGAAGATAATCCAAAAGTTCATTTTAGTCAGTCCCGCTCAATAATTTAAATATTTAGCGGGACAATAAAATTATTCAAATGGAGTAACTTGTATTTCATCAATTAAAATAGAGAAGTTATTATCACTTTCATCAGACTCGCTTATACTATTGGTATCATCCACTGAAAATTCAAAACTAATCACATCTTCATATTCTTCGAATTCCTCAAAACTAATGAATGTTTCAAAAACTTTTCCGGGATACATTCGGATCGATTCAAAATATTCACCTTTAGATCGAGTCGAGTCTGTCTTTTGGTAAGACCAGTTGATGATAAAGTTCTCATCTGATTGAGAGACACAGTTTCCTTCGTAGATAAAAGGTAGTCTTACAAATCCTATATTTTCATCTCTAATTGGAGGCAAGGCTCGAATGTTTCGACTACAACCTGGAACATAAGAAACGGCCGTATTGGTGGGATGAAAGTTGATGGTTTTAGAGAATTGATTATTGTGGAAATTGGATTCATTCAAAGATTGATGAGGATTGATTTCAACGTTGATGGTTAAGTCCACATTTTGATTTAGTTCATTAACATGATCCTCTATCCCAAGGGAGCTTCCAAAGTAGGAATAGATAATACTACGATTGCGAACGCCTACAATTTCCCAAGCTTCACTCTTATTGGTTACCCCTAACTCAGGAATGGCCAGAGACATAGATGGAATGTTTCCATACTGCGAATAAGGCGGTTCATCTCCAATATTTTTAACCACCACCCACATTTTATAACTGGATTGGGTATAAATGAGAATAATATCTTCAATTATTAAATCAGCGGCACCCAGAGCAGGTAAATTAAAAATTTTAGTTATTAGATTGTTTTGCTCATCGGACTCTGAGAATTTTTGATTCGAATCAATGGTTGCTACCAGAGTGATGTCTTGGTTTCGATAATCGCTTAAAAGTGAGATAGGAAAATAAGCCGTAAAGGAACGATTGCGGTAAATATATTGTTCCTCAACCGCAATTTCCACTGGCCCTTCATTGGTGAGAAGCTCTAATTTAACCTGATTTCTTTTTCCGAAATTACGACTCGTGATGTCCCCTTCTTGGGTATATTTAACCACGATATCCAAATCGTTTCTTTCTACAGATTGTATAACAAAATCGGGCTTTGGTAGGTTCTCAAATAGAATAGTTGTATTAATCATATTGTCGAACTCATCAAACTCTTCAACTAAATTACTTGAATCAACAATGATCTGAACATTAAGCGGGACATCTTCTTCGGCCTGTAGCTGATGCATTTTGAATTTAACCTTTCTTTCAGTATTTATGGTCATAAAGTTATAAACTTCTTTTTCAAGATATCGTCCATCGGGAAGAATAAGTGTGACATGAAAATAAATTCCACTTCCTAAAAAGATGGAGGTCTCCCCTACATTTTTTATGGTGACAATATAGTCTTCCACATCGTAGGAAATATCTGAAACAACTAAGTTAGGCATTTTTCTAGGTATGACCACATTGCTCGAAATTTGGTTGTTCTCTTCGTCCGATTCATTGACGTAATTATTGAAATCAATTTTGATAAACATAGTGGCCGATGTATCTGTATCCGTTGAAGCAAAACTTAGAAGAGAGCTTAACTCTTGGCCACCAATGCTTAATGTTTTAATGGTTTCTTGTTCTGAGATTTCCACCTCATAGTTACGAGGTGCTGTTGCTTTATTGTCGTCATATTCAAACCAAACAGAGATGGAAGGATTGGTAACAGAATCGTAGTAGTCTGTTATTTTGTAATTAATATTCAGAGTTTTTTCCGTTAAGTCTAAGTTAGAAGAAATCAGCTCAAAATCTGTTGCATCGGGAAGCAAAATATTTTTCGAGGTCACATTATTTTCTTGATTGATTTCATTGAGCAGATTTGCCGGGTCGACCGTAAAGATAAACTCATAGTTGCCACCGGCATGGAGGTTAAAATCCGTTAATGGCATCTGCACCACAGTAGGGCCAGATTTTCCTATCCCTTCGGTGCTTACTAAGTACCCATCATAGACATAAAAGTTATCTGTATCTAATATGGCAATGGATAGATCATACGTGGGGCAGTTTTTTAGGCAATCTTTCCAAGCCGGGTTTAAGCTCTCTTCTGTAATGGTGTACTCAATGTAATCACCATTGAGAGTCACATTTTCAATGGCCAGCTCGAATCTGGTTTTATCTAAACGCTTCTGGATCCAATTAGTGTTATTAGTTTCATTGGTTTCAGCAAATAAGTTTTCCGGATCGACTTCCACTTGAAGTCTGGTATCCACATTGACTTGCCCATCAGCGAAGGCCAGCAGTTTTTGCACGTCACTCGAAGTTAATTGATAGGTGTAGGGATAAGTTGTGGTCTTTTGATTAAGGGTAAATTCGATAAAGCTAAATTCTTGAGTATTTTCAACATTCGTAAAACTTAAGCGAACATTTATTGGGTGCCGCGAATAGATATTTTTTTGATTACTATTAATCGTAAAAGATATTGTTTCTTGGTCAAAAGTGAGAGCCTTTAAGTCAAAATCAATTAGTTGAAAGTTGATCTCAAGGTCTTCGTGATTATTGGAGATATACTCATCTGTATCGTAATTTAGATTAAGCGTGTAAGTGGGATCATCTGAATAGTTTAATTCTAAATCGTTTAGATCGTAGCTAAATATTAATTCTTGGTTAGGATTAAGTGATATATCACCTTGCTCAAGATCAAGATTGATCGTTTGTCCAGTAAAGTTTAAATCAAGTGAAAATCCCTCAACTGGCAATAAGCCGTTGTTACGAATTTTACCTGCCAGGACTTGGTCATCGCTAACGGTAACATCCTTAAGAGTGAGATCATGGTTGTATTTTGGTGAACGTTGGAAACTTACCTGATTGTTAAGATAGTTTGTTTCAATAATACTTTGAGTTGGATTTACTTGAACAGAAACCAAATAGTCTTTAAATTTTTCTAAATTAAGTTCAGCGTCAGTGATGGTAACACTAACCGGGGTTAAAAAGCTGGGTGCATCGATTGTTCGATTGATCTGTTGGTATATTTGTTTTCCATGAAAGATAATAATAGAGAGATCCATTTGATCACATTGATAACAATCATTTTCCAAATTTTGAACAGTGAAAGATGTTTGATTCACGCTTTGATTAATTGATGGAAGTAAGATCGCAAAGTCTGGCCGTGGTGGTGCCGGAGTTGAATGCTTGATGCTGTTTTGGTTATTTTTTAGATTAGGATCAATTTCAAATGGAACATCCACTAAGGAAACTTCAAATAAATATGTTTGCCCCAGAGATAGGGAAAATTGTCCAAGGTCTAATGAGAAGACTAACTCTTCACCAATTTCGATATTCTGAGGTAATTGAATCTCATTAGAAATGTTATTTGCCTCTACTAATAATTTTCCGCTTTCAAAGTTGTAATTAAAAGCACCTGTGTTTTTCATCCTGACTTGCAAGGTATCGTCAATGGTGGTTAGAGAGACAAGGTTTAGATCAGCGTATCTTTTAGTTAGCGGGATAGTATTTTTACTGATTTGATCATTATTCAAAAGATCAATCTCAGGCAGCTCTTCAGGAAGCTTGATTGAGACCAATAGTTCAATCTCTTCCCCATTATAAAGACCATCTAGTCTTTCAGTGATCTCCTCGCGATTAAAAGAAAAAACTTGAATTTCAGTCTCGGCTAAGCTTGCACTTCGATCACTAATTATGGTAGTGAAATCAACTTGTGATTCGATCGGTCTCGCTAGCAGTGATATTTTCACTTCATCTATATCATAAGAAAAGGGTTCATTGATTTTATATTCGATATTCAATTGAGATTTATCTAATGTGGTGGATTTGATTTGGGCGTCAAAATGAGGAACATGAAGTGAATACTCCTCATCTAAGAATTCTTTATTACTTTTAAAAAGCTTTACTTGAAATTCATTGGTACCAAAGAGATTTAAGATATTTAATTCTTCAAACGAAAGAGAGTAGGTTTTACTTTCCTTTGGTTTCAATGTGAAGTCTAGTTTATTTGATATAGATAACTTTGAACTTTCTAAGCTTAGAGTTAGATCTTTGATATCTAAATCGCCCGAATTGAGTATGGAAAAATTAAGAGTTTGCTGTTCAAAGTCTGGTAAAATAGAAGCTAGGGTTACTTCTTCAATTAAAACTATCTCCTCTGGTGGAGAGGTTGGAACTGGAGCTGCGTCCGAAGATGAAGAGTCACCCTGCTCCTCCTGTTGCTGACATGAAAATAAGAGAAATAATGTCATGATAATGACTAAGTTTTTATACATCTGGCCCCCCTAGAATGTATTTAAGAATAAAAAGACTGTCTTAAGTTAGAAAGACATGTGTATAGATACAATAATTAGGCCAACTCAGGCGTTTAAAAATTAATAGGTTTGATGCGAAATAAGAATAATAATTTTCGTTAGTGTCAGCTTGCGGTCATGAATTGATTAAAAGTTAGACAGTTCAATCAGAGGGATTTGTGATTTTACAACGCTTAAAAGCATTGATCAATTTTTTATAAAATGGTTGTATCTTCCAATTTTGATCGTTAAAGTTTAATTTTCTACCTAGTTTATCTTCAAAAAGTTTAGTTAATTTATTTATTTCAATAAATTTATTTTCGCTAGCAAGTTGATCAAAAATAGTTTGAAGTTGTTGGCGAAAGATTTCATTTTCTTTGGTGATACCATTAATTTTCATAAAATATAGATCAGCTTTATTGGGGTCATTAATAATTTCTTGAATTACTTGTTGGATGAATTGTGGCTTGAGATCGCTGTCATTTAAAATTCTTTCATATAATTCTCTTTGGCTTATCTCAAGTCTAAATCTTAGTAATTCTCGATTACTTGGAAGAATGCTACCTAGCTTACTTGGATCCTTAATACCAGCCTCTTTAAGGTAATTAAAAGCGAAGTCTTCAGTTCCTTGGTTTGCGAATAATTCAAGCATGACTTTTTCGTCAAAATTAGCAAGGAGATATTTTAGGTACCATTCTTGTTTTGTGGAGAGAATAAAAGCCTCATCTCCTTGATAAGCTGTGATTTCTTCTATAACTTCTGTTAAAAAGAATGGTAAGTTTTTTTTTGCTTCAGGCTTAATAAAGAATCCTGACTCTTTGAATTCAAAAAAGTGATCAGAGTTTTCAGTTTTAAAGGAGAAATCGGTAAAGAATTCCTGATAAATCTCAAAATCATTTAGATAAAATCTGAGTGAGATGTTTTTGACTGCTTCTTTTTCCTTATCAGATAAACTTCCAGATAAGAGAACATTTTTTATTTTTTCGGCAATTTCTCTATTCTTTCCAATTTGATCTTCTCCTTCTATCTGTATTAATTCAGACCAAATCATATTTAAACTTTTATAATCAGTTATGTTTTCAATAAGTGTGTTTCTAAGAGGTTCATAGAGCTTAAATTTTTTCAAGGTTTCTGGTTCCCTGAGTAATAATCCCGCATCAATAATTTTAACCTTGTCTTTAGCTTTGATTCCTTCAATCGCTTCTGAGTATCGCTTAAGATAACTTGCTTTGAAGTTCGGTTCATCAAGAACCATTTGATAAGTTTTTTCTAAGTGTGGAGAAAGCTCTTCATAAAATGGTAAGGATTTTAGTTTCTCTTTCAAATTGGTCTTATGTTCAACCAAGTGTTTTTTGAATTCATCCACTGTAATATTATTTTTTAGGGAATTAAAAAGCTTATATTTTAATCCTGGGTTATGTCTTGCTATAAATTCATTCTCCGTAAGATCTCTCAGTATATCTACAGTCGGGTTGTTATAGAGATAGTGCTTAGTTAATCCTTCTAGTAATCCAGGGTGAGATATCCACTTATCTATTTCTTTTGCCATATGCTCTGCCATCTCCTCCATATTGCCGCTAAAGATTCTATCGAGCTCGTTGTACTCTTCTAAGGGAGAAAGAAAGTGAGATCTGGTTTCAATGAAATATTTATGGTTTACTTCATCCTGTTCCTTAATTTTAATGACACCTTTTTCAAAGAAATTTGAGTTATATGAATTTTTATTTTGTGAATGAAAGAATGTGGATTCTCGTAATTGAAAATTATGCTCAATTCGCAAAGCACTATACATGTTATACAATTGAATAAATTGATCATTCTGCATATTTCTCCAACGAGGAGAAGCATAATTCCCATGAAAACTCGCAGTACTGACTTGGGGTTTACTAGGTTCATAAATTTTATCTTCAATCTCAAGCTTTTTTGCCAGCTGGCTTAAGCTTTTAAAGTATTCTTCCTTGTTGGTTGAGTAAGTTTGATGTTTAAACTCAAGCGTTCCCTGGTCAATATACCATGCAAGATGGCTAAATATTTCCCGATGCTCATCTTTGATGACTTTATTAAATTTTAGTTTTTTAAAACTACTAATGTGCTCTTGTTGATCGAAAATCGCTTCCAAGTAATTGTCAAATAGATCATTTGCAAGTTGTTTTTTATTTCTATATCTATCCAGACAATCTTTAGGTTTTGCAAAAATATTTTGTTTAGGTAATGCAAATATTTCTTTACACAACTTTGGAATTGAAATGACATCAGAGATAAGAACGTATTGTTTACCTTGAATTAATTCAATTTCCGTCGCAAAAGAATCCCCTGGAGGATCTGCATTTGCGGAATAAATTATTCCTATTAAAAATATAAGAACGACTTTGACTAGTTCCATTAACTAACTTATCGAAATTATGTGATTGATCACTAAGTTAGATATGTTGATAGGAAAATAACTCTAATTGAATTATTGAAGAACTTTTTCAGCTAAGTATTCATCGTAAGTACCGGTTTTATCGTACACCATCTTTCCATCCACTTGAATTATTCGATTGGCCACTGTTTGAATGAACTCATGATCATGAGTAGTAAATAGTAGGCAACCATTAAAATTGGTTAACCCTTCATTAAATGATGTGATTGTTTCTAGGTCAAGGTGCTCTGTCGCGCCATCAATCATAAGAAAATTTGCTCCAGATAGCATCATTCTAGATATCATACAGCGTACTTTCTCACCTCCGGAAAGAACATTAGTTTTCTTTAAGGCTTCTTCGCCTGAGAAAATCATTTTACCTAAGAAACCACGAATGAAGTTCTCATCTTTGTCTTCGGAGTATTGGCGTAACCAATCCACTAAATTGTATTTTCCATCCATAAAATATTCTGAATTATCTTTAGGCATAAAAGATTTTGTAATAGTTGTTCCCCATTCAAAAGTTCCTGAGTCTGGCTCCATTTCGCCATTGAGTATTTTCATGAGTACACTTTTTGCCAAATCATTTTCCCCTAAAAGAATAATTTTTTCCCCTTTATTGAAAGTAAAGGAAATGTCCTCGAGGATTTTTTCACCATCAATTGTCTTAGATAGGTTTTTAACTTTGAGAATCTCTTTTCCTACTTCTCTATTAGGCTTAAACAGGACAAAAGGATACTTTCTAGTGGTGATAGGAAGATCTTTAATTTCTAGTTTTTCAATTTGCTTTTGCCGAGATGTTGCCTGTGAAGATTTAGAAGCATTTGCACTAAAGCGCTGAACAAAGGTTTTTAACTCTTTAATTTTGTCTTCATTTTTTTTATTTTGATCTGATCTAAGTTTAAGTGCTAGTTCAGAAGACTTGCGCCAAAAATCGTAATTCCCCGCATACACGGTAATTTTACCAAAATCAATATCAGCAATATGAGTACATACTTTATTTAGAAAGTGTCTATCATGGGAGACCACAATAACTGTTCGATCAAAGTTTAATAAGAAATTTTCTAGCCATACAATTGCTTTTATATCTAAACCGTTTGTTGGCTCATCTAAAAGAAGAACGTCTGGCTTACCGATAAGGGCTTGGGCCAAAAGAACTTTTATTTTTTCTGGACCAGTTAGATCTTTCATCATTTTATTTTGATAACTCGCTGGGATTCCCAATCCGGCTAAAAGTATACCCGCTTCCGATTCTGCTTCCCAGCCGTTTAGGTCTGCGAAGTCTGCTTCTAATTCCGCGGCCCGAATTCCATCTGCCTCGGTGAAGTCAGGGTTTGCGTAGATAGCATCTTTTTCTTGCATAATTTTATAAAGCTGATCATTGCCCATAAGAACTGTGGCCAGAACTTCATGATCGTCATATTTAAAATGATCTTGTCTAAGAACAGAGAGCCTCTCACCCGGATTCATAATGACATCACCGGTTTGTGATTCAATCTCTCCCGATAATATCTTTATAAATGTGGATTTTCCCGCCCCATTAGCACCAATCAATCCATAGCAGTTGCCAGGAGTAAATTTAATATTAACTTCATCAAAGAGCTTTCTTCCGCCAAAGCCTAAACTTACATTTGATGTACTGATCATAAAATTCTCCGTATACTCTTAGTAGATAAACCTAAAAGAATCTAAATAGACCTTTGATTCTTCAATGGCCAGTTTTATTTCGTCTTTTCGGATATTTAGCAGCTGAATTTCTCGAGTTAGAACGTAATTATTTTTCTTCTGACTATGTTCGAGATATTTAACTTCTTTATTAATTGTTGTTTCGACTATTTCTAAGCTTCCTGATATTTGTTCTTTTCTCCATAACTCAACTGCTTTTTCTCCAATGGAAATAAGATTCGCCAAAGATGAACGTTCAATCCCACTTAATTGTGTTTTAATATTTGGATTAGCATCTTGGACCACTTGATCAATTTTTTCTGCTGGAAACTTTTGGGTATGATCTTCCCCTTGAAGGTTGAGGAGAAGTCTTTTGGTTAGAGGAGGGGCGTATTTTTCTATTTCAAATTCTTGAGGGCCCATGGCCTGGAGCTTAAAGTTCATTTCTAGAAAAGGCTTTGGTTTACCCTCTTTTTTTCGAGTGACGATGGTAGCATTTCCGACTTGCTCTCCTAAAATATACTCCATGATACCCACCACTAGTGGATGATCCCATGTCATAAATTGAATTTCTTCGTTTTCACATGCTAGCGCACGGTTAGTGGTGTAGCTAAAACCATCACTATCTAATGAGGGAAAGGAAGAGATGAACATATTGTCACCTGGTTTAATATAATATATATCGTCACCAAGCTCTTCCACGTCTACTCCAAACACAGTGTAAACATCTTCTAAGAATTTTTGCAGCTTCTCGCTTACATCCACATTCGCCAACTCGAAGTTAATTAGATTAGCTTTTTCGCGGTTAAATGAATTGAGTTCAACCAGAACATCACGTCCCTTTTCAAGTTCTTGTGAAAATTCAATAAATTCGTTTTTCCATTTTCCTAATTGAACTGATAACTTTGCTTGATCATTTTCTAACCAGCAGGCTACATTCTCCAGCATTTGATTGAGTTTATCTGAGCATAGTTCGAAAAAACCATTACTCCCATTTACTGAATGATTAAATAGACTCATCGTTTGATGAAAGTAATTATATAAGACTTCTTCCCAACTATTTTTAATAAAAGGAATATGGATATTAATATTATTTTTTTGTCCGATTCGATCAAGCCTGCCTATTCTTTGTTCCAGCTTGTCGGGAGATAAGGGAAGATCAAAGAGAATAAGATGAGAAGAAAACTGAAAATTTCTTCCCTCACTGCCTATTTCAGAACAAAGAAGTATTTGAGCACCTTGGGGATCAGCGAAGTAAGCTGCTTGTCGATCACGGGCCATAAGACTGTGATCGCTGTGAAAGGTCGCAATGTTCTTTAAACTAGAAATTCTCTTTAATTTATTTTCAATATTTATGACTAATTTCTTTGATCGACAAATAAGTAAAAATTTCTGTTCTGAATTTTCTTCTAACAATTCTTTAAGCCATTCCATCTTGCTGATGAAAGCTGGGTCATCATACTCATCGAAAGTAATATCCTTTGAATAAAAAGAATCTTTTTTTACTTCCAATGGAGAGGTATGGATAACTCTTTGAGGAAAGTTTAAATTAATTTTCTCTAAACTCTTTCGAGTATTTCTGAAAAAGACTCTTCCATGCCCATAGGTCTGGACAATTTCTTGAATAATTTTGTTAAAGTCTGCACTTTTAATGACCTCATCAGGCAAATGTTGATCCTTAAGAAAAGTAATCTCCTCTTCACTTAATGAATTTTCATTCTGCAGTTTTTTTACTATCCGAGAAAGATTTATGTATTGCCCGACATCTTCTTGGAACTTCTCAAAAGATTGAAATTGATTTGCATCGATAAGTTGAAGTCTTTCGAAGTGTCCTTTGAGGCCATTCATCTGAGGAGTTGCAGAAAGAAAGAGAACAGACTTAATGGCATTCGTTAATTGAGAGAGGTGATTAAAGAGTTCTTGATTTTTTTCACTTTGATCAATTTTATGCACTTCATCTGCAACGATCAAGTCATAAGAGTTTGCGATCAGATCATTAATTATTTCAGGATTGAGGCATAAGTACTTTGTACTCATGATTGTGAAATTCGAAGTAGAGACTTTGGTATCTGAAAAGCCTTCTTGATCGCTTAAAACATCAAATGAGATATTATATTTTCGATAAAGCTCAAAAAACCATTGAAAACATAAAGCTTCTGGAAGAATAATAAGAATTTTCTTTGCACGTTTAGTTATGAGTAATCGGTGAATAATTAAACCTGCTTCAACTGTTTTTCCTAGACCAACTTCATCGGCCAATATGACTCTGGGGTGAACTCGACGGCAAATCTCGTCTACCAAATACAGTTGATGTGGAAGAAGCTGAACTCGCCCGCCGAGCATTCCTCGATAAGGAAAATGACTCAGCCAATGTTGAAACTCATTAGTATGCTTTCTTAGTAAATATGATTGATGGTAGTCAGTACATTGATTAAATAATTTTTGTTCAGGCTTAACAAAGTTGATTTTATCACTTATGAGAATTTCTGAAAATTCTTCACCTTGATCACTCACATATCTGATTAGACCATTTTCATCAGTTGTAACTGTCTCTACAACTAATTTTTCACCATCATGGTCTGCGATTTCATCCCCAATTTCAAATCTTACTCGCCGAATAGGAGCTGAATGAAGTCCATAATTTCGCACCTCTTCCACGGCATTGAATTTGATCTGAATAGTTCGATCAGTAAAGTTAGTTAGAAGCCCTAGACCAAGCTCTGGCTCGGCCAAGGACATATATCTTTGTCCAATTGTTAAGTTTTTCATAATAAAGCTGATAATAGCCTAAAATCTTAAGAAATTCTTCTTTTTTCACCGAGAAGATAAAAGCGTGAAAAATTTTTCAACTACTCTCAAATTCACCATTTATGGCAGTCTTTTTGGCCTGTGTTTTCCCCTATTGGGAATGTGGATTATTGCCATTGATCAGGACCTGGGTTTTATCGAAACTCAATTTGCAGGAAATAGTCTCCTTCTGATTATCGACACAGCTCCACTGGTTTTAGGCTTTTTTGCCCATCTCATCGGGAAAAGACAAGAGAATTTAGAAAATTCACTAAAATTGCAATTTAAAGAAGATAATGAAAACCTCACTTCGGAATTACCTAGCTCAAGAAAAATTATATGGCAGTCCTTAATTGTATTTTTGCTACTGAGTTCAGCTTCTTTTAGTTTATGGATGTATCTTGGCAAAATTAAAGATATCAACCTTGATAAGACATTAACTAAGTTGAGTGAAGTGCAATTTGATAGCTCAGTTCAGTCACTTGAGAATTTGATGCTGGCCATGGACAGATTGACTGCAAGATACTCACATGGTCTTTCGAATAGTCAGCGAACTTGGGAATTAGATACAAAGAGCTATCTCGATGACTATAAAGTTTTTCAAGCAATTGAATGGGCAAATGCATCAGCTATTGTAAAATCAATTTCCCCTTTAAAAGGAAATGAGAAGGCAATGAATTTAGATTTAAACTTCGAGGAGCACAGGAAAGATGCTTTAAGCTTATCTCTCGAAAAACGTGTGGGAGTTTTTTCATCTCCTATTAGGCTGGTTCAAGGAGGTAAAGGAATTCTTTCTTTCCATCCGACATATGATGAAGATAAACACACTGGCTTTATTGTTGGTGTCTATGTATTGGAGTCACTATTTGAAAAATATTTAAAACCAAACTTTGAGTATTCTGTCCACATAGGCAATGAGATTGTTTATGAGTCAGAAGGTTTTCTAAAAAAATCAATATCTCATTTCAATACTTTTCAGGTTAGGAACCTATCTTTTGAAATTAATTTTCACCCTAGCACAGTACTGGTTAGGGAAAATAAAGATATATTTGAAACGACCTATATTTTTATTATTTTATTTCTTATCTCAGGTGCCTTAACCTTTTTGTACTATTCCTTGCAGTTAAAAAAAGAAAAGCTTTATTTGAGTCGTGAAAAATTGCAAGAAACTACTATCGAAAATGATCGCATTTCAAGAATGATTCAATCATTATTTGATAATGCTCAAGGAGTTATTTATCGGTGTGATCCGAACGATAATTGGACCATGAGGTTTATCAATCATCAGGTTGAAGCTTTATCTGGGTATCCGGTGAAGGACTTTATCGAAGATAAGGTTCGCTCTTACGCCAGTATTATCCATCCAGAGGATACTGAGCATGTTGATCGTACTGTGCAAGAAGGTGTTGAGGCGAAATCTGTTTTTGAAATTGATTACCGAGTTATATGTAAAGATGGGACAACGAGATCTGTTCATGAAAGAGGAGTTCCATTATTTGATGATAAAGGAAATTGTTATGCCTTGGATGGCTTTATTGTGGATATTACTCAAAGAAAGCATCTGGAAGAGCAATTGGAGAATGAAAAGATCAAGTCACTACAGAATGCTAAACTGGCAACACTAGGCGAGATGGCAGCGGGTATCGCTCATGAAATTAACAATCCTCTTTCAATAATTTCAAACTCGATTGAGCTTTTGATTAAAAAAGGTCAGGCGGTTGATAGTGAAAACAAATTTATTAAAAAAATTGTAAAATCAGTTGAAAGAATGAGCAAGATAGTAAGGGGATTAAAAAAGTTTTCACGAAAAACTGACGAAGTAATGCGAGCGGAAAACTCATTGCAAGAATTAATTACGGAATCAATTGATCTAACTATTGTTAAATCAAATCAAAAAGAAGTTCCAATTCATCTCGATCCCTTTGAGGACGTTACAGTTTATTGTGATGATATTCAAACAGAACAAGTGTTGATTAACCTTATTAATAATGCCATTGATGCTTGTTGGGAGAATGAAGATAAATGGGTCAAGATCAAAGTGGAAGAAAGTGCACAAAATCTAATTAAATTGGTCGTCATTGACGCTGGAAAGGGAATAAATGAGGAAAACATCAACCAAATTTTTGATCCTTTCTTTACGACGAAAACTCAAAGTCTTGGAACAGGTCTAGGCTTAAGTATTAGTAAAAATATCGCTAATGAACAAGGTGGTGACTTAACCTATGAAGTTAGAGAGGGAAATACCGCCTTCATTTTTACCATTCCAAAAGCTAGTTAAAATTGATAATGCCTCATAATATTAAGTATTAGTGTTCATTTTTGAACCATTTTTATCAATACTTGTCCCCTTAATACTTTTTTATTCGTTAACAATTCTCTTTTCTTTGGCTAGTCTCAAGATTCCAAAATACTCATAAAGGGAGAATATATGAAGCAATTAGCTTTTTGTTTGTTAGTCATGTCGTCTTTTGTTTTTTCACAGGTAATTAAACCTGGAGAAAATCGCGGCTTTGTTAAACTTAAATTTAATGGAGATTTTAAAACTGCCTCCGGCCCAATCAAATTTACTTATAAAGTAAATAGAACTGGTGGAGTAACAAAATTAACCGACTTAAGTAAGCCCTATGCTGTTCTTAAAGGTGAAGGTTGTTTAATCCTTGGTGGAACAAAACTATTATCCTGGAGTTATTGCGGAATTAACATAAAACCCAAGCAAACGACTAATATTGAAGTCAGTTTAGTTAAAATATCCTGGGACCCAAAGCGGACATGGATTGACTTGGGCAATAAATTACACTTAGACCTTATTCCATATGTAGAAAATAGCTATGCCAAATTTAACTTTCCTGCAAAACCAATGCAGGTCAATGGGAAAATGGAAAACCAAACAATAATTTTACCGTTTGTGAGTGGACATAAAATTCAGGTTCAGTACACTAACGTTTTAGCCTATAAGAACCAAAGCAAAACAATCTCTCCAATTTTTAGTTCAACAAGTATGATTGATGTGACACCGAGAGATCTCAGAGGAACAATTAAAGTTCTTGGGGAGAATCTACACTTCGCGACTCCTGGGACAAAAAATAGGAACTCCAGTTATTCTAGGATGGGGAACTATAAATTGTTTAACTTTTTGCCAAAAGCAAAAGAGATCAGAAAAGTAACTTTAACTGGTGCACTTCATCCTCGCTATTCACTACGAATAAGAACTAAACTTTCACAAAATACACAAAGAGTTATTTGGAATAGACTTGATGTGGGTGAAGACAAGAAAAATTCCTTTAGTTTAAAAGCATTTCCTTTAATGGCAGGAGAAGGAGTTTATGAGTTTCTAGTTAACAACATTAATCAAAGTGTTGATGTGATGTCTAATCGCACTCTTACCTTAAAATTAAAATCACTTAATATTGGTAAATTAGAAGGAAAATTTGATGGACTTTATAGGCTCTATCAACTCAATCCAACAACAAAAATTGAGAAAAGACAACTCGGTTATGCATTCGGATGTAACTTAACCAGTAGTAGCTGCTATCCAAGAATTGACCTAAAAACTTATTTTCCAACTCAAACAACCATTGAAGTACCTTTTGGTTATACATACCAAATAGATTCTTATATGAAAGTTCATAATGGAGAACTTGAGTTTCAAGATACAATGGAAGTTCGATTATAAATTAGATTATTATTAAAAAGCTTTTCCCTTGAGAATTAAATTTTATTCAAGAGGGAGAAGCTTTAATTTCTTGTCCCAGCAAATTATGGGAAGGTATGAACTTTTTAAGTATTTAATTAAACTCAAGCTTCGACATTCTTTTGGTATGCGATAATTTATTCTTTTATTCTTTCGATATAGGCTGAATTTATTTTCATGAACCGATGAACCATCAACAATAAATATGGCTTTCATTGGATTTACTTCAGTTAAGAGGGACTGCTGTTCAACTCCTCCTAAAAAGTCAAACCTATCCACTGAAGTTTTGCTCATCAAGTATCCTTGTGATCCTTCGAAATTTAAGTGCATAAGATGATAAAAAGATTTGATTATAAATATAGGATTACTCTCTCCTGTTACAAATGGCTCAATCAAAGGATTTTCCAGATTTTGTTGTTGAAAGAAACCGTAATCCTCTAGATCGAAATTACTATTTAGAATGATAAATTGAAAATCATAAGGGGTTATGAGCTCGGTTAAAATAATTTTGTTAGGGCTAAGTCGTATTTTCGGTTTGCCAATTAAAAATTGATTAAGGTGACTCACCCATTGAGCTCTATTTGTTTTTCGGTCGATCAGAGCATATTTATTTTCAATTTCAATTAAAATCTTTGAGTTTGTTTTTAGAATAACACGATAATTTGGTATATAGCGATACTTAAGATCTTTGGCCCATCTCTTGATGTTGTTTGTTATTTTTTCGGAAAATGTACTTTTAAAATTATCTTTTGAGGCAGTTAAGTGAACCAGTCGAGTCGAACTAGGTAGATCAATTGTAGAGAAGATTGTTTTTTGCTCGATGGTTAATTCAGCGGGAGATAGATATTCAAATATAATTTCATTAGAGCCTTCTTTTATAACTAGATTATCATAATTAACAATGGTTTTTTTGGGAAAGAATTGTATTTCGCGTATTTTCTTTTTTAGTGATACTGAATAGAAATCGTACTGAATATACTTTTTTTTACACAGTTTTTCCACTATTAGTTCATCTTTGGTTTGTTCTCCATTTCGTTGCCATAGCCTTAAGACTCGACATTCTTTTTTAAAGGAGATCTCTTGAATAAATTGATTCATGAAGTATATTTGGATTTTCTTATCCCCACTGGAAAAAAAGTATGCCTTCTTTTGGGATTGAGCAATCGCAGGTATGGAATAGAATTTGACTGCTATTCCGGCACGGGTTTTTATGATTTTTTTACTAAGTTTTTCTGGTAGTAGGAAACTTTCTGATTCTTGAATGTTTTTATAAAGAGGTAAATTTACTAAATACTGTTTATTAAAATCTCCAATGGTAAGTTGGCAATTAAGCAATTCTTTATTTTTAAAAGAGTTTTTTAAATTATATGTTAAATACCTTTGATCCGATGGCAGGTCTATTTCGTTTGTAAATATTAATCCGTTGTGGCAATTTAGCTTAGTTTTAATTTGTTGCTTCTTGCCTGAATAAGCGAATGGAATATTTAAAACTAATTCATTTTGAAGAAGCGATAATTCTAAGTTTTTTAAATTAGGAGTAATGAAGCCTATAAGTTTATTCTCTAGGATTGAAAGAGAAAGTCGGTCTAAGTCAATGTTATAGATTTGATTCTTGTCAAATTGAATTGAATCCTTGAGGTTGTTTAATATCTTAGGCCATGAAAGCAGAGGATTTGCGCTTTTTACAAATGCAAGAATTCCACTTAGAAGTGGAGCTGCTTGAGAAGTACCACTTTTAAACCCTATACCTCGTATACCAAGTTGGCCAGAAAGTGTGTTAGAGGGAATTGTCGAAAGGATTTTTTCCCCAGGAAAGTAAAAATCCACGTTTTTTCCATGATTACTAAAAATTGCAGGCTTTCCTTCAACATCAAGGGCACCTACACAAACGACATTTGATATTTGGCAGGGATAAATTGAGGCAAATTGTCCTGAGTTTCCCGCGCTAGAAACGATTAATATATTCTTTTCTTGTGCTAGTTTAAGGGCATCATCAATTTTAGCCGTGTGCAAAGAGTGCGGCCATCCCATGGACAAATGGATAATTTGTACCTCTTCATTGATTGCATAGCGGATGGCTTGATTGATTAGCGTGCGAAGATTTTTTTTCTTTCTTTTATCCTGGCCAAATATTTTAATTGGGAGAATTTCCAAATGGTTTGAGTTATTTATGACGAACGGTTCTGTTATAAGTCCTGCCACATGAGTCCCATGTCCATCCTCATCTTCAGGAAGATTATTTTCTCCAAAGAAATTAAAACCTAAACAATCTCCTTTAATTCCATTGCCATCTTTATCATCTTTCATTTCAGGGATCGTGCTTTTGTCATAGCACTCACTTTCTTTAAAACTTAGATAATCAATCAAGTCTTCATGCCCGTGGTCGATGCCTCCATCAATAATTGCTATTTTGATTTTAGTGGCAGGCTTCATCTTGCCTAATGCTTTCATGTTCAACTGGGCACCAGGATGCACAGTTTTTTGTTTAAAATGGATATCATCAATATCGATGGTGACTTGATTAATTGTTGAATTCAAGTGCCATTTATTCTCTTTCCACTTTTGGGCCAATAACAAATTGATATTTATAAAGAGACTTAATGTGATTATTAAAAATCTCATATGGTTTTCTCCGACAACCAAGTGGCCAAAAGCTCTCCTGGCAGTATATTTATTTTTTGAGTAACTTTTTCCGAAGGCATTAAGTGTAAAGGAATTGGTAAATTTCCGAATGTATCACTTAAAATGAGCTCATCTCCCTTTTCATCCCCTTGTCTAAAACCTTGGATTTCTCCTTGTAAGAAAGCATTCTCCTCCCCTAGTTCCAGCATAATGCCTTTGAGAGTAACCATTTTGGAGAAGACTTTAAAAAATTTGTGAAAATTTTTGAGGGTCACTGCGCTTATGTTTTTTCGATTAAATCTCTTAATGAATTTATTCTGTAATTTAATAAGACGATCGGCCATTTCTTCTATTCTCAAAGCGTCATATTGATTTTGTCCATATTTAGTTAGCATATAACGAAAACTTGCTCGCTTAAAATTGGTTAATTTTACGATACCTGCATAATCGATTTTCATTTTAAGTCGCAAAATATACAGCAAGATTGATCGACTCGATTTAATGGAGATGGGATCAAAAATTTTATAACCTGCTTCTTGATTGAGCTTTCTTAGAAATTTTTTGGCTTTTTTCTGTTTTACTTTAAACCCGTTAAAAATTCTTTCATATTGAAATACCAGCTGGTCTTGATCAAACTCAGTGACTAACACTCTATTTTTTGCCCTTCCTCCCATCGTTAAACCAGGATTTATAAACGGAATGGACTGAATATTGTAATCCCATTCTAGTATAGTTTGAAAGAATTTATTAAACGATTCGATGGCAAAGTTCTCAAAGTCTAGACCATTTGTATAGGCATCATACCTTCGAGTGATCCGGTAACTTTCTTTATCGTCTTTATGTTTAACTATAATTTTCTGTGAACTTTTAATGCGGTTCCGACGAAAAAATAAAGCATAGAATGAGGAATTGAAATCCTTTATACTGTGCTCGATTTTATGTGGCTTGAAATACTCATCGAGAATTGAAGAATTATTTTTAATTATAGATGCAGTTAGTGCTCGTGACTTTTCTTGTTTTATTTCATTTAGATCAACTTGATAATATTTCATCTTGTTTTTAGAAGCTCTCCATCTTCCAGAGATGCCAACAACAGGAATATAGGAATCTATTCGTAGTGAGAGCATTAGATTTAATACCTTTCCATCGTCTTGATAAATATGAATTTCATCCTTTGATGCTCGGTAAAGATGGTACCGAGAAACTAACATGGACTGCTTTTGGAACCCGGCATAGGCTTTAAGAAGATTTTTATCTAAAATCATATACTGAGATAGGGAGACCCCAATCTCCACGTTAAAATCAGGCCCTATGAAGTCAGAGATGATCAAAGATTCCCCTACTTTCAAATTCTTCTTTATGTTTTCCATAGTATTCATTTCTAATAAGCTAGCTTTGGATTCAACCAGATTAGAGCTTTGGTTTTTGGCCAATTGTTGTTGAAATAGTGGAACGATTAAGTTCTTATAGGGCTCTTTAATCGCTTTTTTAATACTTTCTAAGGGTTTGATATGGGAATAAACTCGTTGTAATGAGAGGTTAGCACCACCTTTAAATGATAATGGTGCTTCTAGCCCTTCAATTCCCACAAACATTCCCAAAGAGAAACTTACCCCAAAGTTATCCACCGATTGAACTTGATGATTTGTCCCAAGGTAATTTCCAGTAATAATATTACGACTGAGTATAATATTTCCTCTTATATTAGGAACGATTACTGCTTGAGTGGGATAAAACAAACCCTGATCTAAGACAATATCTTTAAGTTTCTCTCGATAGGCTTTTTCTCCTCCAATCACCATCAGGTTATTAAGCTGGCCAATAACTGCAGCAAAAGATTCACTTTGTAATCTTGATAAAGCATAGTGTCCAAGCTCTGAATTAGAAAAGGGTGATTGAGGATTTCCAAAGGAAAAGCGTGAAGCATATCCAGGAAAAAATTCTTTTCTAATATCACCGTTAACTAATTCTTGTCCGTAACTAATTTTTGGATCAAACTCTAATTCAGAAAACTCGTTACTTAGATTGAATACCTTTAATAGCGAGTTTCTCCGAGATATAATTTTTTCGATTAGTAAATGCTCAATGGCTTTTGGGTAATGAGACCTTACGACGATTTCACTAATATCAGAGCGAGAGAGCTTTAAGATTTTCCTTAAAATCCATCTTGCATCTTCATAACTTGTTCCATATTGATTCTTTAACCAAGCGCCATGATTTAAAGATGCATGACCTAAAACGATTCTTGCACCTTTCCAGCTAAACAAATTAACTGATTCTGATGTATCAACAAGAGATATTGGAATATAGACGCTTCTTAATACTCGTCGATCGCGATGAATATTTTTATTCATAATTCCCAGGGTAAGATTATAAATAGTAGACTTTGCTGAGAAAGCCACCACATCTTCAATGACATAAGTATTCTTATTTCCTTTAATGATTTCTTTAACCCAGCGAGATGAACTGGCCAAAAGCTTATCATCAATACTGGCCTTAAAGTATTCTTCATCCACTGTATCATTGAAGGATAAGTTAATCTTAGACAGAAATTGAGTCTGAGGAACTTTG
The DNA here is from genome assembly GCA_028101965.1 of Bacteriovoracaceae bacterium. GTDB lineage: Bacteria > Bdellovibrionota > Bacteriovoracia > Bacteriovoracales > Bacteriovoracaceae > JAOHMI01. Next base: position 44,965 of record JAOHMI010000012.1, read on the forward strand.
TAGCCAATCTTTTCTAGTATATTTTTTCTTAATAAAAAATTGTGATTTTTCTTTGATAGATAAAAATGAATAATCTCACCATTTTCTTTTTTAGCCGATACTTTCAGAATTCCTAATCGAGAGGGTAGAATATCGACAAATTCTAATGCCTCATTCGCATCAATTAAGACATGATTTGTGATCAAATTGTTGTCTTTTAAAACATTACTATTTTTTTTAATATCAATTAAACTAATGTCATGTCCCTTAATTGCCATTTGATGTGCTTGTTGAGGACCAACCTGCAAATCAACTGCAGCTTTCAAGCTGTATTTAAGGGGTATGAGCCCCGGAATAACTTCCGAAGCCCATACATTTGTAATTAAAAATAAAAGAGAGAGAATTAATTTTTGCATATTTATACTCTTAGTTTTTATAAGTCCGATAAGTCATATTCTGTTAAGAATTTACCCATTAACTCAGGAGTTGTTTTATTAAATTTAGCTGCTCTTTCTAAAAGAACTTTATAAGACTCTTCAGTGCCTTTGTTCTTTTTCTTAAGCGCGCCTTCAATGTCTTTAAAACTGACTCCTAAGGCTTTCTTCGCGAAAGTATCTTTCTCATCACCTGTTAATTCTCTTTGATTTTCTAAAGCATTGTATTTTTGCACAAGGCCTGCAATACGATCGGCCCTACCAACAGAAAGCTGTAAAGAGTTTTTCAAGCTAGTTGAAATAACCTTTTTCGCTATGTCTTGCTTAAAGGCAGCAAGGGTTTCTAAATCCTTGGAAACATCTTGAGTATTTGAAAACCTAAATCCTCCACCTGTGTAATAAGTGTACCAATGAGATGTATCAACATACACTTCACCTACATACCAAGTTTCTGTGTAGTAGTCCTCTACCCAGCACTCACACCAGTCGTCCCAGTATTCATAGTAGTAATACTCCGTTTCATAGACACTTTCCCAGTAGCCCGATTCGACCCACTCAGTGAACTTCTCCAGGTTGCGAACTATATCTGTTCCCTCTATGGCTATAGAAGAAAAGTCAGCATAGGCCACCATCAGATCTCGGTCTAATTTTTCTAAATTATAGGCCGAGTACTCACCAGTAACTTCGTTTTCATAAACGACGTATTCACCAGTTTCAGTCCAAAGTTTTGCAATTGAATGATCTTGCCCAGTTTCCGCTTCAAGTAACTTTAATAAGTGCTTGGCATCCTTCCGGTGACCACATGAAATAAATAAAAATAAAATGGGAATTGAAAG
>JAOHMI010000120.1 GCA_028101965.1 Bacteriovoracaceae bacterium
TTAAAGCGAAATAATTCACAAGTTAAGCTAGTCGTTAAGGATATATTTGGAACAATTACTCAAAAAAATATTCACACTTTTCAAAAATTAAACCCTATGATGGATGTAAAGAAGAAAGGAGTCGGTGCTGGGATTGGATTAAACTTGGCGTGGAGAAACTCTTCAAGCTTAATTTTTAATATCCAAAAAGATCACATTAATTCTGTTCAGATTGGACAGTACCTAGGGTCTGCACTAGAAGAGAAACGGCGTAAATTTGGAAAAATTTTTCATTACGATTTAAAGGAAGATCAATAAGGAAGTTCCAGCGAAATCATACGGTTGTTTCCAGAATCAACAATAAATAAAAAATCATTAAAGAATAAAACGCCTTGAGGATTGTTTAAAGAATTTTTACTTGGAGGAGATAGGGTGGCATCGCTTTCATGGTAAACCTATCGGTTTTTAATTTAAGACTTTTGAATGAGTATAACCGTTAAATCGTCTCCAAATGCATCGGTCTGAGTGAACTTGATTAATTGATTAATAGATCGTTCAATAATTTTTTCATTACTTAAGTTATTGTTATCTATTAAGCACTGGAGCATTCTTCTTTCTCCGTATTCTTGGCCATCTTGATTCCTTGCCTCGGTTATCCCGTCCGTTAAGAGTCCCAGTCTTTCACCTGGCTTGAGTGCAAAACTAGTATTTTTATAAAATGAGAAACTGGCTTCACCAATTCTTTCCGATAAGTCTGTAATAATAAACTTCACATCTTGTATTGATTTACATACTTTTGGGATGATTAGAGGTGGATAATGAGAGGCATTTGCCAAAGTGAATAAATCATCTTTCGAGTTATAGCAAAGAATAGAAAATGTCATCTGATACATGCTACTTGATCGATAGATTATACGGTTTAATTCAGTCATCATGAGCGCAGGTGAGTAGTGTTCATGATCAATTTTAAATTTATCCACCTCATCCATTAACTGGTAAAAAGCATAGGAAATAGTGGTGATAAATGCGGCGGGGACTCCGTGTCCGGTAGCATCTCCAATTAGAATTAGAGTTTGGTGACCGATAGTTTTGACTCCCCACCAATCTCCTCCAACCTCCGAGGCACTAATCGTTTTCCCAAAAATCTCTAGATTGTTTTCTTGGATTAAGTTTTTATCAGGAAAGAAGTTTTCATGCAGGGTACTGGCCAATAGAACTTCTTGTTCAATTCTAGCTTTCTCTTTTATTTGACCAATATAAAATTTAATATCTGAAGCCATTTTGTTAACTGCTATTGTCAGGGTGCCCAATTCATCCTTCGAGCGTAAAGGAAGGGCAATATCAAAGTTTCCATCTGCTATGAGAGATGTGCTTGATATTATCTCGTTAATAGGGTTCGTTAGTCTGCGGGTAAAAAAGATTGCGATACCAAAAGTTATGGCAAGAATCATGAAGAAAAAACCAAATAAGTTTAGCAAAAGATCTTTAAACACAGAGAAGAGATCTTCTTTTTTAGTTAAGATGAGTATTTCTCCTTCAAGTTGTGGAGTAGGAGAGCGATAGGTGAAATAGTTGGTTTTACCCAAGGAGGCTTCACCTCCTCCCTCCAAAGATTTTTGCTTATTCCTAATAAAGTTTTGCACTAAGAGATCATTCGAAATAGGCGATGACTGATTGAGTAATGTAAATTTATTATTTTTTAGCCAATAAACCCCATGGAGCTTGAATGAATTTAAGAGGCCGGTCAATTCAATCATGGATTTTTGAATGTAAACACAAAAGTTCGAGTCTGAGTTATTAATCCAATGAAGCAAGTGAATTGATTCGCTTGAAGGTAGAACATTAAAACTAAATTTCTTGTCCTGGGACAAGAATGAGCAATTTTGATGCTCACTCTTTTTTTCAAATTCATTGGAGCGAAGCAATGAGATTCCATCACGATAAATTTGAGTTTGGTATTTTTCTTGATAGTGATCAAGAAGATCTTGGACGCCATCATTGAGATTAGGGTTGATGGAAGAGTTTAGTAGGAGCTGACTAAATTGAAAGGTAAGCTCAATGTTTTTACTTATGATTGAGTTAATCTTCTCAGTAAGTCCTCTATGCCTTTCTAGCAAATAAGCCGTCTTATCTTGAGTGATATTTTGATAAGAGAAGTAAAAAAAAATAGACAAAGATAGTAGGCTAATAAAGCTACAAACAAGAAAAAATTTATATTTTATTTTCAAGGGACTCTCTATCCTTTTATTAAACTTGAACGCTTTGCTATTGGTGTAAACCATATTATTATAACTATAAGCTTTCAGCTTGAAAAATATACTTATATGGTTTTAGCATTCTTGTTAATTGGATGATAATACGAAGAAAACTTGTAGTTAATAAATTTCTCCCGATCGACATAATTAATGGGGAAAGGGCATAGATCAGGTTTAATTGAAGGATAAGGCAGTGGAGAGTAGCGAAAAAATATTGAAATTTGATAATTTAGAGATTTGTCTAAAAACTGATAAAAAAGTTATAGAATTGCAACTTTTTGGAGATATCGACAGGTACTTTCCAACTAGTATAGATGAAATAAAAGAAACTCGATCTGATTTAAATATTATGTTTTTAAATATTAGAAATATTAACTCTACTGGTATCCGAAACTTTTTGATGTTTCTGGCCGACTTCAAAAAATCTGTTAAAATTAATTACTTCTTTTGCCCTCCTATTTTTATTGATCAATGTAATGTGGTTAAGGGGTTAATTTCAACTAGGCGCCAAGTGAAATCCTTACAGCTTCCTTATTTTGATGAAAAAGTAAATCAAGAGGTGCTTATTAATGTAAATGTGGATGAAATTCAAGATGGAGCCCCTCCACAGCAAAGTGATTCTGGAAGAGATTTAATCTTTAATAAAAATCAACAGCTCTTTTTCATGTTTCTCAAGAGGCAAAATGCAACAGAAGAGTAGTGTTCCCTTGATTCAGGGGAATTCATCTCTCAATAAAATTTTTCTCAATTTCCTTCTTTTTCTTTTCATAACATCCCTGTTTCTTTTTGGGTTCTACCTTTCACAGTATAAGTTTTCAAACGAAAAAATTCATTCTATTGATCAAATTGGAAATATCCTCAGCAGAAAAAATGATGTTAGATTAAAGAGGATCGATCAAATAGGATGGTCTTATAGTGAAAAAGAGATTTCCTCGAATTCATCCATGTTTATAGGTGCAGATTCATCTGCGAGGTTTCGGATTGAAGGAACTGAATTTTTCTCGGATAAAGAGAATACTATAATCAGTTTTATTAAAAATGCAGGAAGCTTAGAAGTAAGGCTTCTTAGGGGTAAGGTAAAGGTTAAGAAGGTAAGATCTAGAAAAAAAGTCACTAGTCGGAAATTAAAAATCTTTAGAGGAAATGTTCAAGTAAAAATGGCACAAATTAATCAACAAGAGAGAAGTTTAGAGAAACTTGTTCCTCAAGGGCGAGCAAAAAACATTCAAAAACGCATTGTGGATGATTCAACAAAAAGAGTTTCAAATGTAAAAATAATTCGCAGCGATGAAATTATTAAGCTTGAATCTGATAAAACGCTCCCATCGAAATTAAGATTAGAAGTTCTCTCTAATCCTATGTCAAAAAAACCATTACTCGTGCAAGAGATTAACTCAACTGGAGAAAACTTAGATATAAGCTCACTGACTAAAAATGGAACTTACTATGTAAATTTAGTTCGTGAGAAGAGAATAATCAAAAAATCTAAATTTGTTATTGATCGAATCGATCTAACAAAAGCAAGACTGACTGAATTCAAACCACTAGAGAATGCAGTTCTAGTCCAAGAGGAAGTAAAATTTCAGTTTAAAGTAACTGGGTATAATCAAATTTACTCTCGACTATATTTACAAATTTCCAAATTTATTGACTTTCAAGAGGCAAAGATATTATTAGTCGAAAGCCCTTTCAAAGGGCTTAAGGTTAAGTTAGATCTGAACCAGGTTTATTATTGGAAGCTCTTAATTAAAGGGAGAAAATCAATTTCGAGTATAGAAAAAGAGCTAGGCCATTCCTCTTTTAAATTAGGGTTAGCTGAATCATTTGACATAAAAGAAGAAGCTATCGCGGAAGAAGTCCCTGTAAAAGAAGAAGCTATCGCGGAAGAAGTCCCTGTGAAAGAAGAAGCTGCATTAGAGAATTTGCCAGTAATAGAAGAAGCTGGACAGGAGGATTTATCTATAATGAAAGTGACGCCTTCCCCTCAAAAGACATTGTCTACAAAAAAGAGATCAAGTTCGAAAGAAAAGAAGCTTCTTCCAAAGCCGGTTAAAAAGGATACTCAAGAAGCGACGTATTCATTTGAGTAACTGGAATCTTCTTTTCCAATAAGTGATTTAAATTAGGTCTGTTTCTAAACTTAATAAGATTGAAACCCTAATTATTGGTATTTAGGGTTAATACTTTTGA
>JAOHMI010000121.1 GCA_028101965.1 Bacteriovoracaceae bacterium
ATAAGGAAATAGTAATTAAATTCTTTATGCTTAATTTAAGAACTTAAGCAAGGAGAAAATAATGAAAGAAATTAAAATATCTAATTACACGGCAATTTGTTTGTTAATGATTCTGTTCACATCAGAGAATTGTTTTTCAGGATTAGCATACCCTGACAATGTTTGGAAAGAGGGCAGGCTAAATATTTGTGTAATTGATGGGGGTGTCGATCTATCTTTAATAGAAGAAAGCCTTTCAGATACGAATGAATTATATAAGAAAATAAATAAAGATAATCCAAGTTTGACTGCTTTTAATGATGAAGATTTTCAAGCACAAAAAATGGAAATCATTAGTAGGGCATTAACTCCTTCTAGTAAATTTATTAGTAAAGTTGATTCTTTTCTAAGACAACATTTCAATAAAAAAAATACAGGGATAGGATTGAAATTAAAATCATGGAATAATTGCCATGAGTTTAAAATGATTCATAGTTATTTAGTTTTGACTAAGTCAGATCGATATGTTGGAGAATGTATGGGAGGCTTAGGAGTTCCTCATGATGGAAAAAGAAATCTCATTCACTTAGAGGTTAAATCAGCAGAACTGAGTTTTCAAAACTTGGTTAAAACCTCTTTTCCTTTCGTTTTAATTCATGAGTTCGGACACCTTTTGGGATTAGCTCATGAGTTAGTGGGTGGCCATGCACCAGAGGATGATTCATTTTATAAGTTTATCGAAAATGACATTGATGACTTTGTTTTCCCAATTTATGATTTCATAGGTCAACCAAAAGTTTACAAATACACTGAATATGACCTTCATTCGATTATGAGTTATGGCCCAGGGATGCTGGCTACAGGCTATAAAGACAATAGTTTTACTTATGATAGAAGCACCAAGAGCATTATTGAGCCTTTTTTAGAAGAAGCCATGAAAGATAGTAGTTGGATCTATGGTGATAGTGTAGAAATTGATTTGACTAAATATTTAGAAAAAAAGAATCAATACGAGATTTTAGAAGAAGATCAACAAACCATCAAAATTAAAATTCTTCCAATGTTAAGTGATGGCGATAAACATACTCTTAAGTGTTTGTATGAATATGATTATCAAAATCAATGCTTGGATGCTCAACCCTTAAACAAGAATTAATAAACATAACAATTAAAAATTTACGAGGTCTAATATGAGAAAGAAGAACGAACTTTTGATTTTAATATTACTATTTACTTCCTGTGCTCATCACTATGCTGTGAAAAAAGGAAAAAATAATCGTCATCGAATTTCAAAAACAGGTGATTCAGCAGGCAAGGCTTATGATCGGGCGTATAAACAAGCATTGCATTTTTGTGACTCATCTAAGAAGAAAGTTAAAATCCTAAAAAAAGTCGAGAAGTATACGGGGAATGTGAGTGAAGCTGAGTATCGCCGCCAAGTTGATTACAGCAAAACGGCCATGATCGCCGGTGGAGCTGCCTCTGTGGTGGGAAGTGCAATTGGAGCAAATACCTTAAAGACTGCTGGGAATGTGGCAGGAGGGCTAGGTTTCTTGGTGAATGCGACCACTAAGGATGCATATACAATCAACATGACATTTGCGTGTCTATAATGTTTATTGAAGTGAATTTCTTTAGAAATTTATTCAATGTTGTCTAATTGTCAGTTCCTATAAACTCCATGGACGGAATTTAGAATACATATCCTCTTACTTTTCTTCAATTGAAAAGATTAAAAAAAGGATGGGACATGCATAAATTAATTTTACTAATATTCATAGTATCAAGTTGGGCATCATTTGCAGGAAAAAGAGTATGCACAAGAGTTGATAATAATAAGATCCGCTTCTTTAAGAAAATGGAATCGGAAATAAAGAAATATAGTTATCAGTATTCCGGTTATTCGGGAAGGTTAACTTATGAGTTCTATGACGGAATCGATTTTGAGGATAAGCGAAAGACATTTCATGTGATGAAAAGATGCTTAAAAGCGGCAACTGATAAAGAAACCAAAAGTTTAAGGTTTAAACGTATCACCATTTTTTCGATTAAAGATCAAAGTGAGCCCTATGTTTCAGGAGCGAATAATTTTGCCAGCCTAAAGCTTTTCCCCGACACCACGATCGAGCAATGTGTGGAAGCTATAATGGAGTCAGGTGTAAATAAAATCCAGAATTAATACTCTTGATCTGGGCGAGACATTTGAGAAAAGATATCTGGGTGATAATTTCCATTGATGGCCATGGAAAATGTAGGGGTACGTGTACTGCCTAGAGTAACATTTATTTTAACTGTTTTTCCACTAGAGAGTTTTAGGTCTAAGTTGTTAAGTATAATACTTCTTTTAATCGGAATTATAGAGACAGGTGATTCAATTAATCCCTTTCTCCATGGATCATCTTTTTTAAGCTCATGTTTACCAAACATTTTCAACTTAAAGACTGTTTGCTCTTTAGGAAACCATGCTGCAACTGAGGAAGGGAGGGCCGTCTGAGTGCGAGCGATATGAGTGTGAATCTTTGGTAATTTAATTTTTCCTAATAGTTTTTTTGCAACAGTTATATCATTTTCTTCATCATCTTCTTCTTCGCGAATAAGATAGATTTCAATAATTTTTCCTAGCCCTTTGACCATGATTCCATTATATATCTTATCATCAATCCCTAGCGCTTTATTTACTTCTTTATTAGTTAATTGAGAGGGAATGACACTTTCAAAACCAAAAGTATAAAAGGTAGGTTTCAGCCCATAGCCAAGAGGTTTAAAGTATTTACTCAATTCAATATTTTTTTCAGATAAGCTTGAAAGAAGGTATTGAGTATCTATTCTTGTTACAGACTCAAGAAAACCAATCGACATTAGGTCTTTTCCACTAGCTTGATGATCTGCCAAGCCAAAGATATGACCTACTTCATGCATAAGAGCTAGCCTTAAACCCATATTGTCATTAGTACTCCATGGTTGCTTAGCCAACTGATGACTTTTTGGTCTCATTGGGCCTGATTCTGGAGCAATATAAACAAATCCACTTCCTTGCATATTTTGCTTATCGTAATTTTCTCGATAGGCAATACCTATTTTTTTCTCCAAGTTCCCAATTTTCTTTTTCTCTCTTCGACTTAATACTCCAAATTGAAATCTTATGCTCGCTTTTTTACAGTTACTTATTTGAATAAAATCTTGTGTGGCAACTTTAGGAAAAGGGTCGTAAGGATGAAAGAAGAGTGATGGAAAATCTACATTTGAGAATTGAATTTTCCAGAAGTTAAAGGATTCTTGAATCAGGTCATCTAGTCTTTCTTCACTTATAAAGTGGAATCTTTTGGATTTCTTGATACAGTAGCTTACAGTCTTTGAGTTTTGAAAAAACCAAGGATTTTGCTGTTCAGTATGAATATGGCCACCCCCACTTGATCCATTTCCAGCATAAACTGAAATGCTTAATAAGAAGATGAACGCTGTTTGGGTGATATTCTTTAAATTCATATTATATCCTTTAAGTTAACTTATCATTTTTCCTGTTTGAAGCGATTGAATCTAAAGCAGAAGTTATTCTTTATCATTATTGCCCAAAAATTTAACACTTTTGTTAATAGTTTCCTTATCTTTTTGTTGAAAATAAAATTAAAAACTTTATAATTTACTAAGTAAATGTAATAGCAGGGCTTATGATTTTTGATTATGACTCTTATCGAGTGTATCTTACTGAAATTTTTAACCGGAAAGGGAATAGAGGTATTCGAACTCGCTTGGCAGAATATCTTAATTGCCAAGCTGGCTTTATCTCTCAAGTACTTTCAGGGGGAAAGGTTCATTTCAGTTTGGAGCACATTGAAAAAATAGCGACTTTTTTGGAGTTTTCCTATGATGAAAAGAAATTCTTTATCACTTTGTACTTATTCGAGAAGTCTGGATCAGTAGACTTGGAGAATTATTTTAAACTAGAGGTGGAAGAGTTACGTCGACAGTTTCAAGATATTGGTAAAAAAATAAAAACGCGAAATAAAGAATTAAATGACTATCAAAAGTCAGTTTATTATAGCCATTGGGGCTATATTACAATACATATGTTGGTCTCGCTTGAAGATTGCAATACTATCCGGCGGATTCAGCAAAGAACCAAATTAAATGAATCCTTTGTACTCGAAATCCTTAATTTTCTTCTTGATTGCCAACTAATTGAAAAGACTAATAATCGTTTTATCATTGGGCCAACGAGAATCCATTTGTCAAAATCAAGTCCACTTTTAAAACTTCTACATACGAATATGAGGCAACTTGCTGTGAATAAAATGGATCATCAAGCTGAAGAAAATTTGCATTATTCTTCTGTCCTTGTTTTTGGAAAAGATGATATTGAAAAAGTTCGCCATTTAATACTTAATTTTATTGCAGAAAAAGAGAAGAT
>JAOHMI010000122.1 GCA_028101965.1 Bacteriovoracaceae bacterium
AGAGCTATTGGTGCAAATATCAGATTCCCACGTTACTCTTTCTGAAGTTCCTTAGTTTTATAATTAATATTGCCCATAAGATAGGAGAGGTAAACATGATGGGAATCGTAAAACGGCTGCCTTGCCAGAAAGAGAAACCACTAGAAAGAATACTTAAAGCTGTATGAGCGTTTAAAAAAAGAAAGAGTATGTCTACTTTCACAACAATTGATCGAAATTGAATAACTAGCAATATGGTAGAAATTAAAACAGAAATAAGTGCAGAGTAAAAAAGAAAAGTATTTTGCCGACGACTAATTTTTTTGATTGCTTTATTTTCTTGATAAATATCAATAAGATTGGAAGATATGGTTCCGTTCTTTCTTATGCGTTTCCAAAATGTTTTAAAAAATAAACTTGGTGAATTTAATAAACGATCTTTTAATTCTTTTTTTACTTTTGTGGAGAGTTGACCAACTTCGGAAGTATTTTGTAAGTAAGTTCTGGTTTCTTGAAATCTAACTTTATATGCGGCAGCTAATTTCCCGCTATTTTCTCTCCGGTCCATATCGGCTAAGAAGTAATCATTAAGAGTCTGAACATCTATAAAAGAAATAGTTTTCACCGAGAAAATATTAATCATAATTAAAAGTTGAACCATGGGGAAGAGCATTCCCAATGCTAGAGGTGGTAAAATTTTAATAAATTTCTCTTTGATTTTATTTCGATCCTTAAAGAGAAGTAAAATTAAGGTTACCAAGAATAAGTAAATAAAATTAGGACGAACAACTACTGCGTAACCTAAGAAAGGAAGGGACCACCAGCGAAGCTTCTCACTCATTATCAATTTAGTTGAATAAATAATTAAAAAGTAGGACAAAGTCTCAGAGAGTCCATGAAAAATAAGAATCATGGGGTCAATTAAACATCCAGAAAAAATACCTAAACTGATGGTAAAAGTTCGATTTAATTTCAGGGCCGATATAATCTCCATCATATGCTTAATAGTGAAAATCCATAAAATAAAATGAATGATTATCAAAAAAACTGGATGGATACCCATTGTAAAACCCATCATAAGAGGGAATCCAAAGGTTCTAAGTGCGACTATATCGATATTGTCGGACATACTGGCCTGACCAAAGAAGACTTCAAACCATTTGATATAGGTCAAAGAATCATCGGAATAGAAAATATTTTCAGTTCCATGGCCTAAATAACCGAGCAAATAAGAAATAAAAAGAAAGCAGAACACGCACAATAGTAGTGGCCAATTCTTTGAAATTAGAGACTTCAAGTGGTCAACTCCAAAATTAATTATGCATTTGATTCTATACTTTCACCTGTTTTCTGTCTTAATTTATTTGCGTTTTCACTTTAGGGTCAAATATTTCAAAAAATAGCCTACATTTATGGTCAGGGGTTTGTTCGGTAAGTAAGCAATATTTGTACATAAAATTAGTTTTAATGCGTTACATGCTAATATGAGTACTAGGATTTTGAAAATGTGGAAAGAAATACAAAACTATAAGGACCTAGAGCTTTATTTTGGGGACTTTATACATTCAAATACTGAATTTGTTCTGAAATGTCAGAACAAAATCCTTTCAACTCGAATCTACAATCATAATTTAAATAATAATGAAATTGCTCTACGGCCTCTTAATGATGGAGAAAATTTTGATATTGAAGATGGTCAGTTATGTGAATTAGTAAACCTGCGTGAAAATATTAGTTTTTTCTCAATTCCTCGAAAAATTAAAAAGAAATTAATTTTTATGCCTCTTCCTTCTGTCCTTTCTTTAAAGGAAGAAAGAGTTTACCCACGTTATAAAGTTGGAGAATTAAATTATAAAGTAGAGTTAGTAAATAAATCTGTTATTAGCTATAAGTCAGGTCACAATGAAAAATTTAAAGCTCGCTTGATAACTATTTCAGAAAAAGGGGTTGGGATAGAAATATACTTCAGTTCAGATTCTGAAGAAATAGAGCTAATGTTTCGCGAAGGAAATACTTTAGAGATTCATAGCTTGAATAACACTCCAATGGAAAAGCTAATTAAAACTCATATTGCTTATGTTAAACGAGTAAATTACTTCAAGAATAAAAATTTAACAAAACTTGAAATTGGGATGAAATCTATTCATAATGCTAATGTGATGGACTTATTGTTAAATAGTTCTACAGGTATGTAGCTAAACTTATCCGATTTTAGAATTAAAGTGTCATGGATTCTAAAACTTAACAGAGATGACTTTATGAGCACTTTTTTTGTACCAGAAACCTTTGACCTCCTAGAAACCCTGACTTTACAAAATGATCATAAATTCAAAATTTCACAAAAAAATGAAGATAATCATTACCCCGTCCTGATCAAAAATCTTAATAGCAACGCTTTGGAAATAACTTTTCAGCTAATGGAAAATATTGATGGGGGATTTAAGAAAATCTTTTCAGAGGGTGATGTTCTTTTATTGAGAGGAAAAGATCAAAACATTTTCTTTCAAGGAAAAGTAACAAAAGTTTATGCTAAGTTATTATATTTTTATCGGCCGAAATTAATATTTCATAACTTAGAATTAGAAGATCAATTAAATATTTACAATCGAAAAGTCTTTTTGAATATAACAATTAAAGGGCATTCAGAATTTAATTCGTCTGTCCAAGCAGTTGATATTTCCGAAGATTATATTACCGTGATAATAAGCTCATCTGATGAACGAGCCAATGATTATATTAACTTTAATGATACCGTAACTTTTCACTCCTTTGGTGATCAAAAGCTACCTCTAGGAGTTGAAGGGAAAGTTCGAATTGTAAAAAGAGTGGAAAAGTTTAATGAGGATAATCCCTTTTTCTTTATCTTGAGTATTGCCTTTGATGATTTTGTAGATATTAAAGAGTTGGTGATGAATTTTAATTGGTCTGAAGAAGACGGTTAACTTTTTCTAAATCCTCAGGAGTATCCACCCCAATTAACTCTTGTTTTTGCTCGATTAAACTAGCTCCAATAGTTAAACCGTTCTCTAATGCTCGAAGTTGTTCTAGTTTTTCACTTTTTTCTAATGGGCTTTCTTCAAGTTGAACGAATTTCTTTAAAGCAGATTTCTTGTAACAATAAACTCCAATATGATGATACCAAGTGGTTGTTTCTTCAGATTCGCGATTAAAAGGAATTGTTGCGCGAGAAAAATACAAGCATTGAGATTTATTTTTGGCCAGAGCACATTTTACGATATTTGGGTTGCTCTGCTCATGATCCACTCTTTCTTTTAAAAGAGTGGTGATGTCAAAATTTGTTGCTTGATGAAATTCATATAATTTTTGCACCGTCCTTGAATCGAGTAAGGGTTCATCGCCTTGAACGTTGATAAGAAAATCATAATCTTTATCTTGTAAAAATCGTTCAAAAGCGAGCCATATTCGCATGGAACCATTTGGTACTTCGTCTTTCACCATTAGGCAATTTACTTGCGCCTCATTACAAGCTTTTTGGATTTTTTCATGATTTGTAACGACATATACATCCTGCGAAAAATTCGCCATATTTTTTGCCACCTTGACTACCATGGGGATTCCTTGAATTGGAGAAAGCATTTTTTCCGGGAACCGAGTGGACTCATAGCGTGCTGGGATTAAAATACAAGCCGACATAACCTTTCCTATGATGTAAGTTAAAATGATAATAATTTGTATTCTAACTTGAAAATTTGGTTTTAACGATAAAAAAGGTAAAGTTATGAAATTTCAAACCCTCAAAAAAACAGTTTGTGAGAAAATCGATCAATACTTACATGATAATAAACATAATGATTTCGAATCAAAAAATAAGCAAGATGGCTCCATTGTGACTCAATTTGATCTAGCCTTTTCAGAAATCGTTAATAATTTGCTGAAAGAACAATTTCCGGATGTAGGAATATTAGATGAAGAAACGTATAAGGATGCTGACAGCGTTACTTATCCATGCTTTGTTCTGGATCCAATCGATGGGACCAAAGAGTTTGCCAATGGGCTAGCACAATGGAGTTTATCATTGGCTTACTTGCATTCGGAAAATGTTGGAGATCAGAAAAATTGGGGAATGATTTATAATCCTATTTCTGGTTTTCTCGCTAGTTCCGATGAAGAGCAACTTTTCTCTTTGGGAAAAAGTCATTTGTTTAATCAATTAAGTACTAAAAAATTCTACACTGGTGTTGTTTCGCGCACAGAATATTTTGATGGGTTATTTGATGAAATTTATCTGGATAATGTGGCTATTTCACCTTTAGG
>JAOHMI010000123.1 GCA_028101965.1 Bacteriovoracaceae bacterium
TCTTCATTTATGGTGTTTTAGGATTTAAAAGTATTCAATCTGAATCTTATCCTAGTGTTAATTTTGCCATGGCCACAATTGATACACATTATGAAGGTGCTTCAGCTAAAGATATTGAAATTAAAATTACTAAACCAATTGAAGATGAGATTAAAACCGTTACAGGTTTAAAGGACGTGCGGACCATATCTAAGACTGGGCATAGCTCCATATTTGTTCGAGCTGATATGAATAATGTTGATGTGGAAGAAGTCATGAGTGACTTACAAAAAGCTGTGGACAGAGTAAGTGACTTACCTGCGGATTTGAAAGAGGACCCAAAATTTAAGGAAGTAAATTCAGAAGAGTTTCCTGCTGTTGAACTTGCCATTACCGGAGATAATACTAATCGAAAATTAGACCTATTTGCTGAACTTCTGCAAGAAGAGTTTGAAGATAATAAGAGAGTATTATCAGCAAGGTTAGTTGGGCATCAAAAAAGACAGTTTAATATTTATCTTGATTCAATTAAATTGCAAAGAAACCATATTGGTGTGAATGAAGTTATTTCCACTCTTCAAGCTCGAAATATTTCAATTCCGGGAGGAAGTCTAGAAAATGAAGGTTCTAAAAAAATAATTAGAATTGATGCAAAATTTATCAATGTGGAAGACATTGAAAATGTCGTGGTTCGAGCAAATCTAGAAGGAGAGGCGATATATTTAAAAGATATTGCCAGAGTGGAAGATTCTTCAGTCGATGCAACGACATTAGCTAGACTGAATGGAAAAAAATCTGTTTTGATAATTATTAATAAAAAAGGCGGGGCTGATACACTAAAATTAGTTGAAGAAGTTGAATCAGTTATAAGCTTTTACAGACAAAAATATGCGGGTGAATTTGAAATAGATGTGTACAATAATGAAGGTTTAAAAGTTAAGAATCGATTAGATATTCTTTCTTCCAATGCTTTTTCCGGTCTGTTTTTAGTTATCTTTTTTCTTCTTATTTTTCTCCCTTGGAGAACCGGAGTAGTTGCCAGTATGTCGCTGCCCCTATGTATTATGGGAACCATAGGTTTAATGGCCAGTAACTCGCTTAATTTAGATGCGATTACCATTTTAGCCTTAGTTATTGCTCTAGGGATGATGGTTGATAATGCAGTTGTTATTTCTGAAAATTTTAATCGTTTAAAAACGGATGGCCTGTCGCCCATTGATGCTGCTTTTCAATCTGTTTCTAAATTGTGGCTGCCCATTACTGCGACTTGTTTCACCACCATCGCGGCTTTTGTTCCTATGCTTGTAACCAAAGGAATCATGGGAGAGTTCATTAAATACATTCCTATTATTGTTTGTATTGCTTTAGTTATCTCTTTGGTTGAATCATTCTTTTTATTACCAACTCGATTAATTCTAATTGAGAAATGGATTCCTTCTCGAAAGAAAAATGTAAAAGACTACACGGATACGAAACCAAAAAAGAATGATTGGTTTTCAGGTATCATTAATCTTTTTGAAAGAATGATGACTGTGGCAGTTCGGCATCGTTATATTACCTGTTTTATAATTTCATCCATGTTGATTGGCTCGATCGTTTTGATGATTTTTGGAAATAAGTTTATTTTATTTCCTGCAGAGGAAACTGAGATTTATCTTGCAAGAATTGAAGCTCCCACTAATTACACAATTGAAAAAACGGATCTTTTTAACCAAAAGTTAAGTCGAACCCTTGAAAAAGAATTAAAGCCTTACGTACGTGCAGTAGTTTCGCGAGCCGGAATTAGTAATATGGGACCTTCTGATCCTAAAGGGGGAACTGGAGACAATAAGGGCTTAATCATTATTTATGTTAACGATGATACTAAATATAATATTAAAGATACTGAGTTTATAAAGCTCTTAAATCCTCTTAAACCAAATTCTCCTGTGGATGTACAATTTGAAGCCATGGTTAATGGACCTCCCGTTGGAGACCCAATCAATGCCACTTTCCGTGGTAATAATGTTCAAAGACTTGATGAGTTTCTAGATAAGGTTATAAATGAGTTAGGCAAAAATGAAGGGATAACAAATTTAAAATTAGATGATATTCAAGGCCCTGATGAAATTTTTGTTGAATTAAATTATGAAAAACTGTCTCGTCTAAATTTGTTAGTACAGCCTGTGGCTTCAACTATTCGATCAGCAATGAGTGGCCATGTGGTAGGACCGACAACTTTAAATAATAAAAACGTTGATGTGCGTGTCCGCGTGGATAAAGCCGGAAGAAAATCTCTCGGTGATTTAGAGGGACTTAATATTTCAGATTCTCGAAATAATTTAATTCCTCTTAAGGACCTTGCTAAAATTAAATCTCAAAATGGTTCCTTAGAAATTAAGCGTTTTGATTTTAAGCGATCCAAGACCCTGACCGGTTCAGTGGATGGAATAAAGGAAACTTCTCAATCTGCTAATGCAAAATTATCTGAAATCTTTACTAAATATCGAGGAGAGTATCCGGATATCAGTTTAGTTTTTGGGGGAGAAGAAGAGTCGACTAAGGAGTCGATGAGCTCTCTTGGTGATGCTTTAGTCTTAGCCTTAATTGGGATTTTTGGTTTATTAGTTTTTATGTTTAACTCCTTCCTTCGTCCCTTTCTTATTATGACCACAATTCCATTAGGCATGATTGGATTTTCCATAGCTTTTTATTTACATCAAAGACCCGGTTCATTTATGTCTATGATTGGTTTAATTGGTCTGGCTGGAATAATTGTAAACTCTGGAATTATTCTGATCAGCTTTATTGATGATATGAGAAAAGAAGGAAAGCTTGGCTTACAAGAAATTTTAGTTAAAAGTTCTGGTATGAGGTTACGGGCGGTGCTGGTAACTTCTTTGACCACAATTTCAGGATTACTTCCTACAGCTTA
This sequence comes from Bacteriovoracaceae bacterium, assembly GCA_028101965.1. Classification (GTDB taxonomy): domain Bacteria; phylum Bdellovibrionota; class Bacteriovoracia; order Bacteriovoracales; family Bacteriovoracaceae; genus JAOHMI01. The sequence goes on from JAOHMI010000123.1 coordinate 2,894, forward strand.
TGGAATAGGGGGATCGGATGCATTATTAGTACCCATGACCATGGCCATGGCTTGGGGCTTAACAAGCGGAACATTCTTAACCTTAGTCTGGATTCCTTGTGCCTATGCAATTCAAGAGGATTTTCTGAATTTATTTAGCCGTAATAAAACTGATGCTTAGTTGATATATTTGTGCTGATTACCAGATGATCTCAGGGTAATGGGCAATAATCTTCCAAGCAGTTGAAGCAACTGACCCTTGATTCGAAAATTGAAAAGGAATATTTTTATTGGCATACATGACAGAACCATCAGGTTTAGTCATCCATTCCAGTTTTTTCAACATTCTTCGATAGCTAACTATTTTTCCTAGCTTAAAATTCGCCAATGCCACTCCATAGGATCCTTCTCCCCAAGCAATTTTGATATCATTCCAATTAAGATTTGGAGTTTCTGGATACATCCACGAATTAATCTTATAGCTTTCGAAAACCAGCATATTTAGGTAGGGCTTATGCCCAAAAAATCTTTTTTCAGTTCTAGGATAGGTGAGATAATTTTGACTAGACTTGAGTATAGTTTTTGCTAACTTATCTCGTCCTAAGTCTTTCACGACAACAGATGCCCAGCTAGATGTATCGAGAGCTTGCTTATCATCCCTCACATACTTTCGAGTTCCTCTGTTAAGCTGTTTGGTCTTTGTATTATAGGCTGACATTAAGCCTTTTGTTAGTAAGGCCATCGCTTTTTGTGTATTTTGTTGAGGGTTAAACTTTTGATAATCTTTAAGCTGCCAATAAAAATCCAAATTATGCTCAAGTGAAGCCCATTCAATTTTTTCATTAAAGTAAATTTCTTCCACCTTTCCCGTTGTTTTATTTTTCTCATAACCATATCGACCGTGCCCACCTAAAAGTAGTCCAATCCTTTTGTCTTTGGAATCTATAATTTGTGCCTTTAGCATTTGCTCTGTGAGTGTATTGGCCATTGAGAGGTATTGATTTCCATTTTGAGTCTCTAAGTAATTAGGATAGATTTCTTTCATTTTCTCTAAGTATTTATAGATTGCAGAAACCACCCAACTGTTGGCCCCTGTTCTGATTACAGCTCCCGATTCGTCTTTTAAATTTGGCCAAGAGTTATGAGTGTTGTAGCTAAAAAATAATTTTCGGTCGTAATCAAAGTTCCTCCACAAGGCATCTAATACTTTTTGAGCATTTCTGTAATCCCCCAAGGCAATAAAAGCTAGAATCCCCAATGCATTATCATAAGTTGAAGACTTCGAAAATATGTAGGGAAAAGTGGAGCTGGTTGGATCTGACACATAACTAATAATCATGGATCTACGTTTATGATGAGGATTAGGAACTAT
>JAOHMI010000124.1 GCA_028101965.1 Bacteriovoracaceae bacterium
TTAGAGGTACTTGTAGCAGTTATGCTATTTATGGTTTTCATTTTAGCGTTCTATTCATCTCAGGGTTATAACATTAATGACTCTAGGATTCTCGAAGAAGATTTACGCATGAATGAATTGGCCACAAATATTCTCAACCAAACAACTTTAAATCCACCCAACTTTGGAAACTCATATAAGCAAACTAAGACATTTGAAGAAAAAGAATTTAGCAATTACAGCTACACCGTTGAAATGGAGAAACTAGAGCTTCCTGATCTGGCCAAATTAATTCCCAGCCCAGAAGAGGATAGCAGTGCTTCAGCTGAAGATGCTGAGTTTGCTGCTGACGTTAATGCACTTCAAAAAATGGTTTTAGAGAAGGTCAAAACAAATGTAGAAAGAATTATTTGGCAAATAAGAATTACGATTACTCACAAAGTTGATAAAACTAATTATTCTTTATCCACTTGGATAACCAACCCTAACGAGAAGGTTGAACTCGATTTAAACTTTTAAAAAAACTATGAAAAACCAATCTGGAATGTCATTAATAGAAGTCCTCATTGCCATTTTTCTCTTGGCGGTCATCATGGTCTCAGTTATACAAAGTACTAGTCGAAGTTATGAAATCAAGGATTTTAATATTAATCTAAATGAGGAAAACTTAGCCCTTTCGGCTTTTTATCAAAGATTTAGTTGGGACTTTGGCCATATCTATTCTCCTCGTTATCACTCCAATGTCTTTGTTAGTCAGGACCCGAATGAACCTGAAAAAACAGTACCTGGATCTGAGGAGTTCCTATCTCGCTATCAAGGTAATCGTAATTTCTCCGGCCCAAATGACACTGGATTACCTATACCAATCTTTAAATCTGAACAAAAAAATACCTTTACCTTTTTAACAACAGGATATCGAAGAAAATTTATCAATGAAAAAAATAGTCAATTTGCTTGGATTCAATATGGTTTAAAAAAGTTTGAAGAAAAGCCTGATGATAATTCTAATGACGATGCGACTCCACCTGAAGGAGAAACATTAGTACGCAGAGTTTATACTCAAAATCCGTGGACAGGAGAAGATATTGATTTTGACAATATCAAAAGTCAAAGAATTCTTGATGGAGTGACTTCTCTAGTATTTAAATTTTGGGATGAAGAACGACTAAAGTTTGTGGACTCATTAAGAGAAATGAACGATGGACAAAGTTTAATTCGAGCAGTGAAAATTGAAATTACATATACAGATAAAGAAGGAGAAGAGCGAACTTCATCTCAAATTTTTCTTCCACTTACTTTAAGATTCGTCCCGGAAACAGAGAAGGAGCTTAATTCTCTAAGACAAGAATTTGAAGATGATGATGACGACGATGATGATGATGACGGTGATGATGGAGATGATGGAGATAATTAATTAAAGGTAACAAAATTTTAAATATGAGAAATACAGCTCAAAAAATTTTAAATAATCAAAGTGGTATCGCCATTCTTATGGTCATAACGGCTGTAACCATACTTACTGCCCTTATGATTGACTTTACTTTTGAGTCTAAAATTCAAAAGATTAGAGCGAATGACTTAATTGATCGCGAGCAAGCAAAGTTAAATGCTCAATCGGCTCTTAAATTGGCTATGGTAAGAATAGAATTATATCAGCAAGCATTCAATCTACTACAAAAGAATGAAGATGCTAAAGATTATATTGATATGAGTACGGTCAATCAAATATGGAATATTCCCTTTATGTACCCATTACCTATTACTAAAAATATGGGAATTATCCAAAAAGATATGATTAATAAATTTCATAAATCTACTCTACTTGATGGCTCACTAAATTTAATGATTCAAAATATATCAAACTCGATTAACCTTAATTTACTAAGGCTAAGTTTTTTAGATAAGAGTGATGAAGAAGAAAATGAGGAAAATAATTCAAGTGATGAAAATGAAGAAGATGAAGCGGATGATCTTAATTTAGAGGAAACTTTAAAAGAAGCCTTAACCCAAAACATAGAGAGAAAAGGTCGCGATGATGAACTTTTCTTTGCACGCAACTCAGCAGTGGATATTGAGGAACTAATTGATGTATTAAAATATTATATTTCTGATGAGAATAGCTTTGAATCACGGGGGCTCGGATTATCTGCTTTTCAACAAGATGACAAGATCGCGAAATTTGCACCATTGTCCTCTTATTCTGAACTATACTTTCTCCCAAAGTGGACAGATGAATTAGTAGAGCTCCTAAAGAATCAATTTACGGTTTATGGAGCGATCATGATCGACCTAAATAAAATCACCGACAAAATGATTCGATCTCTTTTTCCTGAAATTAATGATGAGCAGTTAAAAGAATTTTTTATTTACCGCGACGATCCGAAAGATCCACATCCTATAAATACCATAGAAGACTTTAAACAATACTTTGTTACTCGTATTAGTGTTATTTCAGAAGAGGATTTCGATAAATTAATACAAAGCTTTGAAACCAAAGGAATTAAGTTTGGCCCGAGTCCCACACTTTTTAGGGTAATAGCTTCTGGGACTAAAAATAGAGTCACTTATTCAATTGAAGCAATCGTATCTCTTCCTTCGCTCACTTTTATAGATAAAAAAGATGACGATGACGACGATAATGATGACGATGATGATGATGGAAATGATGATGAGAATGAAGATGGAAATGATGATGGTGATGGAGATGATGATGGTGATGGAGATGATGATGGGAACGACGACGATGACGACGATGATGACGAGGATGAAGAAAAAAAGAAGAAACCAACCGTTTTACTTCGACCAAGGATTATTGAAATATTTGTCAACTAATACTTCTGAATGTTTTACTCAACCTCTTTTTTCTTAACTAATATCTAGTCATCCAGTAAGATATACTTATGCATTTAATTAGTGTGGACTTTGGCTCCTATTCAATAAAAATAATTCATAGTATGGTTACAAAGGGTACCCCTCAACTACTCAATTATGAAGAGTACCCTTTAGTGGACTACTTGGATTTGGCCCTGGCCCCAGAGTTAGTTTATAAAGACCAAATCCTATTACTCAAGAAATTCCTATCAAGAATAAACTATGAGCATAAACTGATTTTATCAATCCAAAATGATTTTTTTACAACTCGGCAACTCACCATACCTATAAAAAATAAAAAGAAAGCTCATTTAATGATTCCTTTTCAGCTAGAGGAAGAAATCCCCTATTCATTATCAGAAGCTCACATTGGAACATCGCTCAATGATACTGATGAAGGTTACAATGCACTCATTTCCTTAATCAAAAAAGAGTTTTTCGAATACAAATTTGATATAATTAAAAACCAAAGACTCAATCCATACATGATGACTTCTCAAGTTTCCATTTATGACTTCTATTTTAGAAATCATTTTGAAGCAGTTGAAAATTTTTGTATTTTAGACATTGGTCATCAAATGACAAATGCCTATTTCTTTTTTAATTCGAGACTCGTCTCTTCTCATAAGACATATGTTGGCGGTAAGCATATTGATGAAGAAATCATTCAACATTATAAAGTCAATGAAGAAGAAGCTCGAATATTCAAACATAAAAATGCATTTGTTCTTACTGAAAATCAGATAGCAAAAGCGGACCAAAATCAAAAAATTTTTTCCAATATTATGAGTAAATTATTTGAACCTTTAATCGCAGATTTTAAGCGTTGGGAACTGGGCTATCAAGTTCGACAACGAGTTGGTATTACAAAAATATATCTTACAGGTGGGACATCTCGAATAAAAAATTTAAATAATTATCTCAGTCAAAGCTTAGGATATCCAGCATATTACCTAAACTCATTTAATGATTCCAAAACAAATCATTTTAATTTATCTCAGAATGAAGTTAGTTTATTTAACTTGGTCCATATGTTAAGTCATACATATCCTAATCGAAAAAAATGCATTAATATGCTGAATGGAGAATACACTCTCCAGGGTTCAAATAATATCTCCCTTTATAACTCAACATTTGTCAGCACCAGAATATTATATTTTTGTCTTCTTATATCAGCCTATTTGGGAGTCAATCTCTATCTCACCGAGATTAAAATAAAAACAGCTAATACGCATCTAACCAGTTTATATAATAACCAAACTATTAGCCATCTTTTCTCAAAAGCTACAAAAAATACTAGTAAAAGAAAGCCAAAGCTAGCGTTACCAACCGTTAAAAGAAAAAAGAAATCAGCAGTGCAATCTTTAAA
>JAOHMI010000125.1 GCA_028101965.1 Bacteriovoracaceae bacterium
TACTGATATTGACCTTTTGATTAAGAGTGATTCTTTTGCAATTATATTTAATAATAGGAGAGATATTTTAGAGGGAATTGTATTTCCCTTTCGATTAGATGATGTTTCTGAAAGAGAATGGGAGGAAAGGAAAACCAGTTATCTTTGATATGGATCCAAAACCGGCCGTATGGAATTACGCGATTCATAGCTATAAAATGAAGTTTTTTAACCCTGTTACCAACGAGATGGTGGAATCCTTTAAAAAAGCGGTTGTTCCACTATTTAACTTAGAGCAAACTAATAAGCTTCTTAAAAACAGAGCAAAACAGGCCCGTTATATTATTGGAGTTGAATTAACTGTCGATTATGCGGATGACGATAATCCTTCTTTAGCAGAAATTGATAGTGAAGAAAATGATGTGATTAATACTAAAATTATCCGATATGACCTTGAGCTTGATCAAAAACTAAACTTAATCGGTGGAGAATACCGTTCAGCATTACGTCCTGATTTTGCTTGGATTCCAAAAATTGAAGATGGGAAAACTCTTTTAGAAGACAAAAAAATCACATCCTATGAGTCCTTGATTGCAAAGGGTGGTTTTACAAATTTAATTAAACAATTATCTGACAAAAGCATCCCGGCCCCTTCGGTTTTACAAAAGCTAATCAGCACAAAATAAATAACAGAGAAAAGATTGGCTATATTTATTGTCACTTTTAATTTTTCTCCATTTTTCCAACCAGAGAAGAAATTATCCTAAGCTTTATTAATTCAGCTATTTAGTTGATAATGATAGAATACAGTTCTAACAATAGCTTATTATATAAAGTGAGAGGAAATTCATGAAAGCAGCACGTTTGATTACAATTTTATATTCCCTATCACTAATTAATCACGCCTTTTCACAAGGTCACACTGGTGCAGTTGACTGGACCACCAATACTTATTTTCTCCTCAATGGAAATGCAAATCAAGCAAACATTGGAACTCAAGATTGGGTGACCAGTGACAGTGAAACTCGAAGTGATGCGGTTACGGCTGACGCCACCGCCTTATCCCCTTATACAATTGCTCCTATTAATGCTGAATCTCAAACTAATACATATAACGTGACTTCTGGATCTATTTGGAATCCATCTCCAGGACCTACTAGTAGCTCTACTTCAAGTACAAGTAGTAGCTCAAGTAGTAGTTCAAGCTCTTCATCGTCAACCTCATCTGGCATATTAGTTGATGCCGCTTCAATGACCAATGGTGACATTGTTATTTTTACTTCTGACGGGACTCATGCTCCAAATACTTTTAGTGGTAGAGATGATTTCGATAATAGATGCCACAACTTTGCAAATATTAAAAAATCTTCAGGTGATTGGCCTGGATACGTGAGTGGAGCAAAGGCCATCATGGGTCATACACTAGATATAGGCTCAAGCTGCAAAAGAGGCTTTCCAAATGCAAAAGTATTTACCCCTGTAGCAGCAACTGATTTTGAATATATGGGAAATGATTGGGACCAAGTATGGGCAACTGATCCTGGAATAAAAATAAATAATCCAGATGGAACATACAATTCAAGCTCAAGTGCAAGAAGAGCAACTGGTTGTAACGATGATGGAACAGTGAACGCTAATAATTGTAATAATTGGAGTTCAATTTCTGATGCCTACTCCTTTCGTTGGGGAACAGATGATAATCTTGGTAGTATTGCAAATGAATGGGTATCAAGAGGAAGCACAACATGTGGTAACTCAACTCAACAATATTCTTTTTACTGTGCCTTTGAATGGGGAGGATCATCTTCTTCAAGTACATCAACAAGCTCTAGTTCATCTACTTCCACCGGAATGCCCACCAATGACAAAGATCACATGGTTTGGGTTGCAAACAAAAGTATGCGAATGAGTGATGTGAATATTGCCGTATCTGGTAGTGGAAATAGTTACTTTGATGATTGGTGTGCAGCAGAAGCGGCTGCAGAAGGATGGGGCGTCCATCAAGCCAAAGCCATGGTCAATAAAGATGGTTCCACTTTATGTTCTAGAATCCTTGATACTGCAGGAGCAAAAACTTATATGCCCACCGGACCTGCTGATACTCAATGGGAATTAGTTGAAGACAACTATATTCGCAATATGTTTTCCGATGGACCTGATTCACCTATTAATAAAATGAGCGACGGAACAGTGATTTCCGGTAAACGAATTATAACTGGTTGTACAGGAAATGGAACCAGTACAGCAAACAATTGTCTGAATTGGACCGCATCTATCGATTCGTACCAATTTAACAATACCACCCAATACACTGGGGTGAATACTTGGATGTTTAATAGTACAGATGGATGTGATTATTCTACCGCAAACTTAACTTGGTACTGTGCCGCTGAGTTTGACTCTGCAACTGGTTTTCAAGATTTAGAAGCAACAAGTTCAAGCTCTACCTCTTCTTCAACCTCAACCACCTCTGGGTGGGTATCAGTAGAAGCCGTCGATTCTCATATTATATGGGTTGCAAACCAATCATTGAATACCTCAACCTTTAAAAGTAATGGAGGTCCATCGTGGGCAGATGGTATATGCCAATCAGAAGCATCTGCGAAAGGGTATCCTGCAGCAGCGACAGGAAGGGCACTTATTTCCTATGGTTCGATGGATTGTAAAACAGGACTTACCGGAGGCACTCATGTTTATCAGCCGACCACAACAGGATTTGAAGAAATCTATAGTGGTACATGGGAGAACTTTTTTGCTTCTGGTCCCACCACTCCTGCCAATCATGATAAAGATGGAAACACAATTAGCAAGCGTTTGTTGACCGGTTGTCAAAATAGCGGTGCTGTAACGCCTAACTATGCTGGATTCACTAACGGCTACAACTGGAATGGAAATAGAGCTTACAATAGTATAGGTGATCCTACGAGCTGGTTTGCCAATAATAATGCTGCATGGTCAGCATATTCAAATATGTCTTTTTATTGTGCCATTGATGCTAATGGAGCTGGTTCTGTTACACGGAGTTTAGTTGGAAGTTTTCCTGCTTTAAATGATTGGGTTGTTTGGCTTAGTAAAGATACGCATGCTAAAAACTCTCAAATAGTTGTTGGAGGTGGAGTTTCGTACATGGATGGAGTTTGTCAATCAGAAGCTGGATCCGGCTCACCTTGGAATTTATATATGACTAATCCTTCTGCTTCAAAAGCTATTGTTTCAGGAGGTACCCACAGCTGCAAAAGAACTGAGTTTACAGGAGGTTCAAAAGTATGGACTCCCAATGAATATGGAGCTTTTGATGAGATTTACAACGGAGCAATTTCAACTATGTTTGGCGGATCCTTAACTAATAACATTAACGATTATACCGGAACTTATTCTGACTCTTATTTCTCTGGCTGTGATAATATTGGGGATACCCGTAATAACTGTACTAATTGGTTAGATACTGAGTCTAGTAGAGATTTCTCCTACACTTGGTCTGGAACTGGATCCGGTTGGCTTTACGGTTCTGATAATCAGTGCGACTTTAACTCCTCCATGAGAATTATGTGTGCAAATCAAGCTCAATCTGAGTGGGTTTTCCCTTAGAAAAAAAAATAGAATACTTGTCTATATTAAAATATAATTTTACCAATGAAATATTTAACAATCACTGCACTTCTATTCACTATAAACTCTTTTGGACAAGGATCCCCCGGACCTGTTCCAACTAGTGGCCCCTATCCAATTGCCACCAGTATAAATTCAGTAATGGAGCAACAGGTATGGCTTGATAGTACCACCACACTATCCCAACAAGTAAATGCAGTCACTCAAGATGCACTACAAATTCAAACAACGGTTCTTCCCCCTGTTCCATCCGGTGGTGACCTTAACGTTTATACTTCTCCAGGAACCCCCTTTGTCTCTCTTTCCCCTGGTCCCACTAGTACATCATCATCTACTTCCAGTACCTCTTCCAGCTCTGGAGATATTCCCTCCTCTGAGGACATGATAGTTTGGGTAGCGGATCAAGCACAAACTCTGACTTTCTTGTTTCAGCCCGGGAATGGAGAGGCTTATTTCGATACAACTTGTGTCAATGAAGCCACTGGCCGAGGTTGGAGTAATGCGTCCTCAGCAAAAGCATTAGTTAATGATACAAACACAAATTGCAAAGAGGCTTTTCTCGTCCAGACCACAGCTAAAGTCTTTACTCCTGACTCCACTGTTCCCGGACATCCA
>JAOHMI010000127.1 GCA_028101965.1 Bacteriovoracaceae bacterium
TTTAGAGTTATAACCTTTCTTAGCATAAACTTTTGCAATCTTAATTCGGATTTCTAAATTATCAGTATCAAGGCTGCTAGCTTTATTATATTCGAATAATGACTCTTCATAACGTCCATAGGAAAAATACATTTCTGCTAGTTCATAGTGTTTAAGAGAAAACCTTCGATTAATTTGAGGATCATTAACACCCTCTTTACTTATACTTAAATTACTATTGGCCCTTTCAAATATTTTTTTAGCTTCATCATAACGGCCAATATCATTTAGTAATACCGAAAGTGAAATAGAAGCCTCAGTATGGTGAGGTTCAATTTCAAGAACTTTTTTAAAACCTTTAATGGCTTTACCAATTTGTCCTTTCATATGAAAAATATTACCCATAAAGAAATAGGCTTCAGCATTATTCGGATTAATATTTATATATTCTTCGAAAAGCTTAGAAGAATTTACTAAATCACTTTGTTCATAGGCATCTTTAGCTTTATTAAATATTAAATCCGCATTTTGCATATAATCCTACTCCTATGATTCCGTATTTTCTTTTTCAGTCTCTTTAAGCTCTAAACAATCTTTTTGAATATCTTCAATTCTTTCACGATCTGACTTACTTACTTGATCACTATACAGATTATAATTCTCTAAACATTCTTTATATTTTTCTGCTTTATAAGAAGCATCTATTATTCGATAAGCTGCTAATTTTTTAGTTTTCTTTTCTTGATGATTTTTAAAGATATCCTTATACCAATACCGTGAGGCTAAATACTCATCCGTTCTGTAATAGAAATCTGCAATATAAAGATCTTTCTGCTTTTTCATTTCCTTGCAACGATTAATTTTTTCAATGCTATCATTTTTAAATTGTGTCTTAGGATATTTAGTTGTTAATTCCTCATAATAGCGAATAGCTTCATCTGCACTTTGTAAGTCTCGATCATATGTATCTGGTAATTGCATGAAATAAGACTCTGCTATTTTATATATTACATATTCAATTCTTGGATCTTTTGGATGGAAATCTCTATAAAGCATATAACTTGAAGCTGCTTCTAAATAGTTTTCTTGATAAAACAGAACATCTGCATGAAGTAACTCTGCAGGTTTCGCGTAATATGAATAAGTAAATTGATTTTTAATGACGTTTAGTTTTTCAATGGCTAAAAGATAACGTTCTTCATCCATTAACTCTTGTGCTTCTTTAAATAAAACTTCCGCTTCAGTTTTTCCTTTAGGTCGCTCTGATGCACAGGAAATAATAAATTGAATCATAAATATTATAAAAATTTGTTTCATTTTTTAATCCAAAAACTCTAAATCTTCTTTAGGTACCCAACCACTAAGATTATCGGGAAATACAATATAGTACCAATTTTTTCGTAACTCTTTCGTGATAAGTTTAATTCCAGCTGGTACTTCTCTCACTTGATCAAAAGCTCGTGACGGGCCATCAAAGATAGCAACATCTTTATTAGAAAATGAAACTATTCCACTTTCTTTTGTGTAAATAACTAAACTTGAAAAAATAAGCATCATTAGTAATGGAATTATTTTAATGAGCCACTTTGATTTATTAATAAATAATAAAACAAACCATATAAAAAGCGGCCAAAGAAAAAGGCTCCAAAAAGTATAAGTATAGTTATTTGTAAAAGAGTACAACTGGCTTGAGATATCATTTGATTCTTCGATATACTTTGTTCTCAACTGTTTCTTAACAAAACTTAAATTATTTTCTAGAAGTGAGTTTTCATAGCCTGAGAACTTAGCTTTTTCAAAAAGAATTCTAGCTTGAGAGAAATTTCCTTCTTTTGCTAGTAAATTTCCTTTCAAATAAAAATACTCTCCATCAGGATTTAAACTGAAGCTTTCAAGTAGCTCTTGGCATACAGAAGACTCATTATCAGTATAGCAGTTTTCGAGTTTAGAATATTGATCGTTGTTTAAATTATTCACACTTTAAAATATATAATTTTAACTCTTATCTATAAAGGCAAAAATTCTATGCGCAACGCAAAAAAGACTACCTATTTACTATTGGCCAACCTTATTCATCTCTTGGTAGAAATTGTGAAAATAAACATAAAGGAAACTAATGTACCTCTTAAGAAATGCTGTGCTAGAGGACCTCGATCAAATTTTTGAATTAAGCAAATTGCATGTATTTCTGAATCTGCCCGCTGAAAAAGATAAAATAAAGCTAATTATTGAAAAAAGTCTTCATTCATTCACTCGGCCCTCAACAAATTTATGGGAAAATAATTACATTTTTGTGTTAGAAGATACTAAAAATAATAAAGTCCTTGGCGCATCTGGGATCCATCCCCAACACGGAACCCCCGAAGAGCCGCACTTTTATTTAAAAATTGAAGAAGAAGTTAAAATTCTTAGAAGTGAGACAACTCCTTATAAATTTAAAACTCTTCGTCTAAAATACGATGTAGATGGACCAACTGAGATTGGAGGGTTGGTTTTACACCCTGATTCTCGAAAAAACACCGAAAAACTAGGCAAACAAATATCCTTTGTAAGATTTTTGTTTATGGCAATCTATCCCGAAAAGTTTAAACCAATCATTCACTCTGAGCTTTTACCTCCTTTTGACGATGAGGGTAATTCACCTTTGTGGGAAGCTCTTGGTAGAAAATTTCTCAAACTTAACTACCAAGACGCTGATCTATTGAGCAGAAAAGATAAAAATTTTATTCTTGACCTTTTTCCTTCAACCTCAATTTACCAATGCCTCCTTCCTGAGGACGTACAAAAATTAATTGGAAAAGTAGGACAACAAACATTACCTGTAAAAAAAATGCTAGAAAAAATTGGCTTTAAATATAATGGCGAAGTCGACCCTTTTGACGGGGGACCCCATCTACAAAGCCCCTTAGATCAAATTTCCATCGTCAGAGATAAAGTCTGTGGGAGCATAAAATTTCAAAGCCTATCCGACGAAAAAGAAAGCAAGAGCTTTTTAATCAACTTACCCTTAAATGATTATCATTTTTCAGCAATTAAAGTTAATGCAATTATTGATCAAGATAAAATTATTATAGATAAAGAATTCGAAAAATTTTTTGAAAATGATAAAAACTTTAAACCTGTTGCTATTCCCTTTTAGAACTGCCGTTTATTTAACAAAACTCCAGTTGTCCCGACAGATTTTTCTTCATCAGGATCTGCATCTGGGTCAGTTCCTTCAGACTGATTTTCAATCTCAGCGCATTTTTGATATGTATCATAAGCGAGCTGGCCCTTTAAGATTATATTAGATCGCTCAAGATCTCTTCTTTGTTTCAATAAAAATTCAGTTTCTGATATCTCATCAAGCTTGCTTAATTTTTTTTCTAATTGCCTTTTCTTTTTTATCAAATCACTAGAAACGATACCCCGTTTTTGAACTTGCTTCTCTTCATCCTCTTTTAACTTCTCTATCTCATCTAGAATTAACTTCTTCTCTTTTTCTTTTTCCTCCAACTCTTTTGCGACTCGTTTCTTTTCTAATTCTTCTGAGTTTATTTTTTTCTTTTTGAAGGGCAGTATTTTAGCTTTTGAGTTGTCGTTATCATCAGGGCTCTTGGCACCATCTATACCAGATTTGACTTCATCGATATAAGTACGATATTCATACCCAGTTACATCCTCACCACTTACTGCCTTCAGAGCACTTACTTTTTGCTTGGTTTTTCTTTTAGTAAAATTTTCTATTTCACTGGGAACCAGAAGGCGCAAGAAATCAAAAGGTACATCCGCCACTTCTAGCTTTGCTTCAAGGGAAGCTTCCTTTGCCTCATCTAAGTTATCGTTATTTAATGGTTCTGCGCTCATACTTCACCTTCAGTTAACTAATCGACAACTCAGGATAAAACTTGAGTAATAAAATCGCCTTTTCCAACCATTTAAAGATTTTATAAGATCTAGACATATTGCTTGTAACAGTTTATAAAATGGTTTACTTAAATTCCACAAGGTTACTGGGGAGTAGCGCAGTTGGTTAGCGCAGTAGACTGTTAATCTATTGGTCGTCGGTTCGAGTCCGACCTTCCCAGCC
>JAOHMI010000126.1 GCA_028101965.1 Bacteriovoracaceae bacterium
CAAAAAATTTGTAATATAACGAAGAGGAAGAGAAAAACTTCCCTTCCTCCCAAATTTGAGTTAATTAAATTGATCTTCTTCTGTTGAGCCCTTAAGAGCTAAAGTCGAAGCTGTTCCTGCAGAGATTGCTGTGTTTACTGCATCAAAATATCCAGTCCCAACTTCTCGTTGATGCCGGGTTGCTGTATATCCCATTCGCTCTTTTGCAAATTCTTTTTCTTGCAGTTGGCTGTAGGCGGCCATACCTCTTTCTTTGTAGTCGATGGCCAGGTCGAACATAGAGTAGTTTAATGCATGAAACCCAGCTAGTGTAACAAATTGAAATTTGTATCCCATCGCCGCAAGTTCTTTTTGAAACTTCGCTATGGTATTATCATCTAAATTCTTTTTCCAATTAAACGAAGGTGAGCAATTGTAAGCCAATAGCTTTCCTGGAAATTCTTTTCGTACGGCTTCTGCAAACTTTTTAGCATAAGCAAGATCGGGGTTAGATGTTTCACACCATAATAAATCTGCTACAGGAGCATAAGCGAGAGCTCTTTTAATCGCTGTCTCGACACCATTTTTTATTCTATAAAATCCTTCCGGGGTTCTTCCTGCATCAAAATCAATATAAGAGTGATCATACTCATCTACATCAGATGTTATTAACTGAGCTGAGTCAGCATCGGTTCTGGCCACTAAAACTGTTGGAACATTCATTATGTCTGCAGCTAAACGTGCCGCAGTTAATTTTCTTAAGAATTCTTTTGTTGGGACAAGAACCTTGCCTCCAAGGTGCCCACATTTTTTTTCTGATGCAAGCTGATCTTCAAAATGCACACCTGCAGCTCCTGCTTCAATCATGGCTTTCATTAATTCAAAGGCATTTAAAGTTCCGCCAAAGCCAGCTTCAGCGTCGGCCATAATTGGTGCCATCCAATTGAACCCTTTTTTTCCCTCAGAAATATCAATTTGATCCGCTCTTAATAGGGCATTGTTTACTCGCTTTACAACTTGGGGAACACTATTGGCCGGGTATAAACTTTGATCAGGGTACATTTCACCAGCAATGTTAGCATCTGCAGCTACTTGCCATCCGGAAAGATACACTGCTTGTAGACCTGCTTTAACCTGTTGAACAGCTTGGTTTCCGGTTAAGGCACCAAGAGAACATACATAATCCATTTCTTGCATAGATTGCCATAGCCTATGGGCACCTTTGATCGCTAAAGTGTATTCAATTCCGACACTACCTTTTAGTTTAAATACTTCTTCGGCCGTGTATTCTCTTTTAATTCCCTTCCATCGAGGATTGGTTTCCCATTCATTTTTTAATTCGTTAGGGTTCGTGAAGCTCATAAAAATCTCCTTATTTTAATAGAGGTCTGAATTTTCACTTAGAAAATCATCCAATTTCTCTTGAGTGAATAGTGAAAAGGCCAGATCCTTTGCCTTCATATATTCATTCTTTATTTCATTGTTATTATCTAATTCATGTTCATTAATAATATTTGTTAGCTCTTCATTAAATAAATTATTAATTAAATCTTTAGTTACAGTTTCACCACTTTCTAATTTAATTTGGTGATGAAGCCATTGCCAGGTTTGAGCTCGGGATATTTCTAAGGTGGCTAAATCTTCCATCAGATTATCCCATGAAACACAACCTAGGTCTTGGTTCCACCCTCTTAAATAAGCTATTCCCACTCTAATATTAGTCCGAAGCCCATCTAAAGTTCTCGGCCCTTTTCCATCCATAATTAAATCCGGGTGCTTGTCAAAGTCTTCTAAAGTTACACTTAACTGGTTATCTTGAGTGAAGGCTTTCATCGCGTGTCCTATAAAATACGGGTGAGAAACCCAGCATCCATCATGACCAATTTCTGCTTCATAACTTTTATCTTGGAAAACTTTTTCGGTCTGGAAGTTTCGTATCTCTTCATCACTTCCAGGAGTGAAAGCAGACATTCCTCCAATGGCAAAAGCGCCTCGTGAATGACATATTTTAATTAACCTTTTAGCGTAATGGTCCATCCAAAATTTTTGCATATTAATGGTGGCCCTATCTGCACTAATTCGATCTGGGTGATTTTTTAGAACTTTGATATCAGAAAAAATCTTATCCCATCTTCCTACATTTAAACCGATAATATGTTCTTTAACTGCAAAGAGAATTTCTTCTACTTGAAAAGCAGCGGGTAATGTTTCAATTAAGAAAGTAGCTCTTAATGTTGGTTGATTGTATCCACATAAAGTTTCAATCTCCGTAAATAAGTCATTCCACCAACTGGCTTCTTCATGATGTTCACATTTGGGTATATAGTACTTTGGTGTTTTATTTTTTTTCAAAAGTATTTTTGAAGTATGATAAAAGCAAGCGGCCAATTCAAGGAGACCCCCATGAATGGGAGTATTGTTAATTTTTAGGTTTGACTCATTTAAATGAAGCCCACGAACTCTTACCATTAGTCCGGCCATATCCTCAGGATTTAAAACATAGGATTTTTCTACTTTTCCAGATGAGTTGGTCTTTTCAAAACGGAGGTTTCCGTGAGAGGCAGCAATAACGTTTTTTATTCCGTTTATTACATTGTCAAAGCTTGGTTTCATGGAGTCTTCAAAGTCAACCATGGCAGTGTCTGCTCGAAAGCCTTCACCGTTACGTGAGAGCATATTGATTACCATTTTTGGATCATTAACTGGTCCCGTTATCTCAACTCTTCTTTTCATGAAGTCTTGTGGAATATTTTTTATTTTCCAGTTTCCAGTGCACGCTTCACTATTCTTGTCTTCATAATCAGGTAAGCTACCAGCATCAAATTTTTGTTGACGCTCTTTTCTCGCCTTTAATAGTTTCTGTCTTCGAGGTTCAAATTTTTCATGTAACGTGGAGATGATATTGATTAAGTTTGGAACAAAGATTTCTTGTCCACTCCCGTCCCAGGCTTTTTTAGAGATAGAAATATTATTACCGATTTCGATAAATGCCATTGATCAACTCCTTTTGATAGATTCATATTCATCAATAATTCTCGAAAGCGCGCAGCGCAATGTCAAATGCGCAGAGTCCAAAAATCAAAAAAGATTTTGAATAGTCAAAACTTGCTATACGGAAAAGATACGGATAGTATTTTTAACATAGAGAGGTGCTTATGAACTACGAAAATCAAAACTTAATTCAAATTAATGACTCAATCCAGAATTTCCTAAAATTAGAAGAAATGGAGAGTTTTTACTCTGACTTTCAAGACTTCTTGTATGAGTTCAAAGATTTAGAAGGATAGGATTTTATTATTTGGTAATTTGATAAAGCCTGCCTGAGTCAGTGGAAAACCAAATATCACCAAGCGGGCTTTCAGCAAGGTGTCTGATTCTTTGTCCAAGTTTGAGGAACAGTTTAAACTCTACTCCTTTTGGGGACTTTGGATCAAATGTTAAAACATTTATGTGTTTATGTTTCAATGCACTAATGAAAAATAGGTTTTTCCATTTAGGAAACTTTGAACCTTGGTAAATCATTAAACTACTTGGAGCAATTGAAGGAGTGTATTGATATTTTGGATCTTGCATTCCTTTTCGTCCATGGGTAGTTTCACCAACTTGGAGCGGGCCCCAATATTCTTTTCCATAGGTAACAATAGGCCATCCATAATTTTTCCCTGCTTCAATTTTATTTAACTCATCTCCTCCGCGTGGGCCGTGCTCAGTAGACCATAATTCATTTTTTTCTTTTAGAAAAAATATTCCTTGAGGATTTCGATGACCGTAAGAGTAAATCTCCGGTAGATACTTTTTGTTTTTTAAATAGGGGTTCGATGAGTGAGGTTTTCCTGTATAATCTAGCTTAAGGATCGTTCCAGCATGAGAGAGAGTGTTTTGCCCATTTTTTCTGTCTCCTCGATCGCCAATAGAAAGGTAGAGTGCTTTTTCTTTTGCATTAAAAGCCATTCGAGATCCAAAATGACGGCTGGTTGAAGTTTGAGCTTGAAAAATTTTAACTTGGTTAAAGTTTTTTATTTTTTTATTTTTTTGATCAAATTCAACCGTTGCCAATGTGGTAGCACCATTTCCATCAATATCCTTTGAGTAGGTAAGATAGATTTTGTTATTGA
>JAOHMI010000128.1 GCA_028101965.1 Bacteriovoracaceae bacterium
GTAGAATATTGGTATTATAAAGTTTGAAATAGGCAGGATGTGATGGAATTTACAAAAGATTTTTTTTGGTATGGTTGGCGTGCAGGTACCTGTTTACCTGATTGTTGGTGTGAAGCTCCTCGCTTTGGCTCTATGATTGTTGAACCAGTAAATTTTTGGACTAATATTTCCTATGTCTATTTTGGGTTTCTCATCTTAATGCGCTATAAAAAATTTGCCAACCAAGACTTTCTAAAAAATAAAGACTTTGTTTACCTTTATAGCCTCGCGCTTATATTTCTCGGAATCGGTTCTGGATTTTGGCATATGTCTTTAACTTTTTTTGGACAGTGGTTGGATTTATTTGGCATGTACTTAGTGGTTGTATTTTTGCTTGGTCATAATGCTTTAAAACTGAAGTGGCTGAATAAAAAAGGTTTTTATTTATTTTATATTTCTGTAAATTTAATTTCCGGAGTCTTGCTTTATTATATACCAGAATTTAGGCGCTACTTATTTGCCATATTTTTAGTGCTCACAATAGGGTCAACTATTTATACTAATCAAATATCTATGGTGAAATTAAACCTAAAATACTTTTACTTTTCCCTTGGGTCTTTAGCCATTGCTTACTTTGCTTGGAATTTAGATCATCATAAAGTAATTTGTCACCCTCATGGTTGGATGAATGGACACGGTATTTGGCATTTGTTGGCCGGCTTAAGTTGTTATTTGATATTCAAATTTTTTGCCAGTGAAAAGAAGAGCTAAAAATACTCTAAAACTTTTTTAGTTAATTTCATCTTAAAATCATCTTTAGGCATTTGAATTCGATCAGAATATTCATGATTATTTTTGCGATACATGTCTTTCATAACTTTACGAATTTCTTCTTTGGCGAATCGATTAAAACCTTTGGGAATTTTTGCCACTAATCCATATATCGCCGCATTACCTTCTTCAGCAGCGTGATTAAACTTGTCGGGTCTCATGAGGAGCTCTTCTACCGTTTGATTAAAATCTATTTCAAACTCATCAATGTGTGCTAAATGCTGAGGGTTAAGTATAAAATGTATAGAGTTTGGTTTCTGTTGCCTATCCACGTGCCATCCTTTCTTCTGCAACTGATCTGCGAGAACAAAGACATTTAGATTTGGATTATTACTCTTGACTGCAAAAACATTCATCACTGGTTTTCCTATAATTTCTAATTCTCCATTTTGTGTGATGATTTTTTGTAGCTCCCTCGTTTTATTCATAAGAGTTTGTGCATTTTGAATAAAACCTTTTTGGCCCAAATGTTTTATGGCCGCATAAGCTGTGGCCATGGGGGCGATTCCTTTTGTCCCAGGAAAACTAGGGGACGCATATAGTCCACCACACCAATCAGTGGTAATGAAAAATTGCTCGGCCATAAGATCAATATCTCGATACACTAATGTGGAGACACCTTTTGCGGAGTAGCCAAACTTGTGATTATCTAATGAGATTGAGCTGACACCTTCTAGTCTAAAGTCAAAAAGAGGAAGTTTGATTCCCAATTTCTCTAGCCAAGGAAGAAAATAGCCACCCAGACAGCAGTCCACGTGAAGACCTATATTATTTTCTAGAGCAAGTTTACTTAAACTAGAAATATCATCGATTACGCCATGAGGATATTGAGGGGCAGATCCAACAAGGATGAGTGTTCTTCGATTAATTAATTTTTTTACATTTTCAATATCGACAGAGTAGTCATCTTTAAGTTTAGCTTTTCTTACTTTTAGACCCAAAATCTCTGCTCCCTTTTCAAAAGCTACATGGGTGGACTCGGGAAGGATTATTTCATTTTGATTTCTCCACCATTTGTTTTTTTTACGGGCCTTATTTCGATAAGCTTTTAATGCCATAATAATACTTTCGGTACCACCAGATGTGAGGAGCCCACTACTATTAGGTAATTGGTTTCCATTAAGTATCTCTAATGCAAAATTTACGACGAATTTCTCCATTTTTTGAGCAGATGAAAAGACCATGGGATTAAGAGTACTCTCATAGAAAAATTCTAAATAGGCTTGTTTTAATATCTGATCAAGACTTTCGTCTTTATAGTAGATTAAACTCCAAGTTCGACCCCGCCTCCAGTTATAATCATCCTTTTTAATTTCATTAAAATTGTCTTCTTTCATTAATTTCATGATTAATCTCCTTGTGTCTTATTGTAGATGGTTCATGTTTTGCTTCAACTTACCTTTTAGTTGGCAGATATCCATATAAGTGACCAACATTACTATGCTTAACTTTGCGCATAAAAATGAAAGAAGTTCTACTCATATTTATGTACGCATATTCCTGTGGTATTGATCTTCTTGAAAAGTGCAGGATCAAATCCTGTCAAAACAACATAAGTAAAATTTTTCTTTCATGGTCGAACAGCGAAAAGTTGGCCATAATAGGATTTTTTCTAACTAGTGGATTATAAGTAGATATGGCAAAAGAATTAGTATTTAATCAGACACATTTTGAACAGAGAGTAGCCTTGATTGAAAATGGAGAAATCTTAGATTTTCTCATCGATCGTAGCACGAATATATCTAGCCAACCTGTCGTTGGCTCAATCTATATGGGAAGAGTCATAAGAGTCCTTCCGGGAATGCAATCAGCTTTTATTGATATTGGTTTTGACCGGGCAGCATTTTTATATGTAGATGATGCTTATATACCTACATTAGAAGAGCAAAGAGAAATTGCCGCAAAAATTCTTGAACTTCAAGAAGCCCAAAAAGAAAATATAGGTAAAGTAATTCCAGATGAGTTAAGTACATTCTCTGAAACGGTAAATTTCAATGTGCGACCAGATGTAAAAATTCAAGACGTGCTTACCGAAGGGCAATCGATAGTCGTACAGATAGCTAAGGAGCCAATCTCAACAAAGGGTCCTCGAGTAACGAGACATATAACTTTAGCTGGTAGGCATATCGTTTTTATGCCTTTTCTTGAACACACCGGTGTAAGTCGAAGGATTGAATCGGAAGATGAAAGAAATCGATTAAAAGAAGTTTTAGATAGTATTCGTCCTGAAGGAGTGGGGGTTATTGCTCGTACGGTGGCAGAAGGTCAAAGTTATAAAACCTTAAAAGCGGATTACAATTTATTAGTAAAAATTTGGAAAGATATTCAAAAGAAATTAGAGCGTAATAAAGCTCCATCTGAAATCTATAAGGACCTAAACTTTGTTCAACGGTGCCTTAGAGATATTACCGATGAGGATGTGGATTCAATTGTTGTTGATTCAAAGCTGACTCTTAAGCAAGTAGAAAAGTTTGTTAATAAATTTCTCGCACCAATGAAAAATAAGATAAAGCAATACGAGGAAGATACTCCAATTTTTGAGCACTTTGGAATTGAAATAGAAATTGAACGTGCTTTAAGTAATCAAGTTTACCTTAAGTCTGGAGGTTCTATAAATATAGATCAGACTGAAGCTTTGGTTTCTATTGATGTTAATACAGGTAAATTTGTTGGAAAGAAAACACTTGAAGAAACCATACTAAAGACTAATCTTGAAGCAGTAAAAGAGATTACATATCAACTTCGACTAAGAAATTGTGGTGGAATTATTATTATAGATTTCATTGATATGGAGAAAATTGAACACCGTGAAGATGTTTATAACTCTCTTTTGGAAGCACTTAAAAAAGATAGAGCAAAAACTAATGTTCTTCCCATTTCTGGACTCGGTCTGGTTGAAATGACAAGGAAAAGAACGAGAGATACTCTCACTAGAGTCATGTGCGAACCATGTGCTTATTGTGAAGGCACGGGACGAGTTAAATCCACCACCACTGTTTGTTTTGAAATTCTCAGGGAATTATTTAAAGTTCTGAGGAAAACTCAAGGGGTTAAAGTTTCAATATTTACCCATCCTGAAGTCTCAGCTAAATTAACTTCTGATGACATGGATTTGATTGAAGAAATTGAGGAAACATTTTCTAAAAATATTATCATCAGAGCCGACAACTCCTACCATATCGAGCAATACGAAATTTTTGCCCAG
>JAOHMI010000129.1 GCA_028101965.1 Bacteriovoracaceae bacterium
AATTTTGCTTGAATTGCTTGACCACTCAGCTTGTGAAGCACAATCAGCTCTTCTCTTCGCATAAGCTTTTAAACTCTCTCCTGGGTAAGGTTCACCAGCTTTAGCTAATTGATCCCAGTTCTTTCTTAAGAAGGCTCTTGTACCTTGAGTAAATGCCGGCTTCTCGTTTCTTGCCCAGTCTGGTGCAACAATGGCAAAAGCTTTTCCCTTGTTCGCCTTGTCTGTGGCAGTGATAACACGGTCTCCTGAAGTACCTTCCCATAGACGGGCAATCCAGGTTAGATGCTCGCGAGGAATATCGGATCGTTTGGCCATAACTCTACCTGAGTAGCCAAATTTTTCTTTAATGGCCTTTCCTGCAGATTTAATTCCATATTTTCCAGAATTTTTTCTTTGCTTGATAGTAACAAATTTGTCAGCTGATCCAAGTATTCGCTTTAACTCTGAGCTTGCATATTTACCATCTGCAATGAAGTTTGGTTTTCCCTTTTTAGTTATTTTAGCAATTAATTGGTCTCGGTAAGTTTGAGTCGTCTTTAAAACTTCTTTCCACTCTTTGGCAGTTGCTCCTTCCATTCCAAAAGGAACAGTGCTTATGACTAAATACTCAGTTCCAACTCCTAAATCTTTCATGAGGCCATTGAGATATTGTCCTCTGTCACCAGTAGAAGCCTTAGAAGTGATAAAGCTGTCCCAATCAACAGGGTCTGCCAAAATAACTACTTTAGGACTATCAAATGTTCCTCGGTAATGGCCAAAAAAGCCTGCATCAATATGTGTTTTAGAGTTAAAGACTTCAACTCCATAGGCATCAAAAATCTTACCGTAAACTTTCTGGTGAGCTCGGTTTAAGTTTTTCTTCGCTGAACTTGTTGATAAGTAATTAGTTGCAAAATCCTTGAGATTAATTGTTTCAGTTATATCTTTGTCACCATCTAAATCAGATGTATCAACCTTTTCAATATCTTTAACAAAAGTCACCTGATTGACATCAAGAGTTTCAAAAAGAATCTCAGAGTAACTTCCTTTTCCAATTTCAGGTCCACGGTCATACTTATAAATCATGTTTTCAATTTGTGGTCGTCCAGTCAAAACTGTTTTATTTTTCATTAATGATCGATCAGATGGCTTGTCTATAACCATTTTCGCTAACTTTTTTTCATCAAAATCTGCTCTATCTCTTGTTCCGATAACAATACCTCGCGGCTCTTTATTTTTAGCCTCGCGTGAGTAATCACCTTGAGCATTAAATTTTAATCTTTGAGCAGTTGAAACAGGTAGTAATCTTAAAGGAGTAATTCCTGGATCTCCATGGCTTGGAGGAATGATTCCTCGACCATATTTATAAGCGATTCCATCAATATAATTTGAGGTGAAGCCTGGCTCCGGTGTTGGAGGTGCCCAACCAAGAGCAACTTCTCGATCAACCACATCTAATAGGTCTTTTTTTACGATTCCTGCAGCAACACCTTTACCACGATTCTCTCTTTCCTTATTTGATAAATAAGTAGGGTGCGGGGATCCAACGAAAATTACATTTGGAGCTTTTATACTTTTTGCTCGAGAGCACTTGCCAATTTTGCTTCCATTACAAGGAACTTTTAAACCTTTAATCGATTGAGTTGTGGTTCCTTTAACTGTCATTGTAGAAATATCCCAACCACCATATTGTTGTGGATAGAGAACACCATTTTGCTCAGGTCCTCCCTTACTAAAGACTAAAAGTTCTTTTGCTTTTTCTGGATAAGCATTGATGAGATCAATCGCGATCGATTGAGAAGAAGAGTTTTTGTAATTTAACTTATTATTAACTGCTCTGAGTTTCTTTGGAATATCTTTTCGAATTTGAGCAATTAATTTATTAAGCTTGTCCGTTAAAAAAACTTTTGAATTCATGGATATATTTCGATTTGGAATATCTTCATCTTTTTTGATAGTGAGTCTCTCGATTTCAGATTCGAGATATTTTTCTAATCGTTCCTTAACATCTGGAAGTTGTCGAAGAATTTCAGCAACATCTTTTCCATCTTTGGTTTGAGGAACGGCCCATTCATTATTTCCGCCGGCTCCCACCATTTCAAATTGAGGAACTTGAAGATGAGCTCCATTTCCAACGTCATACTTATCAACATCGATATAGTAATCGTTTGGCTGAACTTTAGCCCCAATAGATGTTACAAAGTTGGCTCCAGCATCTTTACCAGCTTGCCCTAGCATAACAACCATTCTTAATGATTTCTGGTTATTTCTAATTACCCAAGAAATAAATTTATTTCTCCATTCTGAATAAGCTCCATCATGGGTCAAAAGCCATTGTCGGTTTTCAATGACATTATTGTTTAAAAATTTCTCATTTTTGGTGTCATAGATTGGAGTATTTCGAGATCCGTATTGTCCGGAAATTGTATTTACATATAGGTTTGTAAAGAGAACACCTTCATAGATCCCAAAGTGCTTCATAATATCTTGGACACGTCCACCGAAGCCGGCGATTCCGGGTCGATTGGCACCTTCTGCTATGTGAGTACCATCTTGTCCGATTACTAGGACTTTTATTTTATTTTTACCAAGAAATCCTCTCACTGGCATGGCACCAAAGTCAGGACGCATTTTTTGTCCATTCTTGTAGTGTGGTGCTAATACTTGAAGCTGAGTTGAAATTCCAGGTAAGTAAGGAAGTTCTTGGATTAGATCCAGTAATTCCTTTTCCATAGGCTCATTTAAGTTTGGACCCTGGTCAAAAGGAGGAAAAACTGTAGATGCAGTTAAAGAAAATGTAAAAAAGACGCTGAGTAGTAACGACAGAGAATTGGTTTTTTTCATGATTGCCCCTCATTAAAAAATAAGTGTTCGGTCGTCGCACTGCATATCATTTTGAAGTTACAAAAATAAATGAATATCTTTAACAGATGAAATATTTATAGAATCAATTTTACTTCGCGATTGTTTGGCTAAGAGTTTGATTTTTAAGTTTTTTTACAATAGTTGCACCGCACTAGGCTTCAGAAATGAGACAGTATTCTAATATCTTCAGACTAATTTTTTTATTCTATCAAAATCTTTTGAGCTTATTAGGGTATTTTTCCCCAGTTTTTCTTTTTTAGCCATTTGCTTCATTTGAGTAACTCTTTCTTTACTTGGAGGATGTGTACTCATAGCATCAGCAACCGATTTTAAAACACCGGAGCCTCCTCCTGAATGTTTCTTTTCCATATTCAAAAGTTTCTCATAAAAATTTCCAACATAATCTTTGTGGTAACCCGCCGCAACCGAAGTACGAAAGCCAACTCTGTCTGCTTCCATTTCATCTTCACGAGAGTTAGCCATAAAACCATATTTTTGAATGAGCAGTCCTCCTGCGCCTCCAGCAAGAGCACCATACTTTACCACACGATTCATACACTCTCGATCTTTCGGTTTACAAACTGCTTTGGCCAATGCTGCACCGGCAAGTCCTCCGATAACCCCACCACCAATAGCATACAAAATAGAATTAGTTTGTTCTTTTTTAGCCACGTCCATTCTCTCTGCTGTATGGCGTGCTTGTATATGACCAACTTCATGGCCAACCACTCCTGCAAGTTCAGCTTCTGTTTCGGCCATTTTTATTAAAGGGGCGGTTACGTACACTGTTCCTGCCGGTAAAGCAAAGGCATTGACTTGATCAACATCTACAACTGTAAACGTATATCTATAAGGTTTTCCATCTAAGCTTGAAGAGCGAACAATTTTTTGTCCAAGTGAACTAATATATCTCTGCGCATCTGCACTTTTATGAGCAGGGTAGTCTTTTTGCATTTTTGGCAATACTTCTTTAGTCATTTTGACTTCATCTTTAACACTTAATGAAGTTTTTTGGCCTTTGTTCGATCCTTCTCGGTGACGATTAGAAGTGGACTTCGTAGCACAACCCACAAGTAGAAAAGGCATTGCCTTAAGTAAAGATCGTCTACCGTAATGAGTTGACGTTAATTCTTGTAAATATTTCTCTAAATTATCAAGATTATCAT
>JAOHMI010000013.1 GCA_028101965.1 Bacteriovoracaceae bacterium
TTGAACCAAAGACAGTACCCTTGATTACAAACTCTTTATATAAATCTTCTTGATTACAAGATGAAGCTAAGAGGAAAATTCCAAAAGCAAATAATAGATTTAACTTTTTCATATATAATGACTTATAACTAATTTAATGAGTTACCCGCCAAAATCATCGAGCATAATGTCATCTCGCTCAACACCCATATCAACCAGCATATCGATTACACACTTATTCATTATTGGAGGACCACATAAGTAGTACTCGCAATCTTCTGGTGCGGGATGATTTTTTAAATACTCATCAAGGAGGACTTGATGGATAAATCCTTTATATCCTTCCCAATTATCCTCGGCTAGAGGCTCTGAAAGAGCACAGTGCCACTTAAAATTAGGAAACTCATTTTGAATAGAATCAAAATCTTCTACGTAAAACATTTCTCGTTTTGATCGAGCTCCATACCAAAATGTTACTTTTCGATCTGTCCCTATTCGTTTGAATTGATCGAATATATGAGATCTCATTGGGGCCATTCCTGCTCCCCCACCAACAAAGATCATCTCTTTTTTTGATTCACGAGCGAAAAACTCTCCGTATGGGCCTGAGATGGTCACATTATCACCAGGTTTAAGATCAAAAATGAAGCTGGACATTTTACCAGGTTCAACATTAGGAAGCCTAGGTGGAGGAGAAGCTATCCGAACATTGAGCATGATAATTCCACGCTCCTCAGGATAATTGGCCATGGAGTAGGCTCTAATAACCTCTTCCGGAACATTTGATTTATATTGCCATATATTGAATTTGTCCCAGTCTTCTTGAAATTCCTTTTCAACAATAAAGTTTTTATAATCTATATTTAAACCACCCGGACGTTCAATTTGAATAAACCCCCCAGCACGAAAAGGAACAACTTCCCCTTCCGGTAATTCTAAAACCAATTCCTTAATAAACGTCGCGACATTATGATTAGAACGAACTTTACAATTCCACTTTTTGACACCAAAAACTTCTTCAGGAACATCAATTACCATATCTTGTTTACAGGTTACTTGGCAGCTAAGTCGTTCACCTTCTTTAGCTTCACCTTTAGTTATGTGAGAAAGTTCAGTGGCAAGAATATCTCCTCCACCAGATTTAACTTTAACTTTACATTGGCCACAAGTTCCCCCTCCTCCACAGGCAGAAGAGAGAAAAATCTTTTCATCAGCAAGTGCATTAAGTAGTTTCCCACCAGCTGGAATTTTAATTTCTTTTTCACCATTAACTTTAATATTAATATCACCAGTTGCGACTAACTTAGAACGAGCAACTAATATAAGGAGAACCAGGCACAGAACAATGAGAGTAAACATTCCAACGCCAAATAAAACAACATTCATAATTATTTATCCTTAAAATACTTCTTATAAACTAATTCCAGCAAATGCCATGAAAACGATGGCCATTAATCCAGTGGTAATAAAAGTTATCCCTAAGCCTCTAAGTCCAATTGGGATATCTGAGTAGTCCAATTTTTCTTTAATTCCCGCTAGAGCTATTATGGCCAGGGCCCAACCAATTCCGGAACCAACACCATAAGAGACAGACTCAACAAAAGTATAATCCCGTTCCACCATAAAAAGTGATCCACCCAAGATGGCACAATTAACTGTTATCAAAGGAAGAAAAATACCGAGAGTGTTATAAAGTTTTGGAACAAATTTATCTAAAAACATCTCTAATATTTGCACCATAGCAGCGATAACCGCGATATAACTAATGAGTCCTAGAAAAGATAAATCGAGATGTCCGTATCCGGCCCAGCTTAGAGCTCCGTCACGCAAAAGGTAATTGTAAATAAGATTATTTACCGGGATAGTGATTGTTTGAACCACGATAACAGCAACCCCTAAACCTAATGAGGTGGAGACTTTCTTAGAAACCGCAATGAATGTACACATTCCCAAGAAAAAGGAGAGCGCTAAATTCTCGATAAAAATAGCTTTAATAATGATACTAAAATAGTGTTCTAACATAATTTATTCCTAAAAGTTTTAATTATCTTCCACTTGAGAGGGATCTTTGGTTCTAAAAACCCAAATGATACAACCAATAATAATAAAAGCTGAAGGAGGAAGGATCATCATCCCATTGGGAATGTACCATCCACCATTTTTGGCCAAAGTTAAAATTTCAAATCCAAGCAAATTGCCTGATCCAAAGAACTCTCTTAAAACGGCTACGATGATTAGAATCAAAGAATAGCCTAAGCCATTTCCAATCCCATCAATAAGCGAAGCAAGAGGAGGATTTTTCATCCCAAAGGCTTCAGTTCTTCCCATAACAATACAATTTGTAATTATTAAACCAACATAAACTGCAAGAGTTTTTGAGGCTTCAAAGAAAAATGCCTTAAGAAATTGATCCGCAATAATAACTAATGATGCAATAATGGTCATTTGGATAATAATTCTAATCGCCGATGGGACATAGTTTCGAATAATAGAAACAGACATGTTAGACAAGCCTGTTACCATGATAACCGCACCACACATAACTAACACATTTTTAAGTTGAACTGTTACTGCTAGGGCTGAACACAATCCTAAAATTTGTAAGGTGATCGGATTATTTTTAAATAAAGGTTCAAGTATTAATTTTTTTATTTTCATAATGATTAATTAACCCCTTTCAAATTATTCAGAAATTTTCCAAATCCATGATCACTCATCCAATAGCGAATTGAATTTGTCACCCCATTTGCAGTTATCGTTGCCCCAGAAAGACCATCGACTTGATGAACTCCCTTACCTGCACCTTTCGCAACTTTAAAGGCAATTTTATCGGCACCGCTAAAGATTTTCTTTCCAATCCATTGCTCTTTCCATGCCGGATTATCAACCTCTCCGCCTAGACCAGGAGTTTCTCCCTGTGAGTAGTAGGCAAAGCCTTTCACAGTATTTAAGTCATCGGATAAGGAAATAAAGCCATACATAGTAGACCAAAGTCCTTTAGACACAATAGGAAGGATAACTTGTTTTAGGGTACCACTTTCCTGAACTAAATAAACTTTAACTTTTTTTAATCTTTTCACCAATCCGCCCACATCAATATCAGCCGGAATAACTATTTGAGCATCAGGATCAGTTTTAGCTTTATTTTCATTGTACGTGTCGGGATCAATGCTTTCATCAATTTGACCACGTTCAAGATCCACTACAGCTATTTTAATTTTAGAAAAATTACTTTCAATCTCTTCATAAGTTGTGTGTAAACCTGCCGCCGAGAGAATATTTTTCTTTAGATCTAAGTCTTTATTTCGATCTTGACGAGGTTTTAAGTTTACCACTGTCACCGATACGGCGATAGAGCAAACGAGGCAAAGTGAAAGGGCCACGAAAATTGTCCGTAGCGCTTCGTTGGAGGATTTTTTATCAGACATCTGCAGCGATCCTTTTTTTAATTGATTTTTGCATTACAAAGTAGTCAATCAGAGGAGAAAAAGCATTCATAAATAGGACAGCAAGCATCCAACCTTCTGGATAAGCGGGGTTACTCACTCGAACCACCATTCCTACAACTCCAATTAGAAAACCATATATAAACCGACCTTTATTAGTCATTGTTGCTGACACAGGATCTGTTGCCATGTAAACGCAAGCAAAAGCAAAGCTTCCCATCACCATATGCCAATAGAAAGGCAAATTCACTAAATCATTAGTTTCCGACCCAACCGTGTTCATAATAACACTTGTGACGACTAAACCCATGCACATAGAGAGCATAATTCTCCAAGATCCAACTCCGGTTAAAAGGAGATATGAAGCACCAAATAGTATGGCCAAAGTTGAAGTCTCTCCAATTGATCCTGGAATAAAACCAAGAAAAGCATCCATGAAAAACATTGAGCTTGCATCAAAACCACTATTTACTATTTGCCCCAGCATGGTCGCTCCCGAATGACCATCAACGGCCACCCATACTTCACCACTTATTTGAGCAGGATAGGCGAAAAAAAGAAACGCACGTGCCATTAAAGCTGGGTTAAATATGTTTCGACCTGTTCCTCCAAAAACCTCTTTACCAAAAACAACACCAAAGCTAATACCAATGGCAACTTGCCATAGTGGTATAGAGGCAGGCAGGGTTAGAGGAAAAAGTATACCAGTTACCAGAAAACCTTCGTTAATTTCATGTTTTCGGATAACAGAGAAAACCACTTCCCAGAAACCTCCCACAATATTTGTAACTAAAAAGATTGGGACAAAATAAAGAGCGCCTAGTGCGATATTACTTAGATGCGAAGAGGCATTAAGTTGTAATCCAAAGAGAGCTAAGAAATCATAGCGCCAATTAGAAGGAGCTTCACTCATTCCCTGTAAAATAAGGTTTGATTGATAACCAGTGTTATACATTGAGAAAAGTATGACCGGTAAGAGAGCGATGGCAACTGTTACCATGGTTCTCTTAAGATCAATCCCATCACGAACATGGGTGTTACCCACAGTTTGAGAGCGAGGAGTGAAAATAAATGTATCGATCATTTCAAATATTGGGTAAAACGTAGATAGCTTGCCCCCATTTTCAAAATGAACTTTGTTTTTCTCAAAAATATTTTCTAAAAATTTCATCTTGTCCTTCTAACAATCATAGTCGTCTTCGTTCTAGTTTTCTTTTTCAATTTTAATTAATAACTCTCTTAAGTTTGCAGCGTAGTCATTTTTGCAAGGATCAACATATGAGAGTAGGCATACATCCTCCTCATCTAGCTCTAAAGCGCCTAGCTGATAACCTAGATCAGCATTACCACTCATTATAGAGCGACATAAATAAGTTGGTTCAGTATCAATGGGGAAGACTTTCTCAAAACTTCCAATGGGCACAATTGAACGGTGGGAACCATTTGTATTTGTATCAAACCAAAACTTCTTCTTCGGAATGAGCTTCGACAAATAAATTGGCTTAACTGAGAACTTATTAATACCTGGACTATGCCAACCTAAAAACTCTCGTTCTTCAGATTCTCTCATCATTGTGACCTGATGGTGAAATTGCCCTAAGAATTGTTCACCATCTGCGATGGCCCTACCTCCAAAAACAGAACCGGAAATAACACGAGTTGATTCACTACTGAATTTCAAATCATTCGTCAGATCATAAAGATTTGCTCCCCTAAGGGTTTTATAGACAGACGGTCTTCGGCACATTGGTCCCGCAACAGAAATAAATTGGACTGGATTAATTTTTCCGGTGGAGAATAAATGACCTATTTCAATCACCCCTGAGTAATCTACATACCAAGCGTGCTTTTTAAAACCAACACGATTAAGCTTGTGAATATGAGTTCCGCTCAATCCAGCTGGATGCGGACCTTTAAAAGCTTGTGTTTGAAATCCTTCAAATGAATTGCCATCAAAATTTAAATTCTCGTGATGACATAAATACTTATTTGTTTCACCGACTAAAGCTGAAAGAGCTTTGGCCCCTACTTTAAAATTTTCCATATCTTTTTCTATGACTTGTGTAGGATCTAAAGAAAGAGGATGTGTATCCATTGCATTGATAAATAGTGCATTGGGTGCTTCATTAGGATTAGCAACTTTTGAATAAGGTCTTTTACGAATAAAACTCCATAACCCCGACTCAATCAATAAGTTTTTGACATCTTCCGATGATAATCCTTCAGTACTATTTTTATAATTTTTAAAAGAAACAGTGCTGTCACCCTCTAGATCTAGAAAAGATTTTGCGTTGAGTTCGATAACTATTGATCGAAAAGCTCTTCGCTCTCCTCGGTTAATTTCTTTGACCTTACCCGAAACTGGGCTCGAAAAGAAAACATCTGGATTTTTTTTATCTTGAAAAAGATGTTGACCAGATTTGACTGAATCTCCAACTCCCACAAGCATTGTAGGTTTCATTCCTACAAAGTCACGCCCAAGAACTGCAATTTCTCTTGGAAAAGACTCTACAATTAAAGTTGTATCCTTAACTTCACCGGATATGGGTAAATCCAACCCTTGCTTAATTTTTATCATTCTCAAATACTCCTAACTCTTACTCTGTAAGTAGAGCGCAATTCCAGTTATGAGAAACCATTCTGATAACCGAATTTTATTTAGATGGAAGAAAATTAAACCAAACCATTTACCACAGTTTGACCAAAATTCCATCATCCAAATCAACAAAAAGATATATTTTACCTTAGTAGAATTTAGCATATTAACTGATATAATGACAATGGATTGGTTACATGAATTAGAGGGTTAAACAAGTTTGAAACATATTCATGAAAAAGAACAAAAAGCTTTCACAGCAGAAAGAGAACTCGATCAAATCTTCAAAGGTAAATATGACTTTACCAGCGAAGGAAAGAGTTACTCAACTGAAAATTTTATTGTCCTAAGAGACAATGGAAACAACCACTATATATATATTTCAGACATTCATTCATCCGTTTCGACTGGTGAATTTCTCAAGATAAAAGTTATTTATGAAGTAACCGCAAATTTTGATCCTTTCCATGTGGCCATCATTAAAAGTATGGGAAAACAAACCACAACTGAACATTATAAACTTGACCCAAAAACTAAAGATCTTATTTATACATTTGAAAACCCTAGTCGACAGAGTATTGGAAAGATTGAAAAAACGATCAATGGTAAATTTCAAATCTCGACTCCCGCATTCCTTCCATCCATTATCATTACAGTGAATAAAAAAATCGAATCAGTTGGGAGAACCAAAGTTAATTTTGTTGCAACTAAAAACACGTGGCGTCACTCGAGTATAGAGTTCACAGAGAGTGAGGCCTTTTTAGAAGCCGTAACCATTAAAGATGCTGAATTAAATATAAATGGAAAGGTTTTGTACTACTCATTATTTGTCCTTCATCAACATGACGTTGGATCAAGCGGAAATGAGGATGAGGTCCTCGAGTTCTATGTCTCTAAACACCTGGCCATCCCCTATAAGGCGGTCATTCCAGGAAATGTTGAAATCATCGTAAAAAATCTGGTCAATACAGAAACTCCCTATAAAGGAATGTTCTAAAAATAATCTAAAAGTTGGTCTTTAACTTCTTCAGGAGACGCAAAGTTTATTTTATATGGACTCATCAAACTTTTAAATTGCTCAATAGTTCGCCCTTTCCAATTTTTTGTTCGCGGATCAAAGACAATGATGCCTCCGCTGTCATTTTCACGTCTTAAAAGTCGACCCATTTTTTGTTGCAATAGCCGGCAGCGATTAGATAAGTAGTAATCGATAAATTCATTTCCAAAATGCCTTTGATAAAAATCACGTCTTTTACCAACAACTAAATCCATACTTAAATCAGGTATCTTATCAATAATGACTAATTTTAATTTCTCTCCAGGAAGGTCAATCCCCTCTGAGAATGATTCCATACCCACTAAAATTCCGTTTTCTGATTGATAAAACTCTTGTACCACATTACGACTAACACCTTGGACAAAGAGGGGAAATTTATTTTCAAATTTATCAAAAAGAATATTTACGGCTTTATCAAATCTTTTCCTAGAGGAAAAAAGAAAAAGAGTTTTTCCCTCTAGTTTGTGAATAATCTCTTCACAATGTTCTACCATTTTTTCGACATAATCATCATTCCAGATGTTTGGTACATCACGACAAAGATAGACCTTAGCATTATTTTCATAATCAAATTGAGGGGGAAGAAATAATCCATTTGAGAACCTTCTATCTGGCGCAGTTAAGTTTAAGCCTAATAGCCAATTGATCCCATTCACACCTCGAGAACCATCTGAATTGGCCAAAGTTGCGGATGAATAAATAACACTCTTTCGATTTTGTAAAAGTTTCTCAAATGTAATGTTGCCTACGTCAATTGGCGAGATACTTAAACTAAACCCATTCTCTTCATGATATTTGATAGATGAGAAATAATCTTCATTCTCGCCCAAACAAATGGATAGAACCTGTGACACTGATTCTATTTGGCCATAAAAAGATTCAAATCTAGTTTTGGCCAGGTTGGCATTATCTTCATTTAAGTTCTCACGTTTAATCATCTGTTCTAGCGGAGTCAGAAATGAAAGAAAATTAGTGAAAATAAATTTAAGGGAGTCGATCTTATTTAATAAATCACTTTCTAAACTATTTTTAATTTTATCCCGTTTAATAAAAGGAAGTTCATTCCAATATTCTGATGTGTACCTTGGCTGTTTTTTAAATAAAGACTCAATCAATTCATCTAACATATCAAGGTTATCAGTGAATCTTTGTAAAAAATTGGAAAACTCTTCTTTAATAACCTCAGACTTTTTTCGAATACTATCAAAGTGGTCTCCGAGATAAAGTAGAGATCCCATGTATTGATAAAGATGCTTTTTAATTTGATCGAATTCTAGTGGTGAGGCATTCATAGTATAAGCAGAAGTTATTTCTCTCTCCAGCTTGTGTGCCTCATCAACGATTAAGTATTCGCCTGAATCAATACTCTCTGGCCAAAACAAGGTTAAAGCATGATTTCCAACGATTAAATTAGCTTCTTTTGCGGCCATGATTCCATTGAAATATGAACAATTTGCAAAATGGGGGCATTTTCCATATGTACAAGCATTCGTATCTACTCGCATTTCCTTGTCCATATCTGATAATATAGAATTGGTTCTTTTTAGAACATAAGGTACATCTTCAGCCGTTACTTTTTGCTCATAGGGAACAACTTGATTGAGGTAAAATAAAAACTTATAAAAGAGGAAAGCATAATCACGATCAATGTTAGAATATTCTTCTAAAAGTCCTTTTTGTTGCGAATCTTCAAGAGCAACATTGAATAATACTTCACAATAATGATTCTTAGATCCTTTCAATAAAACAATTTTTAATTGCTTAAAACTCTCACCGAGAGCTTTTGCCAACTGACCTAAATCCTTCTCATAAATTTGGTCTTGTAAGGTCTTCGTCCCAGTTGATACGATTACTTTCTTCTCAGGGTCTTCTAAAAGCATCAATGCGATTGGAAGAAGATACCCCAGAGTTTTTCCAGTTCCCGTGGGTGCTTGGATATAAGTATAGATATCATTTTTTAATGATTGCCCTACTTTTAATGAAAAATCGATCTGAGATTGACGAACTTGATATTCATCGACAACTTTTGGTAAATAATTTTCCTGTTGATAGAAACGGCTTATACTATCTTTATCAAAATTTAAATCACTCTCGTCTGCAGCTCTAGGAGATAATTGAGCGTTACTAAAGTAATTCTTCTCTCCTTCCAAGACACTTAAACGAAAATTCTCATAGATTTCTGTGAGGGAAAATTCAATTTCATCGGCTACTTGAAGTAATTCATCAGCACTTAATTGAAGAAATTTAAAACAAAAATGACTATCGGCAAGATGTGCGAGCTGTTCAATATTTTGCTCAAAGAAAAATTCTAGCTGTTTATTTTGCTTTAGGTGATAAGCTGCCATGAGTGTGCAACGAAGAAGATCGATCGAATCCTCGTATCCTCTGTGATCTTCACTTTCTTTGACTTGCAAAAAATTTAATAAAAACTCCAAAGAGAGCTTACCCACTCCTGGGAAAATTAAACCAAAGTAAGGAATAGAGTCGGTAAAATGAGGAATATATTCAGTCAGTTTAGTCAGAGACTTTATCCAATCTCGTTTTAAAAATGATTCTTCAAACTTTGAATTATGCGCTAAAATAAAACGGGGCTCGTATTGAAAAACATCCTCTTGAACTTTCTCCCAAGGTGGAGCTGATGTTACCATTTGAGGCGTAATATTAGTTAACTTTTGAATGATGGGACTTAGGTTGATATCGGTTTTTACCAGAGAAGAATATTTCTTAGTACATTTTAAACCTTCAAAATAAAGATAGCCAATATCGATTATATCGTCATAATCACTATCCATACCTGTCGTTTCAATGTCTAAAACCATCCAATTAAGATCTTTTAAATGTGAATTTTCTTTCATAATACCCATCGCTGATTTTTTTAATGAAGTTTTATACATTTTCCTTCGAGTATTTTCTAGCTAAATAACAAAAATTATTTGCCAATGACCTAATCAGTCAATACAATCTCCCCACAATGGAACTATCAAGTATAATTTTTCACGCACAATCAATTATCATTGTTGCTTTGATGCTCTATGGTGTCTCAAAAGCGAAAAAGCGGTCACTTCATTCTAAAATCATGACTACGACCGTTATTTGGGATGTTTTGCTGATTCTACAGATAGAGTTAACGAGATCGGCCATCAATACGGCAGCGAAGTTTTCGGTTAACCCTATGGTTATGAAAATTCATTTAGTTTGTGCTATATCAACAGCAGTACTTTTGTTTGTCTCTGCTTTTTCTGGTCGAAAAATTTACAAGAATAAACAACCCCTTTCATCTTTTCATCGAAACGTAGGACGCCTAACTTTATTCTTGAGAATTCTGACTTTGATTACATCTTTTTTGGTTAAATAAATTATGAAATTTAAACCAATTGGACATTTTAATCCAAATATCAAGGAAGTTGATATTGTTGGAGCAGGAATCAGTGGGCTTAGTCTAGGTTACTTTTTGTCTAAAAAAGGTTTTCAAGTAAATCTGTTTGAGAAATCTGATCGCATCGCAGGAAAAATAGTTTCAGAGAAAACTCCTAACGGTATCGTTGAGAAAGCGGCTAACACTCTTTTACTCAATCAAGAATTAAAGCCAATATTAGAAGAATTAAATCTAGAATGCATCGAGGCTGTATCTAAATTAAAAAAACAAGTTTTTCTAGAAACAAGAAAAATAAACTTTCGATTGAAAATTAAACTAATCATAATGTTCTTGTTGGGGATTAAGCGAAAAATTCCAACAAAAGCAAATAATTTGCAAGAATTCTTTACTCCACTTATTGGTAAATATTTTTCAAGTGAGTTAATCTCCACCGTTTTAGGAGGAATCTATGGAGTCAGTTCAAAGAATGTTTCTCCTCAAAACCTATTTCCACTAAAAGATAAGTTTTTCGCAGACTCCCCCCGAAGCTATTTTGAATTGTTTCGTTACATGAGAAATCAAACTTCTGGAAAGAAAATAAAAAAAATGATCTCTTTTTCCGGTGGGATGGAGGATTTACCGAAGAAGTTCTTTGAAAAAACAAATTTTAAATCAGTTCATTTAAATCATAATTATCAATTAAAAAATGAATCAAAAAAAAATGTTATTTTGTGCACCAATGCGTTGCAAGCGGCAGAACTATTAGGAGAGATTAATCCATCTTTGTCCGAATTGTTAAATCAAACAAAGTACCAAGCACTTAATACAACGACTTACTTTCTCTCACGTCCTATTTCTAGCTTAAAGCGTAGCTTTGGTATGCTCTTCTCCCCAAATTCTAATTTTTATTCATTAGGAGTCCTGTCTCGCTCTGAGATCTTTAACCTTTCAGGGCAAAATAGTTACAACTTTATCTCCTCTGGAATAATTTCCACTGAATTAGTTAATGAAGACTTTACAAGATTTTCTTCAAGTTCAACCGTGATTCAAAAATCTATTTCCAAATGGAGTGATGCAATTCCAATAATGGATCACAAGCAATTTAATCGACTCGATAAAATGAAAGAGAATCACAATAATTACAATGACAATATTTTGCTCTTCTCGCATTATTTAGGCGGAATCAGTCTTCGAGATATTATTTTATCTGCAAAGAAATTCTCATCTAGTTTATAAATTATATTTAATTAATTCAGATAGGACTCTGGAGAGCTCCGAATGATTCTCACATTCCATATTTCCTACATGGACAAAACTAAACTTAGTTTTTGTTTCCCTTAGGTACCGTGAAATTCCATATCCATAATGGTTACACACATATCTCCCCGGATTCGTCGACTCCACAACTAACTCCTGGTCTACTTCTTCTAAATAAGATGAATCAGGAATGAACGATACTTTATATTTTCGCTTCCCCCATTTCCGTTGATTTTTTCTACGCCGAATGACACCTGCATTATCAGGTGCCTTTGAACTATCCTTGTTATAGACATATTCTTCAACTTTCAAATTACATTTATGGTATTGCCCCAATCCAATTATTAAATCATAATTATAGTTTTTTGACTTCAAACAATCCTTGGCTTGCTTTGTACTGACAAAGTACTCAGTATCGAGCGCGCATAAATCTACTTGA
Organism: Bacteriovoracaceae bacterium; assembly: GCA_028101965.1. Taxonomy (GTDB): domain Bacteria; phylum Bdellovibrionota; class Bacteriovoracia; order Bacteriovoracales; family Bacteriovoracaceae; genus JAOHMI01. The sequence continues at coordinate 12,130 of JAOHMI010000013.1, forward strand.
TATAATTCATTATTAAAATGTTCGGTTAATCCATTCGCCACAATTTTTGAAGCATTCTCATCCACTGGTAAAACAACTTTATCCTTAATTTTAAAATAAGGTCCAAAGTAAGTAACCAGAATTCTTTTTTTCGTCACTTCAGAACGATTTTGATCCTGCATATTTTTTGGGAAATAAATATCTTCATTTTCTAAGGGAATAGGAAATGAATAGGTATATCCCTGAGAGTAAATTGAAAATTGAGATACAAGAAATATTTTTAGATATATTAATAAATTAAATTTCATATGAACTTCCCTCTTAAAAGTCTTTTTAAACAAACTCAATCAAAGGGAAAAGGAATAAAGTACGGAGATTAGAAAAATGAAACTAAGCCAAGAATATACTCTCCTTTCCGCCCCTCTTGATAAAGATAGGAAAAGTCCATATCGAAGCTCTGCCAATGATAACGAAAATTAAACTTATGTTGCAGGGAGAATTTTTGAAACTCATCTAAATTGCGTAAGTAAGCAATATCATAGAATAAACTCAATTGCTGCGATGGTCTACTAATATAACCAATTTTTGGACCATACTGAAAAATAAGGCCATCATCTCTTAAATCCTTGTCTACCTTAAATAAACTTAATTCAACCGTACCATAGAAAGTATTAGAGTTTGAAGATGAGAAAGCCAAACCTGAATGACCTTGTACAAAAATTGCGTTCCTCCCATAAAAACTAGAGGAGTAAATACGTTGTTGCCCAACATCGAAACCGTAACTAATTTCTCGATCAAATTCCGTAATATCTTGCAGTACATGTGCATTTACTAAACTCAATTTCTCTAAGTGTAAACTTGAGTTAGATTCTGGATTTAATTTTTCATAACGAAGAGTGAACTTCATCATCTCCATGGTAGTATTTCTGGGCATACCTTGAGAAGGATCTAAAAGACTATGATAGGCAGGGCTTAGGGTTAACTGTGTGAATTGGCTTTTAGTATTAACTCCACCAGCAGCAAAGGAGACAGATGATGACTCATGGGATTGATGAGGAGCTTGAGATAAGTCTAATTTAATTTCATTTTTTTTAAATTTTATTTTAGTTTTTGCTCTAGCTAAAAGAACTTTATTTTTTTTCATTAAAGTTTTTTCATCTTCTAACAAGAGTTTCTCTGCATGCTGAAAATCAAAGTAATCAATTGCAGCATCGAGTACTTTTACTTTCTTTTCCACAGAAAGGTTTTCTAAAAGACTAATATCATAATCTTTAACAAAACCTTTATATAATTTTATCTCATTTTTATTTAATAAATCCCGAGATAATTCCATTTGAGTTTTTTTGGCCGGTCTAAATTTAACCGATTTAAGAATGCTTTCCTCTTTTAAAACAGATTTAACAGTATCAATGGGTGCCACAAAAAAATATTTTTGATCAGCAGCAAAACGAGTCTTCACTTTACCAGGATATGTCCCAACTAAATCAAGAAGTGTTAGCAATTGGTACGAACAGTTTTCATCCAAATAGTAATAGTCAAAATAAGTTCTTCTCATTTCCCAAATATTTTTGACCATTATTTCAATATCACTAGAATCGTAATTTAGTTCATACTGCCACAAGTCTCTGGATTCAAAGTCATTGTACTCCCGTATTTTGTAATAATACGGCATGACAGTAAAAACACCTTGAAAGCCACCTAGGAGACCTTTGAGGCCATACATAATCGGGTTTTTTGTATCAATCGTTCCCGAGAAGTTTACGATATAATCTAAAATATCATCGGCTTCTTGATTTTTACTTTTGTGGAACCTAAGAAATGTATGTCCAAAAGCTGAAGCTGGCCGTGAAACAAAATAGCTTGAAAAAACCAAGGACACCCTTTGAGCATTTAACTTATTTAAAAACTCATATAATAATGGGCAATCTCTTTCGTAATTTATATCAGAATCAAAATTTAATTGATTTTTTAGAAATTCATAGCGATTTGGATAATAACAAACATAAAGAACATTTTTTTTATCTTTAGTTCCATTTAAAAAGTAACTTAAATTCTTTATTAATTCATTCTTGGGGTTTTCTTTTCCCTCTTTGCTTAGAAAGAAATTAGGCCCATCAATTTGTGATTGATATCCCCCCGAAAGCTCTTTCTGATAGCGCAATAGTTGCAACCAAGTAGGATGTTTATGAAGCTTAAGTTTCTGTGCTTTTTGCACAAACTCTTGAACACTGAGCTCATTTGCCTTAGCAAATGAAAAAATATTGATTAAACAAAAAAGGAGAAGGAATAACCCTTCTCCTTTCAATCTTAATGATTTCACTTTTCTAAAAAATTAACTTAGATACAAGTTTTATTTTCAATAATTACATTAGAAATTGAGCTGTGAATGTTAGAAGCTTCCATTGAGCTAAAAACAGAATCATAATTGTTCTGAAGAGAGCTTCCTAAGGCTTCAACATTTCCACAGTTGTAGATTTTTCCTAATGAAGCGATCGTTTCGCCTTCACCACGAGCTACATCATTCGCTAAAGCAACTTTGTTTGCTTCGATGAAATTAATTGCTGAAGATGCAATTTTTTCATCCGCATCACAACCTAATGTTCCAGTGGACATACCAAATGTTTGGTTTCCAGAGATACCATTAGATGTCGTAGCAAGAAGGTTCCAAAATAAACCAGACTTACCTTCGAAAAGTACCGCACCTAAACCACAACCAGCAGGTCCAGAAGCATAAGCACCGATTGACGTTACAAATACAGATAATAATAGAATTCTTTTCACTAGCAACTCCTTTTGAAGTAAAAAATTTTTTACAGTGATTCCAAAATACTATCAGACGTGCCAAGAATTTCAAGTAGATATTGACAGATTTATTTAGTATAGTACTGACGCATCATGAAAACCAAACGTAGAAGGGACTTATGAAAACCACCATCATACTTGGGGCATCTAATAAAGCGGAAAGATATAGCTACTTAGCATTAAATAAATTGGAAGAGCACGGTCATCCAATCTATTTAGTCCACCCATCACTCAGTGAAATTAGAGAGCATAAAGTCTACCCTGAATTAAATAAAATTCCTCTAAATTCAGATGTAAAAATAGATACAATTACCTTGTATTTGTCCCCAAAACACCTTGAACCACTCATAGTTGAGATAATTAAAATAAAGCCTAAGAGGGTCATCTTTAATCCTGGGACAGAGCTTCCTCAATCATATGAACAGTTAAAGAAAAGTGGAATAGAAGTTTTAGAAGCGTGCACTCTTGTTCTTCTTAATACGAATCAATATTAACTTTTTTCTTCTGCATTCTCTTCAGAGTGATTTCCATTATTTTGAACAAGGTCTTTTGAGACACTAATAAAATTTATTTCTTGTACTCGTATGAGTTTTTTTAATTCCTTAGAGAGATATTCAATTTTATGTGGATGACCGGATAATGAAACAAAAGTAATTCTCTTTCCCTTAGAGCCCTCTACCGGCTCATCGGTCATATCATAAATTGCTTCTAGCTCATCATTCAACAAATCTCTTACACGATTAAAGACACTTCCCTGAGAGAGAATTTCAAAGTGATAGTGACGATGCTTTTGCCTAGATGAAAAAAAGCGATAAACTGGACCTAGCAAGTTGAGAACAGAGAGCATGGTCAAAGTAAAAATGGTGGCAATCACGGGAAACCCAATCCCAATTGTGACTCCTATTGCAGCAACCACCCAAATAGTTGCGGCCGTGGTTAATCCCTTAACATTCCCTCGACTTTGAATAATTGCTCCCGCCCCTAGAAAGCCAATTCCAGAAACAATCTGTGCTGATAATCGATTAGGGTCAACGGTCATTGAATAGCCCATTAAATTTAATTTGCTAACGGCAGTATAAAGAGTTGCCCCTAGGCAAATAAGCACATTGGTTTTAATCCCCGCACTTTTTAATTTTTTTTCGCGATCATAGCCAATTAAACTTCCCAATAATAAGGCAGTAAGGATCTCTATTCCTAAACCAAAGTATAAGTTGATTTCTCCCAGAAACTCTATTTGAACAGTCGGCCATGAATAATTTGCGAAGTAGGATGATAATGACATTATTCAATTATAGTTTAAAAGAGAGATAAACATTCCATAACTAATATTTTACCTATTTAGGTGGGCCGCAAATTCTCGACTAATCAATTTTTTTATACTTTTCTGGATTTAAGAAATCCTGCGCGTATCCCACATAAGACAAATAATGATGAGAGTACTCTTTAATTTCCTCTGGAGTTAATTCTCTAACAAACTTTGCAGGGTTTCCTCTTATTAAACTGTATTCGGGATAAGTTTTATTCGGAGGTACGAGTGAGCCGGCAGCAACCAGTGAGCCTTTTTTAATAATGGCACCATCTAAAACAGTAGATCCCATCCCTATCAAACAATGATCCTCAATTGTACAGGCATGTAATGTTACACTATGACCGATGGTAACTCCCATACCAATTGTTAGACCATTTTCTTCGGTTACATGGAGGCAAGAAACATCTTGCACATTACTACCTTTTCCAATTTCTATTTTATTCACATCACCTCTGATAACTGCTCCATGCCAAACATTCACCTTTTCATGAAGTTGAACTCTTCCAATCACAGTGGCTTCTTCTGCTAAAAATACATCGGACGAGATTTGAGGAATAAAGTCTAAATATTGATAAATGGCCATAATGATTCCTTAATTTTAAAATCTAACTAAAATATCATGAAGTAATCAAAGTGTTAAACTACTTATAGATCAGTATAAGCTTTGTGCAAATAAATTATATAATCAAGGAATAAGTAATGCTAGATTTCTTAAAAAGTCCCTACCCCCATAGCATCGAGCCTCATTGCCCATACTATGCTTTCTCTGAAATGGTCGGTGGCCCTAACGTCAAATGGTGTGAGCAAACAGTATGTGGATACTTTAATGAGCCTAATCTCACTTGGACTAATCTAACTTATATTTTTATGGCCATTTTCTTTATTTGGCATGTAAGAAAAATTGCCCGTTCTGAATTTACTTATTTTGCCTGGTCTATTTTCTTTACAGGTCTCTTTAGCTTTATATACCACGCAACAAATAATTGGATCTCTCAGTATGGGGATTTTTTTGGAATGTATCTAATGCTATCGGCGATTATAGGTTTGAATTTATCCAGAGCAAGTATTATAACCACTAAACTTACCATGGCGTCTTTCTATTTCATCTTCGTTCTCGCTTTTACTGTACTATTTTTTATTAGTCCTAGTATTAACTTTCCTGTTCAATTCATAGTGGTTATTGGAGTTATAATAATTTTAATCACTGAATTCCTCGCAACTAAGAAAAGCTCTGAACCAATTTCTCATGTTAATTTTGTCACTTCACTTTTCTTTTTTATCGTGGCCATCACATTTTCTATTTTAGATCATAAAAGAATACTATGCAGTCCAGATAATCATTGGTTTCAAGGTCATGGCATGTGGCACATGGTGGCCACGGTGGCATTTATTTTCACCTATCGACACTATCTGGCCATTGATCAAAAATATTTTAGTCTAAAATAAAAAAGGAGTAGGTTCTCCCTACTCCCATCTAAAATTAAATAATGTTTTATTAGATTAACCTCAGTTCGAGGTTAAAAATAAATGATTACAAGCAGATACTCCTGAGTTTGGAGAAACAAGAAGCTATCGGAGAAGAATTTTATTATCGAGGGAGCATACATTGAAGTATGTGACCGAAATGATAAAAGTCTTCGACGCAGAGATTCGACGTTTATTTCGAACTCAGGTTAGATTAAAAAAGTTTTTCTAATTCTTCTCGCCCACCAACTTTTTTTCCATCAAGAAAAACTAATGGATATGTGCCTTCTCCTCCTAGAGATTGGAGGGCCAATGAAGAAATTGAAGGAATTTCAAAAAATTGAATTTTTCTTTCAGTCAAAACTTCTTTAGCTCTTTTACAATGAGGGCAGCCAATTTTAGTAAAGATTGTGGCCACTTTTGGTAATTCAACATCAGCATTTAAATAATTCAGCATTGTCTCGGCATCAGATACTTCAAAGGGGTCGCCATCTTTTTCTGGTTCGATAAACATTTTTTCAATGGTTCCATCATTGACCACCATACTGTAACGCCAACTTCGTTTTCCAAAGCCGATAGCGCTTTTATCAACGAGAAGTCCCATTTTATCTGAGAACTCTCCATTTCCATCAGGAATAAAAGTAATATTTGGTGCATTTTGAGCTTCTTGCCAACTCTCCATTACAAAAGCATCATTGACGCTCAAACAATAGATTGCATCAATACCGTTTTGCTTAAATGTCTCAAAAAGATCATTGTATCGAGGTAAGTGTGTTGAAGAGCATGTGGGTGTAAAAGCTCCCGGAAGTGCAAATAATGCAACTTTTTTTCCTTTGAATAAAGAATCATAATTTAATTCATCCCAATTCCCATTTTTTCGAACCTTAAAAGTAGTCTGTGGTACTTTTTGTCCTTCAATATTTTTCATACAGTCTCCTTTAGCCTTTTAAAATAGGCTTATTGATTGTTTCTAAATTGCTCTAGTTTTTCAGCTCTTTGCTGCCGCCTTATTTTATTATTAATATCATCCATGGAATCTACTGCTGTATCCCATGCGGTATAAATTTGCTTCTTAGTATTCGCTCGCAGATCCCCGGCCACATAAAAATTAGGAATACTGGTTTCACCTTTTGTGTTCGTGGTCACGAAACCTCTCTCATCAACATCAGTCCCTAATTGCACGGCCAGCTCGTTATAAACCATCATCCCCAAAGAAATAAAGGCAAACCCAGCTTGCACTTTTTCCCCTGACTCCAAAACAAACCCTTCCAATAATTTTTCTTTTGGTACTCCTTGGACTTCTGTAATTTTTGCTTCAAGTTTCTTTATTTTATACATATCCAATAATTCTTGAGTGTCTTCTTGAACTTCAAAGGGATGGCCGTTGGCCAATAAGGTAACATTTTCTACTTCGTATCGTTCCTTCAGAATAATACTAACCCATGCTGCAATATTAGAATGTCCAATTACAACTAAGTCTTTGCCAAAGACATGGTGTCCATCACAGCGAATGCAGTAATCCGCAATTTGCACATTCGCAAAAGGAAGGATGGGTTGAATGCTTTCTGCAATTTCTGGCTGAACATCCATCAAACCTGTGGTCAAGATAACGTAATTAACTTCATGTTTATTTTCTTTATCATCAGTAAGAATAAATCCTTCACCTTTTTTTTCAATTTTAGTCACAGATGTATTTTTTAAATAGTCAAATTTATCTTTAAAATGTGACTCTTGCATAAACTGATAAGTCTCTTTATTTGGATCCACAATTCCTTTTTTAAAATGAAAATACCCCGGAATGTTTTCAATTTTCCTAACCCAAAAATCTCTTGATTTTTTTTTGTTTTTTCGGTTTCCTTCAAATAAAAGAACATGATCATTATTTAAAACCCCACGAAGAGTGGCCATGGTTCCCGCAGCCCCACCACCGATAACACCAATTCTTGTCTTACTAGATAAACTTTCCATTATTATTTCCCTTGTCCAAATTCTTGCTTTATTTTGCGGCAGATATGAAATAATGTAAAATAAACTATTTCTATGTGGTCATAGCTTCTGCCTATACCATAATTTACATACATAAGATTTAGCTATTAAGCACTTAGGAGGCTGCATGAAAGGTATTTTCTTCCAAAAACCATTAGAGTTTTCATTGGAAGTTGAGGGAGAAGAGTTTTTGCAAGGTGAAACCTTAAAGGGAAATCTTAACATAACCAATCATGGGAAAAATGAAGCCTCTATCGAAAATGTTTTTATCGACCTAAAATTCACGGAAAATAAAAAATTTAAAGCTAAAGATCCAACTGGGTTTAGTTTAATTAACTCAATTACATCTCTTCAAAATCAAACGATCAAATCTGGCGAAATAATCTCAACATCTTTTGAAGTTGAACTTAATCATTTAACAAAAGTAACTGAAAAAAGTGCATCTCCTTATATTACATTAAATTTAACTGAAAATAATAAAGATTGGCCCTTGGGCTCTCTTCAATTATTAATTAAGCCTCATGTTTGTTTGCAAAAAACCATCGAAATTATTGAACGGTTTCATCGCTTTACGGAGAAGGGAGTAAAGAATAAAAAGAAAGGAGTAAGTTTTAAGCTTGTCCCTCCAAATGCAAAAGATATGGGTCATCTCGTTCAATTAGATCTTGAGGGTGTCATTCAAGAAAATGATGATCTTGAGTTAACTTTTAACTTCAAAACTAACAAAGTCAATATGGATGCTTCAACTTTGGCCTTTAAAAAGGAAAAATCTAAAACCAAGCTCAATCTCAAGTATGATGATTATCTCTATGGGAAAAATCAAGTAAACCAAAGTGCTTTGCTCAAGAAGGTCAATGAGGTTTTTACCTCCTTAAAACAAGATAATGGTCTATTTAAGTAATCAAATACCACGATTTTTTACTTTTCTCTAAAAAACAAACAGTAACGCTCGAAGATTAATCCAGCCCTCTCTTATTATTAAATAAAATTAAAGTTTATACGATACGGAAAATAAGGGGACGCTGTATGAATATTAATCTTTTATATCTTTTTTCGATGCTTTTCGTTTTTGAGCAATCATTTTCACAAAATTTTTATGAAGAAGATGAAACATGCATATACGAACCTGACAGTAAACCTACTTATATGTATGTGCTAGTGGATATAAATTTTGGTCAAGGTATGTATGAAGTATCAGGTGAAGAAGTAAACTTTATTGAATATAACACAGAAGAGGGTGATGACCCTAGTAAGCCAACTGAATATAATCATTATAGTGGAATGTATGATTATTTAGGAAACAAAATAGGTTTTAAAGAACATTATGTAACCGTCAATTGTAATAATGTCCCCGTAAGAATGCAATCTTATGCTCTAGATAGTTATACTAGAAAACCTTGTATGAAAAGCCATCGTCCCTCCAAACAAACTACTAATTGCAAATCATACATTAATTTACAATATCCTGAAGAGCCACAGGGTGATATGGCAGGAATTCAAAGCGGATTTATTGTATATAAATATAGAGATTATACTTCTAATCCAAAAAATTATTCGGTTAAAAACCTCCCTACAAATGGAGGAGGTTATACAATTACAGTTAAGGGAACAAAAGAAGAAGTACAGAATAACCTTAAAAAGCACTGCGAAGAAAGCTATGATTTGGTGATCCACAATGGGAAAGCACAATTAGAGGAAAAATGGAATAATACATTTGGCAACCCAGTTAAACGTTATACCAAATTTACCTGTGTACCATTTGATAAAGATAGTAGCTCCACTAAAAATTTAAAAAATAGAAGTAAAGATGAATGATAAAAGTATTAAAGCCTATACACTAACACCACCATGGCAAAAGGTTTAGAGCTATTTCCAGTCCATACTTGTTCATTATCATCCACATCGAATTCTTCCAATCCATTATAATACATAACTTCAGCTCGCTGCGTCCCCTTAGTTAGATAGTATTTTGCTCCAACTCCTAAACTCATAGCCGTAATACTACCTTGTGCCGTTAAACAACTCTAATTGGTGGTCTCAGCACTTGCAATAAGTCTTGATTCGATAGAATCAATTTGGCTTTAAAAAAAGGAAATTTAAAAAAATATTTTAGTAATAATAGGTTTTAGCCGAAACAACAGCAATGAATTATATAAAACGATACCTCTTTTTAATCTTATTATCTCAAACCACAATTTTAAATATCGGAATAGCAGAAGAGATGATTTGCAAATATAAAATACAAAAGCAACTTAATAATTTGAACCATGTTCAGTACTATAAAATGATGATGCCCGGAGTATTAGATTACGGTCAAGCCGAACCAAATAGTAAAATTACAACGCTAGGTAGTAAAACTCCTTTAGACGAGGGGGAGCACTATATCCAAGCTAGTTGTGTTGTAGGTTTAGCACTTGTACGAAAATATCAACTTGATTCTACATTATCCTCTAACTCTTGCCCTGAAGGTACAAAACCTAAGCCTTCTCAATTTTGCCGGAGAAAAATATATCAAACTTCCCCTAAGATCCCAAATCACAATTATACTCAACCAGATACTGAGAATGATTTAAAATTCGAGCAAAAAACTTATAAATTTTACTTAACAAATCCTGGGGGAAAAACCTCCTGGAACGATTCAAATGGGCACCAAAAAACACATAATGTTGACGATCTTTGTTATATTAATTTTAGAAAAATATATCCTACAGCAATCGATGACTTAGCGGCTAACTTAGTAGAAACCATTGAAATTAGGAAGGAAATCGAATGTATTCCATTAGTGGATTTATCCATAAAAAGAAAAGAGTATTTAAAGAAAAAATATAGTGGAAGAAACAATGGTAAGAACGAATAAGCTTAAAATCGATAACCTAACGCCACCATCGCAAAAGGTCCTGATCGGTTCCTAGTCCACACTTGGTCATTATCATCCACAACGAACTCTTCCACTCCATTGTAGTACAGCACTTCTGCTCGAAGTCCAACTCCTTTAGTTAAATAATACTTGGCTCCAACTCACAAACTCATGGCCGTGACACTTCCTTGCGCTGTCAAACTGCTTTCATTAGTGGTCTCCGCTACAGTAATAAAACTTGATTCGATAGAACCAATTTGGCCTAAAAAGAAACTTAAAAATATATTTAAGTAATAATAGGTTTTAGCCGAATCAACAGCAATGAAGAATATAAAACGATACCTCTTTTTAATCTTATTATCTCAAACCACAATCTTAAGCATTGGATTTACAAAGGTATTGAATTGTAAATATACAGCAGTAAAGCAAGCTAACGATTTAGATTACTTTGTGAACTTTACAGTAACCAGCCCTGGAGAAGTAACGTCCGGACAAGCCAAAGAAAAAGAAGAAATAAAAGTCACAGGAGATGAAAATTTTTTAAAGGTGAACCAACAATATATTCAAGTTAGTTGCAATATAGGTGTATCAGTTATAAGAAAATATAGTATCAATTATTCATTGACCACTAACTCTTGCCCTGATGATCAAAAGCCTCATCCATCTCAACCTTGTGCAAGATTAATTTATCAAAGTTCACCAATTAACCCAGCAATTGGTTACTCCAAGCCAGATAATGAGACAGCAATATACAAACTAATAGATTTTAAATTTTATTTAAAAAATTCAAGTGGAACTTCATCATTGTATGATGGTCAAGGGAATGTACAAACACATAATGTTGACGATCTTTGTTATATTAATTTTAGAAAAATATATCCTACAGCAATCGATGACTTAGCGGCTAACTTATTAGAAACTATTGAAATTAGTAAGGGAATCGATTGTATTCCATTAACCAATACTAGCGAAGATAGAATGGGAGCACATGAAAGAAATAAAAGAGGTAAAAACCACTAAGCTCAAAATCGATAACCTAACGCCACCATGGCAAAAGGTCCTGATCGGTTCCTAGTCCACACTTGATCATTATCATCCACATCGAATTCTTCCACTCCATTGTAGTACAGCACTTCTGCTCGAAGTCCGATTCCTTTAGTTAAATAATACTTGGCTCCAACTCCTAAACTCATGGCCGTGACACTTCCTTGCGCTGTCAAACTGCTTTCATTAGTGGTCTCCGCTCCAGTTATAAAACTTGATTCGATAGAACCAATTGAATAATAACCTGAAATGTAAGGCAAAAATTTAAAGGTAAAAAATGGTAAAGTGGTTGGGTACCAATGGGTTCCAAAAAAGTATTCGATCCCACGATCCCCATTAGCTGATCCTTGATAGTTTAAAATATCATTGGCCGTGTACTTAAAAGTAAAGTTCAAAGAAAAATGAGAGTACCATGCTTTTTCATCATTAAAGTAATACTCTCCTCCGATGATAAGAGAAGTAATCCCCTCTTCAGATGGAAACTCGTCTTCAATCTCTTCTTCAAAGGCATTAGATGAATAATTCGAATAGGATAATGTTCCAAAAACTTCAAACTGCCGAGAGGCGATAACTTCAGTCATTTCGTAATTCATTTTTTGATATGGCCCTGCCTTCGTTTTTTCAGTTAACTCCACATCATCTAAGTCATCTGCACCATCGGCCATTTCAATTCCTAAATCACGAGGATCGTTGGAGTTAATATTAACATTAGTGTTTTCCGCTATAACCATCCTGGTTTCATCTGGTGATATTTTAATCGGTTCAGATATTTTTAATTTCATAAGTTCTCCTGACTTTATGTATTCAGGATTAACCAATCGATAGACCGACCACACTGAGCGTGTCGGAGAGAGTTTAATCACTACGGCTCTGGCCACAACTCCAATGGACAAATAAAACTTGGAGTGATTCCCCACTTCGACCCCATCCTCTGCGCCTCTATTAATAAGCACGGTTTTTCGGCTCGCACTGGTTTTAAGAATTCGAAAGGTTAACTTCTCATCAATCTCTAATGCAATTGAAGAATTAATCAATGTTAAAAAAGTAAGGGCAATTAATGATCGTTTCATTTTTACTCCGCTAATGTATATACGACAATGCAATTCCTATTCTTCCATCAAAGTACTCTTCTCTGTTTGGTAGTAAATCTGTATTGTCGGTAATTCGATCTAGTTGGATTGTTTCAAAAGAAGAATAAACTCTTAAACCCATCTGGTTAGTAAAGTTATACTTTACGTTTGCTTTAATTCCAGGAAATGAACTGAGAGCGTAAGTATCCCCGATACCTAAACTAGGTGTTTCCATCGTAGCAACTCCAAACCTGGAATATAACGAAAAATAAAAAATATTAGTATTAACAGATTGGGCCATTTGAAAAGGATAAAAATTAATATTAAACGCTGCTGAAGTTTCAGTTACTAGGCCATTTATATATCCAACACTAGTTCCATCTTTGGAGTATCGTAATTGTAACTCGAGGGTAAGACGATTGAAGCTTTCCAATGTTTTAAATAAGTAACTTTCATAAGAAATTGAAAAAGAGATTTTTTCTCTTGTGGTATTTTCGTTGTCAGCAGTATTCTCATTATTTAATAAATTTAATCCCGTTCCAAAATACCATTGGTTATTGTAGATATATCCAAAGGTGCTTTCTCGGCGATGCCGTTCATGAACTTTTCCCGTTTCAGTTAAAATATCACTTAACTCAGCTTTGGAGTATTCATCTGACCAAGAAGCATCCTCTACATAAAGTTCATCATACATTGATTCTTCCGGAATTTTTTCTCGTTTCTCACGCATTTTTACAAATGAAAGGATAGATTCACGAATGTTTTTAACTTCATCTTTTGACACGGTTCCTTCCGAAAAATCTGTTAAATAACTTATCTCAAACTGCGCAATTGGATCATTGTACTTTTTCAACAATGACACCACCATCTTCTGAAAAGTTTCAATTTTATGATTACGCCTAAACTCACTTGCATGAGCACTGCGATAAATAGCTTTTGGAAATTTATAGCTTCCCTTAAACCCCTCTTGTTCCCATTTATCAATATTGGTCAAATGAGCATCAGAGTGTCCGTTACTCGAATTCAGAGAGCTTCCATGCAAAGTTTCTAGTTGCTGGTAACGATCAATTTTTAGGGCCAATTTTTCGCTATTAGTGGATAAATAGTCCAATAAATCTTCTTTGAAATTCGAACGATTTCCAACCACACTTCCATGAGAAATATCCAGCTCTTTTCTGCCTAGATTAAACTTATAATTGGAAAAGAGAAGAAACCGCCGACCTCGTTTAAAATTGGTCTCAGGTTCAATCGTCCTTAATAAATTCCAAATTGAATGATTAGTCCCCACAAAGACAGATTTTAATACGGCAATTGGCTTTAAACGGGTTAAACCCTTTATTTTAATCACATCAACAATTATTCCACGATCATTCTCCACTAACCCATCAAACTTACCACCTGTAAAATAGAGGGTTTTCCCACTAGAGCTTATTTGGATCAGTTTGGTCATAAACTCTTGCGCAACCAAGCGTTGCGAATATAAAAGCATAAATACCAAAAAACAGGATGAAACGAAGCGAAATGAATTGTTATTGGCCGTATTAATCAAGGCATCCTTTCCTTGCTATTTGAAGATAGCTTCATTCTAGCTAATTGGTTAGATTATTACAATTTTTGTCTAGATGCATTGATAAAAAGTTGATAATTTGATAGAAATTCTAAGATTATATAACTTACTCCCAGGGATCAAACTATGGCACGAAGAAGAAAAAGAGACGAGATTATTTATAAATACAATTGTTCGATAACTGAAGAGGAGTTTAAAATTAAAGTTAAAGCTTCTAATCCTGAGGAATTAATTTCGGTTAATGGATACTACGAGCTTAGCCCCGAAAAAGACGATCGTCCGGCGCATATTAAAAAGCGTCTTGGAATTGGAGTTGAAACAGAGCAGGAAGAGACCAAAGAAGAAGAGCAAACCGAATAGCTCAAAAGCTTCCCCCCACCCCTAAATTAAAAATACAATCAAAGGAAATAACTATGTCAAAGATACAAGATGTTATCATTATTGGAACTGGCCCTGCAGGATTAACCGCAGCTCTCTATACTGCGCGAGCTGACCTCGCTCCCATTGTTTTTGAGGGTCACGAACCAGGTGGACAGCTAACCCTAACAACTGATGTAGAAAACTTTCCTGGCTTTCCCCAAGGAGTTCAAGGACCTGATTTGATAAATAATATGAGAGAGCAGGCAAAGCGCTTTGGAGCAGATTTTCGCCAATTAACGGCAACTGAAGTTGATCTTTCTAAGTCACCATTTACTATTAAATTAAGCAATGAAGAGAGTATCCAAGCGAGAACCATTATCATTTCCACAGGTGCCTCGGCCAAATTTCTTGGCTTAGATAAAGAGAAAGAATTAACTGGCAAAGGAGTCTCAACTTGCGCAACATGTGATGGCTTTTTTTACCGTGACAAAATTGTTCATGTGGTTGGAGGTGGAGATACGGCCATGGAGGACTCAACATTTATCAGTAAATTTGCAAAAAAAGTTTATGTGATCCATCGAAGAGACTCTTTAAGAGCATCTAAACCTATGATTGACCGTGCCATGAAAAATGAAAAAATCGAGTTCTTGTGGGAGACTCAAGTAACTAAACTCAATGACAATGAACAAGGCTTAGAGTCTATCGTAGTGAAAAACCTGAAAACTGGAGAAGAGACCACCAGAGAAACTGATGGCCTCTTTTATGCCATTGGACATACTCCTAATACAGCATTTCTTAACAATCAAATAGATGTGGATGACCACGGATTTATCCAAACTCAAGGAAAATACCCTGACACTAATGTCCCAGGCGTGTTTGCCTGTGGAGATGTTCAGGACTCATATTTCCGTCAAGCCATAACGGCGGCGGGAAGTGGCTGTCAAGCGGCAATAAGAGCTGAGCGTTATCTTGAGGAAGTGGGTAAGAATTAACCCCCGTGAAAATACTACAGACTAAAAAACAAAGTATAAGTAGCGAAGTTTAGGTCCATGTCAATAAAGACTAATCAAAAACATTTCGAGTTTATTGACATCAATGGAGAAATTACCAAAAATTATAAGTAGAAATATAAACTAAACAGCAATGGATGCATTAGTTTTAAAGAAAACCAGGATGGTTACAAATGCTTAGAATTTTTAATTTTAATACTCTTTTGACATTTCTCGATCAAAACACACGCTCACTTCATGTCCAACTTAAGAACGGTGAAAATAATTATATCACTACGGAAATGATCTTAGAGTTGGAGAATCTCCTTAATTGGGCTCACTCGCACATTGAAATAAACTCCCTCTATTTCTCTTCTAAAAATGAATACTTCAGTCATGGTATCGATCCGAAAGTTCTCGAATCACTTGATGAAAAACAATTAGAAGGGTACACCCTTCAAATTAATAAAATAATCGATTCCATTTTAAATATTCCTCAAACAACAATTATAAATATTGGAAAAGGGTGCATGAACTTTGCCTCTGAATTGGCATTGGCCTTTGACCTTAGAATAAGTCGAAGCGATGCTTCGATGCAATTTGAGCATTCGGCTTTAGGCACCATACCCACTGCGGGGGGAATCAACCTGCTCAGTACACTAATTCACCCATCTTTTGCAAAAAATGTTCTCTTGGGAACCCATTCTATAAACTACAAAGAATTGCAAAGTTCTCATTTAGTTTTCAAACAATACAATTCGGATAAAGACAGATTAAAGCTGCAAAAAGAATTATTACTTAGTCTAAATAAGCAGTCCTCAGTTGCAAGGATTCAAACGAAATTAGGAATCAACCAAACCATGGTTGAACAATTAGAGAAAAATAATGAAATACAACAATCGATCTTTAAAGCTTTCATGTTAACCAAAGACTGGAAATCTAAAAAAGAGTTCACAAAGCCACGTGAAGTGAAAAAATCAGTAAGTAAGTTACGCTTGATTAAATCTGAAGATCTTCAATAATAGCATATTTATTTAATGATTCAGAACTTGAAGTGTTGAACTTCCAGCCGAGTGAGAAACCACCACCACCGGCACCACACAATTTAAGCAGAAAGTCACCATTCTCTAATCCTTGGTACCAAAGAGAAATTATTTGTTCTGGAATCATTTCTTTAAAATGAAGAAACTGCAGTTTTGATAATTCGTATAGGTTCTTTTTAAACTGAAGTTCATTGCCTTCAATTAAATCAACAATCAAATTATTATTTAAAGAAACCATTCTCTCTAAAGTTCCTTTATCAATTCCACCCTGTTCAATTTTTTGTAAATATTTATGAACATAGAGTGAGGCTTTACGACTCAGTTTCGTATCAACTAGAAATACTTTGCTTAACAATTCCCGACTAGCAATAGACAAAGTAATTGAGTTAAATTGAGTACAATTTTTCTCTAGATAAATAGGTCGATCAAGATAGCTGATTAGAGGATCGATTCCTGAACTTGAGCCATGATAATAACTTTCAAGCAAGGATAAGATGTCTTTCAAGAAGAGTATCTCAGCATTATCAACAGTGGACCTGGATAGTTGATTGTTTAAATAATGAAAACATACGGATGCACATAGTGCTCCTGAGCTACCTATTCCATGCCCAATTGGAATATTACTAGAAAAGCTCATAGAAGAAATACTTTTTTCCAGTAAATCAATTTTAAAACAATCTTTCAGTGTCGGAGAATGATAAATATGTTGAAAAAATTTTTCAAAATCCAAAAGAGCTTCTTTATTTACGGGGACGGCGGTATCAACACCAGCATTTAATTCCCCGTAATAATTCTGAATTGGCAAAGCAAATCCATTTCCACCATTAAGAATGACGTACTCTCCAAATAATAATAATTTTGCTTTAAAACGTTCATTCATGATCTATACTTATAAACTAATTAGGGCCCTTTACATGCATTTTTGAAATAACTTCATAAGTGCTTCCTACTGTGGATATTTCATCTTCAATTATATTTTCATATCTATTCTGTATAAGTATTTTAAATTTATCAAAAAACTTTTGTTCATTCGCAGGAAAAAGAATGTGAATGTTTGGCCCAGCATCTATGGTGAAAAAAAGATGGCAATTATTGATTTCTCGAAATCTCCTTAATTGCTCTATGATAAATAGGCTGTTTGGTTTGAGTAATGTAAATGATGGATAGCTGCTCATCATTAAACCGTGGAGTGAAAGTGCTTCATTTTCAATAATCTCTCCAAACTCTTTCAGATTCCCGTCTTTTAGTGAGTGTAAACAATTTGTTAAATTTTGCTTTGACTGATTAATTCGTCCAGATCGATAGAAATGATTCTCCATCAGTTGATGTCCAGCAGTAGAGCTTTGCTCCTTCTTATTTGCGCTGACAATAATAATATTATTCTTCCACTGCTTAAAATTATCCTTAATATTATTTTCAGGAATATTAATGGAAAACTCGTTATTAGAATCATCTAAATATTCTTCACAAGCCCCCCAAAGATTCACTCCCCCTCTAATACTTCGACATGCCGATCCACTTCCCTCCCTGGCCAGAGAGCTTAATAATTGGAGATCTTCCTTACTTTCCAAGGAAGGAAGAGTCTTTTTAATTAAGAGAAAAGCTATAAAAGATAAAGAGGCAAATGAACTAGCAGAACTGGCAATCCCAGAGGAATGAGGAAAAGAGTTTTCGCTTTCAATTCGAACAGAAAAGGTTGGTTGAGAGTTAAATAGCTTACAAATACGTTGAAAGTACTTCTCTGTCTTTATTTTAAAAACTTCGTTTTCCTTACCTAAAAAAGTAAAGTCAGAAATAATATTTGTTCCCTTCTCTTCAAAGCTAACACTTGTTTTTGTCCTACAATTCGATAACGTAAAAGATAATGAAGGATTCATGGGAATCTGTTTTCCCTGAATTTTCCCCCAATACTTAATCAAAGCAATATTTGAAGGAGAATAGATAATAAGTTTTTTTATATCAGTGTAGAAATCCATAGTCTCCATGCGAATGAAAGAAATTAGGTAAGACACTTCGTGAACTAAGAAAATCAGCGATGTTACTTAACTTAAATAAAGAATAAAATGATGAGTCTTTCATAAATGATTGCAACTCACTTTCTTCAAGATTGCTTACAAGTAAAATTAGGTTTTGATTTAAAGTACTCGTAATGGGTAGAAAAACTGCTTGTTCACGCCAGCTTGCGGAAGAGATAATCTCATTTGGAAGTAAACGGTGATAATTAAGAAATTTTTGATAACTGTAAGTAGATAAAATTAAATCATCAATATTTTCTTGATGTGCTATCTTTTCAACCAAACTATTGTGATCACTAATTATTTTCTCATCAAAATCATTTTGCTCTATGTCTATAATTTTTGAACTTTCTTCTTCAAGAAAAAAACCAACTTGCATATTTTCATAAAAAAATGACAAGTTTGGAAACTCTTCAAGCGCTGAATAGCTTTTCTTTCTTTTAAAAACACTAGGGTTATGAAAAGACTTTGAATTAATAAACAGGTCATAATTACCTGAAAAGCATTTTTGATATAATTCTACTGCGTCGACTCTTGCCCATTTAGCTAGATTATTAACTAAAATTGATACAGCTCTAAAATCATCATCTAAATTAAATCTTGTTTGAGTTTCAATTAACCAACTATGCCCCTCACGAAGGAAGTGTGGGTTTATTTGTCTTACGGCCAGAAGAAGCTTTCGAACTAGAAATGAAAATTCCAAACCGGGGTTCAAATCTACTTTAGTGTTGATAATTTTAAAATGCCAAGGCTCAAGTTCAACTTCAAACCAAATCTCTCCCTTATCATTTAGGGATCGCCAAAAAATATTATTACTCTGAGGATCATAATTAAATTTAGTCTCGAAACTTTGCCCTAAGCTTATGGGTATTAGAAGTGAGTGGAGATTTCTATCGAATAAACTAGCTTGAGTCAGGAGAATTTGTCCCCGACCTTCATTTTTAAAGTTCTGCATAATCCCTTTAGTGTTTTCTACTTTATTGAGAAACTCTCAAAGAATTAATGAAGTTGCTGACAGCAGTATAACTAACAACCTTGTCAAAAAAGTACTCTTTTGCCTGGTTCACTTCATTTTTACTACACCCTAGTTGGTTTAGGATATTAAGTAAATGCATTTTCATATGCCCTTTCTGTATGCCATGTGTCACTAAAGAAGAAATAGCAGAAAAGTTTTGGGCCAAACCAAGAGAAGCAGTAATTTCCATTAGTTTTTCCGCTTGTGGATTCCCTAATATATCTAAAGACAATCGAGCAAGTGGATGAAGAGAAGTTAACCCTCCAACTGTTCCCAAAGAAAGTGGAATTGTAAGTGTAAAATATAGTTTTTCATCTTTAATCCATGCTTGGGATAGCGATTGATAACTTCCATTGGCACTGGCATAAGCATGAGCACATGCCTCTATGGCACGAAAATCGTTGCCTGTTGCAAGTACCAAAGCATCAATGCCATTCAATATACCTTTATTGTGAGTCACTGCCCTATATCTATCGATACGAGCAATTTCGACGGCCCGAACAAATTTTCGACTAAAAGTTTGAGGATCCATTCCGTTCACTTCACCTAAATCATTAATTGGACAAGAAACCTTGCTCGTAACCAAGCATTCCGGAGTATAGTTACTTAAAATGGACATAATAATTTCCATCTCACTTTCCGGCTCATAAGTCGCAGAGATTCGGAAACCCATTTCAAAATTTCGGGCAAACTCCTCCAGCACACTATTGATAAAATTAGCCCCCATTGCATCACAAGTGTTGAAAAGAATTTCGATTTGAAAATAATTTTGTAAACTTGCTCGCTTATCTATTAATTCACAGCCCATTATTCCACCACCACGTTTTTCCATATTCGCGGTTAAAGAGGAAACAGATTTAATTAACTCTTGTTTGTTTTGTTTGAAAAATTCAATTAGACCTTCTTTTTCACCATTATAAATAAAATGAACGTGCCCAATTTTTTTAACAGAATGAACCTTTGCCTTAAATCCTCCCCTCTGGACCCAAAACTTTGCCGCTTTGGAAGCTGCGGCCACAACGGAAGACTCTTCTGTTACCATGGGTATATTAAAAGTTTCACCATTAATAAGAAAATTTGGAGCTATTCCAAAAGGTAAATAGTAGTTGGAAATTGTATTTTCTGAAAACTCGTCAAAGCGTTTTTGAAGTGCTTCATCCTCATGCCAAAACTGCTTAATGTTATCTATTTTATCTTTAATCGCTGGGATATTGGCCTTAAGTAGCTCAATCTTTCTTTCCTTACTTAGTTTCGAAAAACCATTCATTAATTCTTGCATAAATCTCTCTCTTATTTATTATACTTATCTTTTAGATGTAAAAATTTATTAAAGATTAAATATTCATAAAGAAAACTTTCAAAAAATTCCTGAACCGCAGGAAGACCATTTTGTGCAGCTTGAAGAAAGGGATACGCCATTCCAATTAATGAATTCTCTTCTCCTAATAACTGCTTATATAAGAAAGCATCTTCAGGAGATCGTACTCCTCCTGACAAAATAATAACCTTATCACTGTTATTAATATTTTTTAAAAAATTTATCATTTCCGGTATAGAATGGCCGATTGAGCTAGCCCCATTCCAATCTCTTTTTTCTATAAAACCATTGAATCGTTTATTTTTGCCTCTGAGTTTTTCTAAGTAGGTAAAGTTTGTTCCTCCAAGAGAAGCACTATCAATTCCATAAATGTTTAAATTCAACAGTGTCTCAAGACTTCTAGGGCCCATTCCTTGACCTACCTCTTTAACCAGAACAGGATAATCAACCTCTTCCACCAACTTACTAATCAACTCAATCGGACTAGACCAATAACGATCCCCTTCTTCTTGGTGAATCTCCTGCATTGGGTTGATATGGATGTACAGCGCATCTGCGTTCAAAACTTGCATCATTTTATTTATACGACTTAACTCTTTTGATTCAACTAACTCTTCCACCTGAGCGATACCTAGATTAGCCAGCAGTGGCCCGTCTCCCAATTCATCCCGCACTAACATTGATTCATCTGCTTCGTTATTAAACAGAAATTTACGACAACTTCCTAAAGCAAATGGGAGATTATAATGCTTGGCAGTTTGGGCTAAAACTTTATTAATTTCAGTTGAATCTTCTCCAGATGCTGTCATTGAACTAATTAAAAAAGGATAAGAAATTGTCTTGTTTAGGAATGTTTGAGAAAGATCTCCTGCCTCAACCACATTATTTGTCATCAATGGTTCATAATCAAAATAATCCATTAAATTGATTCGAGGCTTATTTTCAAATTGCGAAGAAGAAGCTAAATCAATATGATTTTGCTTTCTCTTAGAAAATAATTTTCTTTCAATTTCCTCCATGATTAAACTTTTCCCTGCTTAATTAAAATAAACGGATCTTTACGAGTGCCAACTATATCAATAATTTGATTAATTGAGCCGCGTAAGCATAGTTCATTTACTTCATTTAGATTAATTCCAATAAAATACGAGTTTTGACGGTTATTCTTAACTTCTTCTTCCTTAAACTCCATCATCGTTCGGTTCAATCGATAAGGAGTATCCATGATGATTGTTGTTTCTACTTTATTAATTATTTGGTTAATCTCTTTTTTACGCTGATTTCGGTCTTTTGCAAGGAAACCATGGAATAAATGCCTGTCACCAAAGCCACTTAAAGCTAGGGCAAGAATAGGAGAGGAATAGAAGGTTGTGGACCTGACTCTAACATGATGATCATGACAACGAGACACTAGTTCTTGCCCGGGATCACAAAACCCCGGTAGACCACAATCAGAGAACAATAAGTATTCCGTGCCCTTCTTTAAGCGAGATATTATATGATCTAAGTTTTTTCCATTTGAGGCATTATGCTCATTAAAGTATTCAAATTGCTCTATCTCTTCACGGGGCAACCCATACCTTAACCAACGCCGCCTCGAAGCTTTGGGCTCCTCACAGATCACTTGATGTTGGTCTAATTTCAGAATTGCTAGAATCTTTTGAATTGTCTCAGCAGTCAATCCACCCTGCTCTGAAATGGGAGTTGGTATCAGCGTCAAGCTGCCATATTTTTTATTCATTAAATATAATTACAATCTTTTAAAGATTCGCGGAAGATGAAAGTCCAATTTTTTTTGGTCCAATTGAACTCCTGCATAAATAGAAGGTTCACCGGGTTCGTGGCTAGGCAAAATCATGTAAAAATTACCATACCAATCTCCCATCTCTCCTTCGAAGCAGGATAAGTCCATTTCAACTGAAACTTTCAGGTATTCATCATCTTTTTCTTCGATGGCACTTTTCACTGAGAAGTCCAAAAACGAAGAGTAGACCTGGCGAATTTTATGGACTGTGGCCAAAAAATACTCCTCTTCTGGAGATATTTGAAATTCTATATAGGGAACTTGATGATCATCGGAATTAGTTCTTTTTTGTAAAAATACTTCTAAAACTGGTCTCTTTTCCCACAGTCCCCAATTACCTTTAAAAGTTTTTTTATTAAATGCTAAGCTTAATTGATCTGGCCTTATTTGAAAGTCACATTGGGGGATAAAAAATGAAAAAGAAAACTTTTGATCGTTTTTTAATTCATACTCAACCCAAACTTCTGAAGAATAAAATTTTCCCAGTGAATGAATTCCTAATTTCTTTCTCTTCATTGGAATCTTGACTCCTCTTCAATAAGTATACTGATACGGTTTTAGAATTCAAGCCACTACTACTCTAAACAAAAGTTCAGAGATAATTCTAAGAGTTATCTGCCAACCGAAACTCAAATAAGACGGCTATATTATCTATTAAGTGACTATTAAATTTTAAAGAACTATGCTAATAAAAGAAGATGAAAAAGTATAATTACTTTTTAGTCTGCCCTCTTAATATTGAGCAATTATTAGAGCAAGAACTAATCATCAAATGGAAACTAGCGTTTCCCCAAACAGAAGTCCCCTCTTATAAACTTCTAACAGGTGGCATTGAGTGCCAAATAAGCCCAAAACAGATGAAAAGTTTTCTGGGTTTTCTTAAACTTCCCTCAAAGGTACTTAGAAGACTAATGCTCAATGAGAAGTGCTTTGGAGAAGAACAATTTGATTCATTGGTCAGACAAATTCCTTGGAATAATTTTAAAATTGGTCCAAAGACAAAGATAAATGTATCAAGTCAAAGTTCAAGGATTTATCACAAAAAGAAAATATCTCAAAAAATTAGTACCATCTTCGAAAGTCTAGGCTTTAAAAACCCCTCAAGTAATCAGGATCAAGATGCCTATGAGGTTCTTTTTAGACTTGAAAACAATCGATTAAGTATATCTCTTAATCAATATGAAAAGCTCTACCATAGAGGACTTCACCCATTAGTAGGAAAAGCTCCTATGAGAGAGCATATTGCTGCATCATGCTTTTTCCTCTTGTACCAGCTCGCACCTAAACTATTTTCCCCAGAGCTTTCGTCGAAAAAAGAGAGACAAATTATTGACCCTTTTTGTGGGTCAGCAACACTTCTCTCAGAGAGTTTTTACTTTTTCTTCAATAAAACGATTAACCAATTTTACTCTGCCCCTATGAATACAAAAAACCTTTCATTAGTTGGGATCGATAGAGATCTAAAGAAAATTGAAGCTAACCAAGAATTCTTTGCCAGTTTACCTCAATTCAAATTCTATCGCAGTTCCATTACCGACAAGGTCAGTCCGGTTTCCATCGAGCAAGATAAAATTCGAATAGTCATTTCTAATCCACCATTTTTTAAACGGCTGAATGAAAAAAGCCATATTAAGCCCATACAGCTATTAAATATAGTTCTGGAAAAGTACCGGCCCGATTACCTTTGTTTTATCTACCCAGTTGAAGAATCATTCCCAGAAAAAGTCACTTATTATGCACAGGTAAAAAAAGCAAAAATTAATTTTTCTGGAATAAAGTGTTATATTTATATATATAAGAATGAGAAAAATGAATATTAGTACCAAATTTTATTTATAATTAAATCTTATTCATTAAGAAATAAGTTTGGTTTAATCATAGATTTGGACCCCAAAGAGGATACGGTGTGAAAGATAAAAACTTTTTAAATGCAAAAATTATTTCATTTGAAGGAATTGAGGCATGTGGTAAGTCCACCCAAATTGAACTGTTAAAAGAATACCTCGATGAAAATAAAATAACTTATCTAGCCTTAAGAGAACCTGGGTCTAATGACACAGCTGAAAAAATTCGAGACCTCCTCTTAAATAAAGATTTAAAGAAAGATCCCCTTACTGAAATTTTATTATTTATGGCCGCGAGAAGAGAACTTTTTATTGATCAAATCGTACCTAATTTGAATAAAAAGAAAGTTTTCATCCTCGATCGATCGATTGATTCAACTTTAGTTTATCAAGCTATGGCGCATGACTTAGACTGGGAATACTTTTATGGTCTTCATGAAGAATTAAATTTATGTATCGTCCCCCATCGAACTTTTTACTTTCAGATGAATTATGAAAACAGTATTGAAAGACAAAAAACTAGAAACCAAGAACAAGATTATTTTGAACAAAAACCAAAAAGATATTATACAAAGCTTATATCCGGTTACGACTACTTAAGTCAAAGGTTCCCTGACCGTTTTGTCACCATTAATGCAGACGAAACAATCCAGTCCATTTCCACCAAAGTAAGAAAAGTTGTCATGGAACTATTAGATCGCTAATTTTTACCTCTAGCGCACAAGCTTAAATCTCTTTACAATAGAGTTCCCTATGTTAGATTTGTGGGCATGAACTTCCAGTTTAAACAAATTTTATTAAACAAATATCAAACCGATCAAATACCAAATTTTCTCATACTGCATGGGCCTGTTCACAATTTTAAATTTGATCAAGCATTACAAATGTGGATTGATAAACTTCTTTTAGAAATTATCCAATCGAGTCAAAGTTCAGCTTCTCCCAATGAACACCCAGATGTTTTATTTATAAATCAAAAAAATGACAAATCCTCATTAATCAAAACAGCCGACTTGGGACCATTAAAAGATTTTCTAAAATTTCGTCCATACTCCCTCAAACGAAAATTTATTATAATACGAGATATTTATACACAACAGATGACAGTTTTAAATAAGTTATTAAAGGTTCTCGAAGATGCTCCTATTCCGTTAACCATACTGGCCACTAATCCAAACTCAGTCACATCAATTCCTACAATTAAAAGTAGGGCAATTCATTTTCGTTTTAATCAAAAAGATCTCGAATGCTACCTTGATAAAGAAACCATGCCAGAAAAGGCTAAAGACCACCCGCATTTTGATTCTATTCCAAATATCCAATCCGATTATAAAAGCCTAAATCCAGTAGAATTAGCAGATTTTTTTGAAACTCTGGTCAAAAGTGCTACGAATCAAAATTATAGCTCTTATCAGCAAATCTTAGAAATTTTCAAAAACCATCAAACAGACAAAAATTACAACCTTACAAGAGGCTTTACTTCCTTTTTGACTCACCAACTAATAAAAAACCCTTAAAAATCGAGCAAATTATACTCAAATCGCAACTGTGGGTGCTGACAGAGTAAATTGTGGTTTATATATTCCCTATTATATTTGAGAAATAATGTGATACCTATTGATTCAATAATTTTGAGGGTCAACATACTTGTAAATCAAATTGGTAAGGGTATATACTAACTAGTCTCTATTAATAGGAAAAAGTACTAAAATGAATGAAGAAATAATAAGTGAAGATAATAATAACGAAATCGAAGTTAAAGAAACCACTGCTGTCGCCAAGGACATTAAAGAAAAAAAATCTAGCCGCTTTAAAGATGGGCAGGATCTTTCCTTAGTTCGTGTTCGATTTCCAGGCCATGCGAAATCTCTTCCTTTTTTATATGGGAGACTTCCCATTCAGTATGGACAAAAAGTTGTGGCCATGTCGGAAAGAGGAATGGCCGTAGGCTATATTAACTCTTTTCCCTATAAAACCATCTATAAGGAAAGTGATCACAAAGATCTTAAGTTCATAAAAAAAATCGCCTCAGATGAAGATATATCTCAGGAAATTGAAGCGTATAAGCAAGAAAAAAAATTTGAAACAACTTGTGCAGACCTTATTGAAAAACACGAACTAAAAATGCAATTAACTCATGTTGAGTTTACGCAATTTGGAAAAAAAGTAGTTTTCTATTTTTACGCTCCGGCAAGAGTCGACTTTAGAGGCTTAGTCAAAGATTTAGTTACAGAATTAAAATTAAGAATTGAATTAAGGCAGATTTCGATTCGTGATCGTGCGGCTTCCATTGGTTCTTTAGGTCCTTGTGGTAGAGAGCTTTGCTGCTCCTCTTTCTTATCGCGTTATGGACATACACATATTCGGATGGCCAAGAATCAAAACCTTTCTTTTTCTGGAGGTAAAATTAATGGAGTTTGTAGTCAACCAAAGTGTTGCCTTGGATATGAAGAAGAGGTTTATGCTGAAAAAAGAACCTTATTACCTAAAGAAGACCACATAATAAAAACCTTTGACGGAGAAATTGGGAAGGTCACCAGACTCCATTTGATAATCGATCAATTCGAGATGCTTACAACTAAAGGCTCAATCAAAAAATACTCTGCAAGTATGTATGATACAGAAATGAATGATTATAATTTTCCGCAAAAGTTTGACCACATCGAATTTGACAATAGAACAGTTATTGGACTTGACGAAGATGAGGAAGATAAAAAAGAGGAACGTGAGCAAAACCTTTCAAATTGGGAGAAGCAAGGCAAAACAGAAGCATTAAGTATATATAATAAACTTTTTGAAGAATATGAGTTTTTTAACTTATACAAAAAAGACGAAGACAAGCCACTAGATGCTAAAACAAATGAATCAGAAAGTTCTCAAACAGAAGAAGTTAAGACTACGGAGTTGACTCAAGAAGAAAGTTCAGAAAAGAAGGATGTTAAGGTTTATTACTCAAAAGAAGAAGATAACACTAAATCTGATGAGGATGCCCCTCTAAATCAAGAGCAGCGCGAAGCATCGAAATCAACGGAAGAATCTTCAAATACTAATGGGCGAAAGCATAATCATAGAAGAAGAAACGGACAGAATCGAAACAAACGCCATCATTCAAATAATAATCGCTCTGGTGGAAATAGAAACTCACACCATAAAAATAATAAACAAAGTTAACCAAATATGATTTAAATGCATAAGACTTGGTCTGAAATTGATTAGACTAAGAGCACTTGCGTTACATTTTAAATCTTCTATCAAGGATAGGAATTTGGTTAAACTAATCCATACTTCTGACTGGCATTTGGGTAAGAAGCTCCATCGATTTTCCCGTCGTGATGATCAAATAGCAGCAATGAATTTTTTCTTAAAAGTGGTTAAAGATGAAAATATTAAAGTTTTCATAATAGCTGGAGACCTTTTTGATCAATTCCGACCAGATTATGTGGCCCTTAATGACCTACTCTCATTTTTAAAGCAATTAATTGAATTGAATTGTTATCCGGTTTTAATTACTGGCAATCACGATTCAATCCATTTGTTAGGAGCATTAAACAGCTATTTAAAGAAAGATCAAATTACAATTTTCCATGACTTAATATCTGAAAATGAAAAAATTATTCAAATAAACAACAAACGAATTCTCTTTAAAGGTTTACCTTATTTTAGAGAAAATCAGCTGCACGAATACTACCTAAAGAATACTATAACTAAAGAAGTTCAATGCGAGGCTGAATCTACCGCAATTCCCGATGTTGAAGAGCTTCTTATTCAATACTCAAAAATAAAATGCCCAGAAGAATACGATTATTCTATATTTATAGGCCATCATCTTTTTTCTCGCTTTGAGCTTTCAGGATCTGAAGATTCAGTATTTCTTTCCGGTATTGATTCAATAAATTTTAAATCTTTAGGGCAATTTGATTATTTTGCTTTTGGACATATACATAAATATCAAAAGTTAGAAGAAAATGCTTTTTATAGCGGTAGCCCTATCCCGATAAATTTTGGTGAGCCTCAGCAAAAATATTATAATATTATTCAGGCAAGTGAAAAGAATGGATGCTTGCAAATAGTAAAATGTGATCTTCCACAATTCCGCCCTCTCTTTTATATAAAAGCGCAAAGTGACAAAATATTAAAAAAGATTGAATCAATACCGAAGGTATCTATCGGCAATCTTGAGGGTATCGCTGAAATTATGGTAACTCTTAAAGAGCCTGATCCAACATTACAAGATCAAATTAAAGCAGCTCTTCTTAAAAAGAATATCCAGGTTATCAATTACATCCCTTATTTAGAATCAGATGAGAGCTTTTATTCTCAAGCAGAATTTGAAAGAATTTATAGCTTAAATATTGATTCACTCTTTCAAGAATACTTCCTATCCAAGTATCCTGAAATTAATGAAGTTCCAACAAAGTATTTGCAAAAGTTTCAAGACTTAAAACAAGGCCTCGATGAAGTTTAAAAAACTCTACTTGAATCAAATTACTAGCTACCGAAAGCAAACACTTATCGATTTCGACCAGGTAACTCATCAAAATCTTTTTATAATTTCTGGTGATACCGGTTCAGGAAAATCCACCATTCTTAATTCGATAACTTTTGCTCTGTTTGGGAAATGCCACCAAAGTAACATTAATCATATTGATCTAATCTCCTTAGGTATGCCTCAAGGTGAAATAAAATTAATTTTTCAGCATGAAGACAAATTCTATTCCGCCGAAGTCCTTATTCGATGTAAGACGAAATCAGGAAAAATACTTAAGGTCCCGAAGGTATCAAGAAGTATTTATCAAAGAGAAACCGCATCAATAAATTCGCAAATTATAAAATCCTATTCTACTTTAGATGAAATCATTGACTTAAGTTTTGATCAATTCTCAAATTCAGTAATATTAAATCAAGGAAAATTCAATCAGTTCTTATTCTCTACTTTTACCAAAAGAAAAGAAATACTCGAAGAGTTTTACAACTCTTTTAATTTACAATCAATCTCGCAAAATCTTTTTATCGAATTAAAGCTTTTAAATGAAAAAACAGGAAATTTAACTTCTCAAAAAGAAAACATAAATTTACAGTTAACCCAATTTCCAGATAACTTAGTAGCAAGCCAAAATGGCCAATTGAAACTAATCGAAGTTAAGCAAAAGCAGCTCAAAACAAGAAATTCATCATATAATCATTTAAGTGAAATTTTAAATTATAGTGAAAAACACCATAAAACTAATGATAAATTCATTGCACTACAAATAGAAGTGGCCAAGATAAACGCTAAGCTTTCAGAAGAAAGCAATGCTCATCGAAAACTATCTGACACTCACAAAATAAAGCATCAACGTATTTCAGCTGAAGAGCAGAAATGTTTAGAAGGGATCAAGCAAGAAAACGAATTAAATATACAAAAGCAAACGATTCTTGGAAAAGAAGCTGTGCTTAAAAATCTAGAAAACCAACGAAGAAATAAGCGGCATGAACAAACTCAAGATCAACAAACAAAGTATGACCGAGAGCAATCTCTCTCCACTCTCCTTAAGGAAATAGGATTAAAAAAACATCATACTAAGCTGAAAACATATTTCTTAAATAAAGAAAGGGTTGAATGTTTAAAAACAATATCTGCCCTTAATCTATCTTTATGGAACAAAGAGCAAGAAATACAGAAAATTAAGTCAAATCAGCAGCAAGTTCAAAATCAAATACAAATTGAATCCAGTAATGCTCAAGTGCTGAATTCTGCTGAATCACTGGTTAATTTTGACATAAACGATAAGGAATATCATGAAACAAAAGAAAGGATTATTGAATTAAACTCAAAAATAAAAATTGCTCAAAAGAACTTTGAGGCTGCAAATACGTTGAAAGAATCTCAATATTCACTTTTTGAAAAAACGGAAACATTATTAAATCATAAAGTATCGATTAAAAAGATAAACTTCCTTAAAGATGCCTTTAATGATTATTTGATTGGAGTATTTAAGAACAAAATTTCCCATGAGTCCAAACAAAAAGGAGAATGCTTAATATGTCACTCGCCTATTAAAGGTAATTTAGAAACAAATCATGAGGAAAAACAATTCATCCCGATGAACGAATTTTCTCGCATCGAAGAAATCCAAGAAAATATTGCTAAATTAGCAGAAATGGAAAAAGAAATAGCCAAGGCCACTGCATATTCTCTTGATTTAAAACAGCTGGAGAAAGATTTATTAGTTGAATCAAGTAAGCTGAAAGAAATACACATCAAAATTAAAGATGCTCAAGAAATAAAGGCAAATTTAAAGTCTATCCAAGCGATATGCCTTCGTTACCAAGAACAAATTCTCCAATGCCACACAATAACTAAAACAAAAGAGATCGAATATAAAAACATAAAAAACAAACTTAAGTATATTATCTCCAATGAAATCTCGCTGTATAAGCTCTATTATTCATCGGGTATTTTATTTAAGATGACTTCCAATTTAGATAAGATTGAAAAATTCCTTA
>JAOHMI010000130.1 GCA_028101965.1 Bacteriovoracaceae bacterium
AACCTATCTTTAGTATTTAAAATAATATCTCTAAAATCTTCTTGAGCGTTATCGATATTAATGAAAAAGGTATTTGAAACGTTATCATCTAAATGAAGATACTCATTTAATTTTTTCCTATTTAAATAGACAAACCGCTGGTCCGCTTTATAAAGCCCGTGATCCACAATACTTTTAATTTGCACAGATATTAATTTAGGCGCACCGATACCATCATCATAAAAGTTTTTGATCATCAAGACAGCTTGATCACCTTCTTTAAGATTTAACTCCCGTGATAACTCATCACCTATTGCAATTTCATTCTCTTTTAACACTAAGTTAGAGTAAGGAAAAAAGGATAATTCAGAAGCTAATGAAGAATCAAACCCATGAATTAAAACACCTTTATTTTTAGCATCTTTTATCAAATAGGATTCAACACGAGTAACAGCAAGGGAGCTGTCTTTATATTGCTTAAATTTTTCAGCAACTTCATCTAATTTTAAGAATCCTTTTCTGGAAAAAAGAGAAATATCAGCATTTACATGCCTAAGAACCTTATACATGCTTGCTTCAAAACCATCCATTAATCCAATCGTTGAAAGAATTATGGAAAGGGAGAAACCGATACTCAAGATAACGCCTAAAAAGAAAAGACGAACTCCACTCTCATTTAGGAAAATTTTAAATAAAAACCTAAGCCGACTTACCATAGACTAGTTTGGGTCTACTTCAGACTCATCACCTGATCCATTCTCATGGAAGAAATGTTCCTTCTTTAATAGAGGAAATAAAATAACATCTCTTATCGTAGTAGAGTTGGTTAAAATCATCACTAAACGATCAATTCCAATTCCCTCTCCAGCTGTAGGTGGCATACCATATTCGAGCGCTCGAACATAATCGTAATCCACTTCGCAAGCTTCCTCATCTCCATCTTCTTTTAACATCGCTTGGCCAGCAAATCGATTGAGCTGATCAGTCGGATCATTAAGCTCACTAAAAGCATTCGCAATTTCCCAACCGTTAATAAATAATTCAAAACGATCTACGAAGTCCGGATCCTTATCGCTCGCTCTAGATAAAGGTGAAACTTCTGTTGGATATTGAGTAATAAAGGTAGGTTGAATTAATTGATCCTCAACATACTCTTCAAAGACTAAGACCATTAATTTATTTATAGAATTTTTTTCTAAATCTACTTTTTTAAAATCCTTATCAACTAACAGCTTAATCAGCGCCTCTTTATTTCCAATATCACTTTCATCGAGATGCGTGTGATTAATCACGGACTGCTTTAAGGTCAATCGCTTAAAAGGAGCTGCAAAACTAATAGTTCGATCACCGTAAATAACAGACTCATTTTTATGAACTTTTAAAACGAGTTTAGATAATAAATCTTCAGTTAATACCATTAAGTCTAAATAAGTAGCATAGGCTTGGTAAAACTCGATGGAAGTAAACTCAGGATTATGCTTAACAGAAAGACCTTCATTTCTAAAACAACGATTCATTTCAAAAACTCTATGATATCCACCTACAATTAATCTCTTTAAGTGCAACTCAGGAGCAATTCGCATAAAGAGTTCCATATCAAGCGCATTATGATGACTCATAAAAGGCTTTGCTGTAGCCCCTCCCGCAACTGAATGCATCATAGGAGTTTCTACTTCTAAATACTCATTTTCATAAAAATATTCACGGATAAATCGAACTATCTCCGAACGAGTCTTCAACTTCTTTCGAGTTTCATCATTCATGATCATATCGACATAGCGCATTCGATATTTCAATTCTGCATCAGTTAGGCCATGGAATTTCTCAGGAAGAGGTCTAATTGATTTACTCACAATATGAAAATGTGTTGCCTCAAGAGTTAATTCTCCTTTATTTGTTTTAAATAAGGTTCCTTTTGCATAAACAATATCACCATAATCAAGTAGCTTGTATTCTTCAAAACACTCATCTACAGTTACTTTCTTTTTGACATAAATTTGAAAGCGAGAAGTAGAATCATCGATTTGTAAAAAAGCAGCTTTTCCAAAATCTCTCACCAAGAGAACTCGACCAATCATTTCAAAAACTGGAGTCTCCCCAATATCTTCTTTTGCCAAATGGCTATATTGATTAACTAAATCCTTGGCCTTTGTATCTGCCTTTAAATCATTTCGATAAGGGTTTCTTCCCATCTCAATTAACTTATCTCGTTTTTGCAGACGACTCTCAATCTGATCTGAGTACTGAGAGGTCCAAGGCTGAGTGAATTTTTCTCGTGACATTTTTAATTTCCTTTATTGATATCTCTAATCGCTCTTTTGATTACTTAAAGATAAATATTGTAAATACTCTTTGATAAAGTGGTCTAAATCGCCGTCAAGTATAGCCTGTGGATTCGAAGATTCATAGTTCGTTCTGTGATCTTTTACTAATTTATAAGGGTGCAATACATAACTTCTAATTTGGGAGCCCCATCCAATCTCTTTTTTGCCGGCTTCAACTTCAGCTTGCTCCTCTTTCTTCTTTTGCATTTCAAGATCATACAACCTGGACCTTAAAATTTTCATGGCAGTGGCTTTATTTTGGATTTGTGATCGCTCATTTTGACAAGTTACCACAGTTCCTGTGGGCAGATGCGTAATTCGAACAGCTGAATCAGTCGTATTAACTGACTGTCCCCCAGCCCCACCAGATCGATAGACATCAATTTTTAAATCCTTATCATTGATATCGATTTCGATATCATCATCAATTTCAGGTGATACAAAGATAGAAGCAAAAGAGGTATGCCGGCGAGCATTTGAATCAAAAGGGCTTATTCGTACCAAACGATGAATTCCAATTTCAGATTTTAATAATCCAAAAGCATTAAACCCTTCAATTAGAATTGTTGCAGATTTTATGCCTGCAGAATCACCACTTTGGGTTTCAAGCACCTTATATTTAAACTTTTTAGTATCTGCATAACGAGTCATCATTCTAAAAAGCATTTGGGCCCAATCACAACTCTCTGTTCCACCAGCCCCTGCATTAATTGAAAGAATCGCATTTCTATCATCATTTTCATTATTCAGAAGTGATTGTTGTTCTAGCTTGGATAAATCCTCCTGCAAATTATTAAAATTAATATTTAATTCATTTAAACCGTCATTATCACCTTCCTCAAAGTATTCTATTAATACTTGTAGGTCTTCAAAGGACCCATTAACAGTTTGAAAGGCTTCAACCACATTTTGTAATTTTGATTTTTCTTGTTGAATTTTTGAAGCATTATCACGATCTTCCCAAAAACCCTCTAGCGCTTCAATTTCCTCAATCTCTTTTAATCGATTTTCTTTGCCAGTAATGTCAAAGAGACCTCCGAATGTTAGAGAGAATGGAATCTAGACGAGGAGCTTGAGACTTAATATCCTCAATGCTGTAAGATAAGTTTTCATGAGTCATAATGCGGATATCCTAACAACATCCAGCGTTTATGTATAGCTCTATGAGTGTATTTTTATGGAAATGAATTTTGGTGGAAAATTACAGGAAATTAGATTTTATCGGTAAGAGTCACAGTCAGGGGGAAAGTTTTTAGCCATGGGAGACATCTCACTAATGGTCTTGAGAATTGTAGCGATGGTTAGCCTATCTGCAGTTGGCTTATTTGTATTGAGAAGGATAGGTATGCCTGCTTTAAAAATCTTCTTAAATAAACTTTTATATAATGGTAATTCACGATGCTTCACTAAATACATGAAAATACGATCACTTTTCGATTTAAACTGATCTGGTACTAAAGCTGTTACAGCATCTTTGTAAACTTCATTATAAGCTATTTTCAACTCTTTGTATTCAAGATGATTATTTCCATTCAAATCAAATCGAGAAAAAGTCTGCTCAACTGCAATCATTCCCCCAAAAACCGCTAACATATCATTTGCCCCCATAGGCATTTCAGTTCCATCACTGTAATGAGTGCAGGTTCTAGAAAAGGCGGCCGTCTCTTTTAAG
>JAOHMI010000131.1 GCA_028101965.1 Bacteriovoracaceae bacterium
CAGGGTCATCTTGATCACAAATTGTACCATTACCATTAACAATAGTTATCGTATTATTTGAACTATTAGAATCAGAATCATCTAGGTCATATTCATTTATACCAGTATCTAAGACTTGATCAACAAACTCAGTATCGTTTTTATTGATTCCAGCAACGAAGTCACCACCCAAAGCATAAACATCATAATTACTATAATGGCCTGCTAGAACACGACAATTAGAAATTAAATGATCAGAAGCACTTGGATCAAGATTAAAGTTAATTGAATTAGATAAATTAATTTGGACTCCAATATAATTGGTTTGATCATCCATTTGGCAAAGAGAGGGAAAACCTGCACTACCAATAGGGCTCATAAAATCTTGCTTATCGACTAAAGCCCTCGTTAATGATGAATTAACACAGCCTAAACCAGAAGGATCCAAAACTTCATCGTTTCTGCAGCATCGTGTGCTGCTTGCAAGATAAAATCCTGACAAACATTGTAAATTATTTGTAACATTAATACTGGCCACTGTGGAGGCATTATTACCAACCGTATCTGTAACAGTTATTCTAAATTCAAAAAGACCTCCAGTTGCTCCATAACTAGAGTAATCCACAGTTGAGTCTGGTTGAAATTTAAAAGTTGGAGGTGTGCCCGCACTCACGCCTGCATTTTGAGTTCCTCCGATAGTATCAGTTGAAATATTATCAATCACATATGTATAGTTTTCCACTAGACCAATTCCTCCTGAGATATCCAGCTCAGAAAAATAAGTTGTACCTGTCCTAGGAATCATTGCAGAGTCACCATCTGCTAAGGAAATAGTAAGATTTGAAGCATTAATTGTAATTGTTTGCGAAGTTTTTGTGGCATCTCCATCAATAACATAAAGATCAGCTGTATAAACAGCGACAGAAGATGGATTAAAACTAAATCTTGTCCCACCATTTGTCATCGACTGAGATGAACCTCCGCCTGATATATTTTCAAAACCAAAAGTATATGAAGAATTATTTCCTCCACTAGCTGCTAAGTCTATATGTAACAACTCTCCAGTAGTTGCTGAAAAAATTGTCTGATCGGGAGTTAAGCTAAGAGCTAAAGCCGGAACATCTGAACCAATATTAAATCTTAAACGTCGTCCGTGCTCTGTAAAAACTTTTGTTGTTACATTTACAACCTTAATTTCAGAAAATAAACAAATCTCTAACTGTCCAATAGCTGTTGGAGTATAAGATAAAATGGCTTTATTTTGTTCTGTTGCATGAGCTTCAAATGTCACCCCAGCAGGATTACTACAAGGATTAAATTTCAGTGAAGCTGGTTGAGAATAAACCCAACTATGCCCTGATGATGAAATAGGCAATTCAATTTCAAGTCTAATTTCTGAATTTACTTCAAAATCACCTGAAACATCCACACCTGTAACTCCTCCATCATTATAGTCAGTCAAAGTTACAACTGAATTTCCATCATTAACATTAAGAATTGTTTCAGACCATGCTTCTAACATATAAGTAAAATTTCTAAATCCTACATTCGTATCAGTATCCTCTGCTCTAAGAACCACATTATAAGTTCCCACATCACTTGAACTTCTCATAAACCATATCATGCCACAGAAATCTTTTATGTCAGATCCATTACAGCTTGCTTGTGGGTACTCTGAAATATAATCTCCACTAGGAGCCCAATCATCTGTGACGATGCCTGAGTCAACAACCGAAACGGAAACACTTGCTCCGCCATCAGCATCCTCTCCGTCATAAGAATGACCTATGGCACGATCAACTGCGAAATGATAATAAGTTTGTCCTTCATAAGGAGTTGCTGTCATTACAAACTCTGGCGCTGATCCAAGGACTGCAGCATCAGTTACGTTTATTGTTATACTATGTGAAGTTTTCTGTGCACTCGTATCTGTTACAAAAAGATCCACTGTATAATTTCCTGAAACTGTTGGAATAAAATTAAAAAATTGCTGAGCTCCTGGGTAAGTCATGCTCATATCACTTGCGCCACCAGAAGCATTTTCAAATCCATAGCTTAAAGCTGGTGTTCCGCCAGAACCCAATAATTCAATTTGCAAATTATCTCCTGTATTCATGGAGAAATTTGACTGAGCTGGCACTCGACTTAAAAGAAGAGCTGGTACTGGTGCTCCAGTCACATTTATTCTTAAACGATGTTCTTGTTCCCCCCAAATCAATTTACTCATAGACATTTTACTAACAGAGGTTTTGGTACAGACAATCTGTTGACCCGCCGACGTTGGAGTATATGTTAAAACAGCTGTATTTGGTTTTGTTGCATGAGCAACATAAGTCACTCCTGGTGTGTTAGGGCATGGGCTAGCAAGAATACTAGTGGTAATATGATTGTGACCCCAAGTTTCACCTGCGGGAGGAGCGGGATATTCAAATTCTATTTGCATCGTCTCCCCTACTGCGATTGAAAAGGGTACATCTTCCCCCATAAAAGCTCCTTCCGAAAAAAGAGTTAAATTAACTGGAGCATTTCCCGCTAAAGGGTTAGTGATATTTTCAAACCATGCATGAAGTGTATATGTTAAATTTCTCGTTGCTGTTTGGAATCCAGTATCAGTGGCGATTATTTGAAAATTGTAAGTCCCTATTTGAGCAGGATTACGTTGAAAAACCATTGCACCTCGAAATCTATTTGGCATACCTGGGTTAAATGCTTGATTAGTAACTGAGTCCCCTGGAGCCATGCCAATAGAGCTCATTGTAACGGTTTCTCCACCATCGATATCATCCCCTCCAACCGTGTAACTCGAGGAACCAGTTCCTTTTGCATAGGCATGAACGTCCCAGTTAGCCCAAGGTAGAGCAAAGCTAAAAACTGGTGCTGAACCAGTTGGAACGGGATTAGTAACATTGAATGTAACTTGCTGGGTAACAGAGTTCGTTGAATCATCTAGCTTAATATCGACAACATAGGTTCCTGCCATATCTGGGTTAAAAACAAAGCTGTCTTGAGCTGCGGATACAATAGACATTGAAGGATGAGCAACATTTGACGTAAAACTAAGTGAATAATTTCCGTCTCCACCAGTAGGCTCTAAGACGATGGATATGTTATCACCAGTGTTAATATTGTAGGTGTTTGTATTTGGAGATAACCCTAAAGCTAAAGTTGCATCTGGCGCTGCGATAGGAGATTGAGTACATCCATGGATATCTGTGACTATTTTTACATTTGCTAATGAATTATCATAAGAACCAATCATTCCATTAATGAATGCCTGTAAAGCAAGAGCACTAACTGTCGAAGTTGTAACTTGATTATAACGATAATAAACAACGTTATAATCCCTTCTAGCATCATCAGTTCTTCGGCAACCAGGGTTTGCTGCGTGAAAAACTGCTCCTCCACCAGTTAAAATAACTTGAGTCAAACAATCTAAGTCACCTTGATCAATAGCACCACTATTATCAAAATCGTGCAAACTAAGAAGAATTTCATCTGATGTACAAGTTGGACCAGGAGGCGTATCACATAATCTTCTTGTCTCAAGACGATTAACATGCGCCATATTACTGTTAATAACTGAAAGTTTTGAGGCATTATCGGCAGCGTTTATATAGCTCGTTAATATTACTGCATCAAAAGTTGTAACATTATTTGGAATCACACCATCTGTTTCGCCATTTCCATTTACATCATAATAACTCATCAATCCGTATGCACCACCAGTGTTATTAACACATGGATAAACGAGCGGGACTCCAATAGCTGCCTGTTGAATACATGTTGCATCTGCAGCAGAAATATTTGGATAAGAAGCATCGGTAACAGTTACTTTGTGAACCTCTTTAACCATTTCCA
>JAOHMI010000132.1 GCA_028101965.1 Bacteriovoracaceae bacterium
CTAAGCATGGAAAAAAACCTTTTAAGGATTTATTTTACCCAATCGGCGATAAAGTTTATTCCTTGGATCAAATTGAAAATGAAAATATTCGGCCTCTTGTAAAGGAAAATAAAGATGCGCGAATTCATTTTGCCTTAGGATGTCCAATTCTACTTAATGAAGTTTACACCGCTGAAGATATTAATGATCAACTTGACTTTGTGACGAACTCGGCTTTTTTGCTGGATCGAGTGGTTAAATATGTCACTCCTACGGAAGTTCAGGGGTTTGAAATCTTTAATTGGTATGATGTGGATTTTGAAGCTGATTCACCGGATGGGACAGTTCAAGGTTATGTGAAAAAATTTATTAAGGCCGATAAAGTTACCTTTCCAAAGGGAACTTATAATTGGAAGTTAAATATATATCCAAGGAAGTTGAAATGAGCAAAAAATCTTGGTTAATTGCAATGGTTTTTTTAGTAGGAAATTGTTTGGCACAATCTTCGGTTAAGAGTGTTAATAATTCGAATCGTAGTAAGCTTAAAATTAAATATAAACCAACCCTAAAATTTAAATCATTTTATCATAGCAATATAGACTCTATTTCGAATCAGATTCGAAATGGATCAAATCTTGCGGCTAATTACCAAGATATTAATGCTAATTTACAGTTGAGAGAAAAATATGGACCTTTGAAAGGGATTACTGATCTTAGTTTGCGTTCACTTATAGAGTTAAATACTCCTGGATCTATAAATAATAATGGTGTGGAAAGTGAATCATCATCTGACCGAATTAAAGATGGTTCGTTAAGCCTTAAGCAATCGATTGTTTTTCCAAAGCTTGGTAGTCATACCTTTGGTGTTGCAGGGAAACTTGAACAAGTTAAAGGTTATAAACGTGAATATAACTTCGAAGATGGAGATGAGGAAAAATTTGAGGTCGTTATCCAAGATGCTTCAGCCTATGAAGTAGGAGTCTTAGATCGTCATAAATGGACAAAAAGCTTTATTAGTATTTACTCATATCAGTTAATTGTAAAAGACTATACCGATGATTACACAGTCTTTTTAGATGATGAAGAAAATGATTTTTTTGTTCATCAATATAAAATCGATAATGCTCTCAAAATAACTTCTAATTTGAAGTTTAAAGCTAATTTAATGTATGCACAAAAAACCTATGCCCAAAGAAGAGCACTTGATCGAGAAGGCTCATTGATGTCTTTAGATGGCTATCAGTCTGAAGTTGACAGAACATATACTTTGAGAACCTTGGCCTTAGATCGCTATAGCTTTTCTCCATCAATGATGCTTAAAAATGAGAAAATAAAGTTAGATATTGCTTTACCTTATGAAAGACAAGTGGATAAAGTTTATGGAGCTGACACCTATACTCGATTTACTCAAAAAGTAAGTATGTCCTATGAGTTCTTTCCTAAGAGGAACATTTTATTTTCTTCAGGTCAAAGTACCCGCACTTTTGATCATCAAACAGATGATATCGAAAAAAATGGGGATAAGTTAGTTGAAAATAGAAAGTCCTTTGGACTAGGATTATCCCTCAAGGAAGTTTTTAGAAAAAAAGATCAGTTAAGTTTAAATTATGAGAATGTGGCCATGAGATCAAATCGAAAATTGGCCGAATATGATGCCTCTCAAGTTGCTTTAAACTTAAGTTTTGCATTATAGAGTTTAATTATGGAGACACACATGAATTTTAAATTATTAACCTTGTTTATGTTCTGCATTCTTTCCCTAAACATTTTAGCCTCAGGAAATTCTGCTGGTGGATCAGCAAGTTCTGGTAGTAGCGGAAGTCAGTCTGCGGCAGGTAGCTCTGCTGAGGGTGGAGAAGGTGATGACTTTGCTGGAATGTTCGACGATGAAGAAGATGATGCGGACGAAATTAGCGATTCTGATGTTACTGACGCGGTTTCTGAAATTCAAGCTGGATCAGATAAGGTCGAATAATTTCTTATTTTACTTTTCTCTTTTGCCAAATTACGTAAAGAAAATAAACATAAGGGATGTGAACCATCCCTGTGACGAATAATTGATTTGGCATATTCCATTGCAAGTAGCTATTGGTGGAAAATAAAACATATAGCATGGCCGGTATATTTCCAGTTAAAAGAGCGAACGGAAGAATAAGAACCGTATACCAAGTATTTAATACGGGAACGAAGAAGAATAAATTTATCAAAACATAAGTTATTGCCATTTCTTGATTTAGCTTTTCTAGCCAAAATTTTATATAAATTCCTGTGAAAATTAATAAGAAAAATATAAGCGATAACGTTTTAGCACTATTAATCGTTAAATTTAAAAGTTCTGTAAAAAGTGAGGGCATTCCGGGGGCCCAGAGCCAGTGCTTACTAAACTGGATTAAACCCACTTGACCGTGTGGGAACATCGTCCAAATACAAATGAGAAATAAGGGAAGCAGAAGTAAAATATTTTTTAGTGTTATTTTTTTTAGAAAAAGAAAGGGATAGAGAATTAGGCTTGTTATTTTAGTTAAAAAGCTAAATGAGAAAGCAAGCTTTGAAAATGAGTTTCTGTTTTTTAACTCATAGGCGATTAGAATAAAAACGGCCATTAACAAATCAATATGAATCGAGTTGATGAATTCCTTTTGCAAGTAAGGAAAAAAGAGAGCTATCTTCCACAGTGGTACAGATTTATTTTGCAAATAAAAAATTATTCCCAAAACTAAAAATAAATTAATTAGTTGGAATCCAATCAAACTTGTTTTGTAGATTAAGCGTCCGAATAAGGAGAAATAGACTTGAGCGACTGGTGGATAAATACTACTAATGGAAGGAAATCCGATCTGATCTTTTTTTTCAAATTGAATATGTTTTAGTTTTCCATCAGCGGGAGCATATTGATAAGGATCGTATCCCTTTGAAACTACTTTTCCTTCCCATTGATAACGTAAATGATCGTTTTCAAAAAGTGGCTCTGACCCAATCAGAGGAATTGAAGCTAAAATGAGAAGATAATAATTTATATTCTTTTTTGAATTAAACTTTTTACGATTGAAATAGACGAAAGCTAAATATGCCCAATAGAAGACAAGATATGGGACGATTCCTGGTTTAAAATTGGTATAGTCGAAATATAAATGGGCGAAAATACTGATAGTAACGGAGCTGACTAAGTAGAGTATTGTAATCATTTAGGTTCCACCATCATTTTTCTCGTCCAACCACAACTTTTGAAGTAGTATCAGCTTAGCAAAATCTATCTCATTAGCAAACGGGGGTTATGTGAATAATAAACGAACATTGTATATTCTATTTTCTAAAACTCCTTACCAGGATAAGGTTAAAACACGTTTGGCCAAAGTAATCGGAGAAGAGCAGGCGACTAAAGTTTTCGTTAATTCCTTGAGCCTAACTTTAACTCAATTACCTTCTTTTGATGATCAATATAGGTTTTTGCAAATATCACTTTATTCATCTGATCAAATAAAATATTGGAATCAATTTTCTACTTTTATACAACCTGATTCACCTGATTTAGGTTTTAGAATTGGCCAAACAATTTTAGCGAATAAAAGAAACTATGATCAAATTATAATTCTCGGAGGAGATTGCCCATTAATTACCACTGATATTTACTTAGAAGCTGAAGAGGCTTTAAATGAAAATGATATGGTATGGGGGCCAGCAAAAGATGGTGGATTCTATTTATGTGGTTTCTTAACGAAAATAGGGGAAGATCTTTTTCACAATATTGAGTATTCATCATCTCAAACACTGCTTCAACTATTAGAGAAAGTTAAGCAAAGAAATATTTCTTATGATCTTTTAACCACTTGTTCAGACTTGGACACCTAT
>JAOHMI010000133.1 GCA_028101965.1 Bacteriovoracaceae bacterium
AAAAATTAGGTGCGTTTATGGGAATTAGATATCTT
The DNA here is from genome assembly GCA_028101965.1 of Bacteriovoracaceae bacterium. Lineage (GTDB taxonomy): Bacteria > Bdellovibrionota > Bacteriovoracia > Bacteriovoracales > Bacteriovoracaceae > JAOHMI01. Next base: position 36 of record JAOHMI010000133.1, read on the forward strand.
TTACTTATATCTATCATTTTTAACAGTCTTCTTTCTTATGTTCATGCTGAGAATTTCAACTTGGTGAAAAATCCAGGTTTCGAGGATTTAGCACCCGGCTGGTGTCCCACTGAACCAGAGCAGTTAGTTTATGAGAATGTACCTTTTTGGGAGGGGACTGATAGCGAAATACGCTGGGGTGATTGTTTCTATGGGACAAATAATTTTTTCCCTGCGCCTGAAGTTGGTGGGGCAGCTTATCAATGTGAGCAAGAAAATTCTGCTAATATTGAAAACAATGCTTATGCTGGGTTTTGGACATTCATATCTCTTGGATTATTAGATCAATGGGTCGGCGTCCATCGAGCGGAATATTTAGGTGGGGAACTCAAAGATAGCTTAAGACCTAACATTACTTATGATATTACATATGATATCGCTCAAGGGCGTTGGTCTCCAGATCCTTTGGACTCAGGAACCACAACTGTTACTCGATTGAAAAGTATAGGAGTTAAATTCCTAGATCAACCTTACTCAAATGATACTGGTGTAAATAATAATTTCTTGAACTATCATTACGATCCACCTGCACAAATGCCAAATAATGACTTTTATTTTCCAAGTGTCCTTATGGACCAAGCTTCAGGCACACAACTAAACACTCCTTCTGCTACTCCCTCATCAGATGGACATCTGGCCACAAGTGACAGTTATAATGATGACCAAGAGAATCCATGGCTAGGATTTGAAAATGGTGCTCCGGTCTTTGATAAATGGTATACTATTAAAGGGACCTATCAATCATCATCATCATCAACTAAAAAGAATATTTTAATAGGTAACTTTCACGATCTCAATAGTGATCCTCTTAATGATGGAGATCAAAATAAAATATTTAAGCACTTTAGACCTCTTTATGGAGATGCTAGTGTTAGAAGTATTTTAGCGTATTACTTCATTGATAATATTAAAATTAGCTGTACTCCTGAAGTAGGGATAACTCACCCAGATGGTGGGGAGTTCGTGGAAACTTTGAGTTGCAATCAAACTGAAGAATTTGTAGGCGAGTTAATCAGCAATGTTGATAATTCATCCAGCGGTTATCAGTGGCAAATTAAGATCCATCAAGCAAATACTTTTTGTAATCCTGAAACTCTCTATACATTTAATCAATCCTATGGAACTCAAGTAGACTTTATTGGTCTTCTGACCAATCAATCAGGGCAAGATAGTTTGGGTAATAACATAACTCTTCCACTGGAAGTTGGGGCGAATGAATTTATTTCTATGAATTTTCAAGGCAGATGCCACGTTTCGAATACCTTTCAATCTCCTTTTTATGGTGAAAAAAAATCATTTAAAGTGAAGCAATCAGAAACTGATTTAACCGTGGTCCCAGACGAGCCAGCCCTTTTTTGTGGAGATAAGGTCGATTATATCGGTACAGTTATTGATGGTAATGAGCATCGTTGGCAAGCTTATACTAATGGAACTCAGAGCATTGGACCTTGGAGTTGGGGAGAATCAAGTGGTGGGTCTTTTAATACCAACCTAGAAGAAGTCGTAAACTTTTCTCCAAGCGAAGTAAAATTAGTGGAAGGAAGCCAATTAACAGTAGGCTTTCAAGGAAGATGTGACAGTACTGTTATACGAAATGAGTTTAATGGTGATCAAAAAACACATGAACTTAAACCACCTAAAGTAAACTTATTCGGGCCAACAGGGGATGTATCTTGCCGAGAATTCTCTGATGCAACATATTTAAGTGAAGTTTTCGATGATCCAAATGGAATGGCGAATAAATCTTGGGGCGTAAAAGTTACTTTTAATGATGGAGAGGTTTATACCAATACTTGGATAAATAATAATCAAACGGAATTAACCGTTGATGAAGTATTAAGTGGAGTTCCCAATGGCAAAGAAATGAATGGTGCCATCATTGAAATGAGCTATGGGGCTATTTGCCAAGATCCAGATGCACCTATACACAGTGAAGCTCATCAGCAATTTCTTTCTGCCACCGTTTCTAATGAAACAGCTGAAATTCAGGTTGCTGCGAGGAGAAGTCAATTCAGTTTCTCAGATGGGAATTATAAGGTAACTGATATTGGGAATGAGGTGAATTTCAATTTATCAGGTGGAGAAAACTTCGATGATATAACTTGGACAGTTTATGGGCCGATGAATAATCCAGGTGATACAAACGCTCCTGAAATTTTCTCTGGAGTAGGATCGAATGGTTCCACTTTTAATTATACATTTGATCAGCTTGGATATTATCGAATTGTGGCCGGAGGAAGTAGCCAGTTAGGTGCAGGAAACTGCAATAATGAAAATGAGGTTATCGTTTTAGCTCTGCCACCATTTTATTTTCCAAATGCCTTTGCTCCAAATGGAAATGGTGCCAATGAGAAGACTGGAATTGGGGTTGATCAGGCCATTTTACCACTTATTAAAAGTATCAAATATAGCATCTTTGCCCGATGGGGAGAGCAAATGTTTTACTCTGATGATTTTAGCAACCTTATGTTAAATGCTTCAGGCTCTGCTAGCGGAGGTTGGGATGGTCAATTCAAAGGTCAACCAATGAATCCAGGCGTTTTTGTCTATATGGCCGAAATAGAATTGCATGGATTTAATCAAACTCTTACTGCAAAAGGTGATATCACCTTACTTAGGTAATACCAATCCTACAAAACAATGTCGGGTCGTTGCTGCGCTTTAGCGGTATTATTTATACAGCTGCAAGTTTGCGCCTACCGACATTAAATTCTAGAATTAGTATAACCTCAGTCCGGGATTAAAAATAAATGATAAAAGTCTTCGCCGCCGAGATTCGACGTTTATTCCGAACTTCAGGTTAAGTAAGGGGTTGAAGCCTTTCTTTGCACATATCAAGTAAGTTAAAGTAAAGTTTGATCGTATTAATGGCATCGTCCATGGCCGTATGACAGACGTCTCCCATGTTAAAAAACTTCATGAGCTTTTCACCGCTTCCCATTTCAGGTGTTAATAATCCTAAGTCGATCAGGGAATAACAGAAGCAAGAAAGATCTAAATTACGATGCATAAAGACATCGCTAAATGTGTCCCATCCAAGATCTCGCTTTAAAAATGGGATATCGATGGCCGAGAGGCTTTTTCCAAAAAGGACTATTTTTTCATGATTAAAGTAGTTTTGCACTTCTGCAGATTTTAAGTAAGAGATTAGTTCATTTTTAAATTGACCTAGAGGAATACCTTTTTGATGAGCTAAATTAATCACATCTCCCATATTAGTATAGACCCATGGATTGACCTGATTCTTTAACTCTTCCAATGATGGGCACTTAATAAGGTATTCTTTTTTTATTGCCTCACTGATCTCTTTTTTCTCAGCATCAAAGGCTACTAAGGCAAACTGAATGATTTGACAATCTTTGTCTAAGCCAGTGGATTCAATATCGATACTGAGGTATTTCATAGTTACCCTAAAAAAGAGTCAATAATTTTTTTATCTATATTAGTTGGGGCAAAGCTTTTTGGCCAGAGAATATACTAAAGCCATCTTCGAACTTAATAATGCATATTCTCAAAACTCTTCAGGGATGAGAAAAAAGGAAACCGAATTCTATATTCGGCTTTGTGCTGTTATGGGACAGTGATCACTAACTTCTTGATAGCTTAAGCCAAGTTCATCAATAGTGGCCGTATTAC
>JAOHMI010000134.1 GCA_028101965.1 Bacteriovoracaceae bacterium
GAAAGTGCCAATATATCATTAAAGAACATAAGTCTTATTTACGATAAAGCAAAATAATATTTTTCTTCATTCCCACTCAATTATATTCTTCATTAATGGAGCGACCAATTCTTCTCTCTATCCTAACCTCTGATAAAAAACGACACATTCAAAGATGTATAGATATTTTCTGAAAACAACTACTGAATTTATTTTTTATTTTTCTTGAGACAGTTTCATATTTATTGCATTAAAAAGGACCACTATGTGGCCCTTTTCTCTATTAAAATGTCATTTTTAATTAAACTCTAGGCTGCTCTTTTAACTCTCGTCGTAAAATCTTCCCTACATTTGTTTTAGGTAATGATTCTCTAAACTCAACAGACTTAGGAACTTTGTAACCGGTCAGCTCGCTTTTGCAGTGTGTGATGATTTCATCTTCAGTCAAGGAGTTGTCTTTTTTAACAATAAAGACTTTAACCACCTCTCCAGACTTTTCATGGGCCAAACCAACAGCAGCGGCCTCAAGAACTTTTGGATGAGTGATCAAGGCATCTTCAATTTCATTTGGATATACATTGAAACCAGAAACCAGGATCATATCTTTTTTACGATCAACAATTTTAAAGTAACCATCGTCATTCATAAACCCAAGATCACCAGTTCTAAAAAACTTATCGGCCGTCATAACCTTTGCCGTTTCTTCCGGCCGGTTATAATAGCCTTGCATTACTTGTGGTCCTTTGATGCAGATTTCACCAACTTCATTATTTGGAAGAGTAACTCCATTTTCATCTTTGATTTCAACAATCGTACTTGAGATGGGAACACCAATAAAGCCATTATACGCCTCCAAAGTTAGCGGGTTGATACATGCAGCTGGACTGGTTTCCGTAAGTCCATAGGCTTCGATAAGTGGCTTCTTAGTAATGGCCTTCCATTTCTCAGCAACTGCTTTTTGTACAGCCATACCACCACCGAGGGTTAAGCGTAAAGAGCTAAAATCAAGTTGCTTGAATTCCTCATTATTTATCAAAGCATTAAAAAGAGTATTGACTCCAGTAAAAGCTGTAAACTTCCATTTAGATAATTCTTTCACAAAGCCAGGAATATCTCTTGGGTTTGTAATTAAAATATTTTGCGCACCAATTGAAGAAAAAACGAAGCAGTTCGCGGTTAAACTAAAAATATGATAGAGAGGCAGTGGCGTAATAATTATCTCTTTACCCTCTGTAATAGAGTTAGAAAGCCACTCTCTGGCCTGCACCATATTGGCCACAATATTCCCGTGAGTCAGAACCGCTCCCTTGGACACCCCAGTGGTCCCACCGGTGTATTGAAGAAAAGCTGTGTCCTCTAAGTTAACCTCAGGCTTTTTAAACTTGGATTCATCTCCGGCAACCAGCGTACTCTTAAAAGAGATACTTTTATCAAATGAATAAGCCGGAACCATCTTCTTTACATATTTAAGAACAAAATTAACGATGAGAGATTTTGGAAAACCTAACATATCCCCAATCTCTGTTACAATGATATTTTTCACAGGAGTATTTTTAACGACTGCTTGCAGAGTTGCCCCAGCATTGGCAAAAATAACAATTGTCTCTGCACCTGAATCTTTAAGCTGATGCTCTAATTCTCTTTTTGTATAAAGTGGATTTACGTTAACAACAATGAGACCCGCTCGTAATGCACCAAAGGCAGCGATGGGATACTGAAGTATATTAGGAAGCATGATAGCGATTCGTGATCCCTTCTTTAATCCTAAGTCATTTTGCAAATATGATGCGAATTTCTTAGATAATAAATCTAGTTCACTATAGGAGAGAGTTTTACCCATATTATGAAAACTTGGACGATCAGCGAACTTTTCAAATGAAGTGTCTAGAATGTGTGGAATATGATTATACTCCTTAACATCGATATCGTGAGGGACTCCCTGCTCATATTGCTTAAACCATACATGTTCCATAATATTTCCTTCGGTAAAATAGATTTTTAAATATAATACTAATTTATAAATTAAGGGTTAACTTGATTTTTGATTTTTCCTACAACTTGATCAAATGTTTTATACAAATCATCTTCAGTGGACTTGGCCACAAAATCTTTTTTATGATCATGAATTCTCACTTCGGAGACAAACTGAGCTCCTTCTTTCCAGCAAGTCCAATTAATTCGTCCTGATTCAGAAAACCATTTTCCAAATTTTTTTGATTTATCTCTGATTTTCTCGTCTAAGGCAGGAGTATGATCCAGGTGACGAAAAGTTATTTCGATTTGCATAAGTAATCCTTGTTTCAATCAATTTACAAAATAGACTAGAAACTATTTTTGAACATCATAGACTCCATGGGGATGTCTTTCTTCTGCACATATTTAGCACTAGCTTTCTTATTATATGGTGTAAGGATATCACCATCCACTTCAAAGAAAATCAACTGACCGATAGGCATATTGTAATAAACTCTCACTGGTTGTTTCACTGAGATCTCAAGCGTCCAATGATTACAAAAACCAATGTCACCTTTACCTGCTGTAGCGTGAATATCAATACCTAAACGTCCCACGGAGCTTTTTCCTTCTAAAAAAGGAACATGCTTATGGCTTTCTGTATATTCATGGGTCACTCCTAAATAAAACTTATCCGGAGTGAGCACGATACCCTCTTCAGGAATTTCAAAGGTTTCAATTTCGTTATGGGACTTTGAGTCAAGTGTCTCATTTTTATATAATCCTAAGGTTTTACCCAAGTGAACATCATAGGAATTACAACCTAAGCAACTTCGGTCAAATGGCTGAATGACTATATCTTTAGATTCAATTTGTTGTAGAATTTTTGCGTCGGTTAAAATCATAATTCTTCTCCTATGGGCTAGATCTAGTTGCAATTATTTATCAAAAATACATATAAAATCTCAGGCAATTTTAAAAATAAAGAAAACGTTTGCCAACGATTAAAAATGACTTTATTAAAGAATATATGACGCATCAATTCAATAATCATCAAATCATGCTTACAGAAGATGGGAGCAACACTTTTTTCAGTGAAAAGTATCAAGAAAATTGTCATTCTCTCTCTGGTGCCAAAGCTGAAACCGAGTTTCATTATATTAATGGCTGCCAAATACTCAAAAAAGCCGAACAAGGTGATCTTAATCTCCTAGAAGTTGGATTGGGAACGGGACTTGGACTATTTCTCACCATTGAGCATATTCTTAAACTTGAAACCTCATTCTCCATCAATCTATACTCACTAGAAGAGTCAGATGAGTTAATAAATTACTTCACAACTAGTCTAAGTCAAAATTATTCTCATTTATGTCCAGAACTTATAGAATCAAATGAATTGTACAATGCCTTTAAAATCAAAAAATTGAAATTAAGAATTTATATTCTTAAGGGAGATGCCCGCCAATCTCTATTGAATTTTTCGCAACAAATGAAATTGTCTCTAAATGCAATTTACCAAGATGCCTTTTCACCTAAAAAGAACCCTTCACTTTGGACAGTTGAATGGTTTTCGCTTTTAAAAGTTCTTTCCCAAGAAGATTGCCTGCTATCTACTTATTCATCATCCATCTCTATCCAGAAGTCTTTAATAAAAGCAGGATGGAAAATTTACAATGGTGGGCCCTTTGGGAGAAAACGTAGTTGCACTCGCGCTAAATTAACTGGAGAGAGCGCAT
>JAOHMI010000135.1 GCA_028101965.1 Bacteriovoracaceae bacterium
CCACAACTATGACATTTCTTTGCAACCCGTTCACTTAATAGGCCATTTAATTTATCAATAGCATTTGATTTATTATGAAGAAGCTCGTCGGGATCAAAATCAAAACAATAATTATCAAAATGTCGGGCTAACCATTGATATAACTCAACACACTTTATACTTGTTTCTAAATAATCAATATCATCACTTTTATCGTCGATCGCTTCATTTTTTATTTCCTTACGTGAGGAGTAATGATTTAAAATCCAAACATAATACTGAACATGTTCAACCAATCCTTGATTAACAGGAGCGCAAGCAAATCCAAAAACTTCTGAATCACTCAAGTTTCTATCACCATCGGCATTTTCCACCATTTCAGCTAGTTCAATCATTTCCTTTAAATCCACACAGTAAAATGGGGGATCAAATTTCATCGTGTTAAAAAGTCTTAAAAACTCTGATAAAGATAAAGTGGGTAAGCTATTTTCTTCTAGGGCTTTATTCACTGAGCGAAAAATCTCTAAATCTGGCCCAACCATCGCAACTTCTCGCTGAACTAATTCTGCCTCCAACGCTTCATGAAGTCTTTCGATACCACCTTCAACTCTTCTTAAGGTAGTCACTGTACCTGTGGGAAAACGACCAAATCGACCAGCTCTTCCAGATATTTGCTTTACCTCTGAGTCTGAAAGCATATGTTCTTTACTATTAATAAATTTAGAGAGTGCTGAAAAAACAATTCGCTTAACTGGTAAATTCATCCCCATTGCAATGGCATCAGTCGAAACAATAACGTCAGTTTCTCCTTCGTCAAATTTTCGAGCTTGCTCTCGTCGAACTTCTGGACCGAGACGTCCGTAAACAATAGAAACTTTAAAGTCCAGTTTTTCCAAATCAGCTTTATACTTAAGAGCGTTTCTACGACTAAAAACAATTAAAGCATCATTCTTTTTTAAATTAGCTAAGGTTATTTCACTTGGCTCAACGTCTAATTTACACATTCGTGTGTAATTTTTTATTTCAATTTCATCACCAGTTAATTTAACAATTTTTCGTATCAACTCTTCCACAGAGGGATCACCACAAATATGAACTGTATCGGCATTAAGATTGATTAAAGCTCTTGTCCACGCCCAACCACGCTGAGGGTCTCTTATCATTTGAATCTCATCAATAACTGCACATTCAAATTCGTCATTGAGTTTTGCCATTTCGATGGTTGAGCTAAAGTGAGTTGAATCTTCTTTTTCAATAACCTCTTCACCAGTAAGCAAGGTTGTAATAGCCCCTTTAGCATTCATGGTATCGTAAAGTTCAGAGGCAAGTAATCTCAGAGGAGCCAAATAACAACCGTTAGAGGCACTGACTAGCTCTTCGATAGCATGGTATGTTTTTCCAGAGTTAGTAGGACCCATGTGATAAATAATTTTTCTCTTTTTAAGCCTGGCTTTTGAGTGAACCCAAAATTGTCCTAAATATTCAGTCAATATTTTAGCCGATATATCTTTTCGCTTCAGAGTTAATATACTATTTGTAAATTTCTCAAAGTCTCTCTTAAGAATCTTTGGCATTTTCCATATGCCAATTCCCAGTTGATGAAAGAATCGATGAAACTCTTCCTCTTCTATGATCTCAGGTCTTAATTCCCTTTCAAGGAGATAATTGTTATAGCTAATCCTTAGTTTTTCTCGATATGTTTTTCCAATATCAGTATCAGGACCAAATTTCTCTCTAAAGAGTCCTTTATATTCAGATTCAAGTTTATTTAGAGAAGCTCGCTTGAGTTTATATTTTAAATGACCAACGTTGTTCTCTAACTTTCTTCTCACTTTATAAACAAATTTAGATGCCTCATAATTATCCATTTCCAAAATCTGTTCTTCCAAAATAGATTCTTGATTATCGATAAATTCTTTAGTTTCCTTAACGGCCAATTCGCGAATTCGAGAACGGTACTCACCCATACAAATCACACATGGGCATGCCAATGCATTTGGACGTGCATTTAAATTAAAGTTTTCATCATCTCTTACAAAAGTAATTGAGGTTTCATGATTTTGACTGATACCACTTAAAAACTCTTTAAATAATATAGGGAAATTAGAGAGTAGCTCATCATTAATTTTATCATCAACAATAAAGTGAAGATCTTCTTTTTCAGGAAATATAAAATCATCATCTAAAGCCGTTTCAACGACATACTCCCGATCAGATAATTGAGTAATTGGTCCATAGTTTTTTTCAATTATTTCTTTTAAATGACTATGTTCACTAAGAAATTCATACGTATCTGCTGCGATACTTCTTATACAAGATAGAATCTGCTTAATTTCTTCAACGGAGCGAAGATCTTCTTCTTCAAACTCTTCTTTTGTAGTCAGAAAAGCTTTCCTCAGATCATTAATGTTCTCATCGATATCGTCAAAAAACTCATTTATAGATTCGCGGTTGTGCAATTTACGGCTTCTTGGTTAAATTAATCTTAATAGCCACGATTCTATCAAAAAGTATCGCAAATAGACACTTCATAAATGAATATGAAGTAAATAAGTCCTTAGAGGGATAACTCTATGGCATAACTTAACCCTAATCTAGCAAAATTTACAGCATGATTGGCATTTCCACCGGAGAGATTAATCAAATCTCGACTAGTGTGAATCTTTTTATTTGAATCTTTGAATTGTGCTTCATGGGGAAAAGATGCTGGATAGCCAAGAGCATTCCAACTAGCATGGTCAGAACAACCATAACCACACTTAGAATAACCCCAAGGAACTTTCAAGTATTCATCGATAAGTTTTCCTAAATAAGTATTTTGATCTTTATTGGTATGATCGGAAATTAAGATGATAGTAAAATCATCCGAACCTTTAAAATTAGTCATATCTAATTGCATCACACCCACAACATTTTTTCCTTCATTTTTATATTTGCGCGCAATTTCTTTAGATCCTCTTAAACCAACTTCTTCAGCAGCATAAGCCATAAATTGTATCGTTCGCTCTGGCTTTATATTGTTTGCAGCAAAGACTCTCAAAATCTCAGTTATTGATGCAATCCCAGATGCATTGTCATCCGCTCCTGGAGCACGAGACTTTCTTCCTCCGAAAAAACCAGCAATTGAATCTTGGTGCCCACCGATGATAACAATTTCATCAGCCTTGGTAGAACCTTGAATAGTGGCTATAACTGAAGCTTGAGGCCAGCTCTTATGTTCAAAAAACTCAACCTTAGCATCCTTTCGAAAATAAAGTAGATTTTCCCATTCTGACTTTATCCATTCACTGGACTTCACCCCGGTGTCAGAAGTGTAGTATCTGTTATGATAACTAGATAAATGCTCAATTGTTTTACGAATATTGACTTCTTCAACTTCAGATAATGCTTTATTAACTAGTTCCTTATTATTCAGCTCTTCATTAAAAGGTAAGTTACTTCCAATGTGAGAGTTAAGAGAAAAGTCTTTAGCAAAGATTGCAGCTTCTTCTTCTGTCTCAAAAGCGAAGAAACCTCCACAACGATGATGCTCTTCATGGAAATGGTGACTTAAATGAGGAATGCTAGCTTCAGTTGTCTTTTGAATAAGTAAATTATTTACAACATTAAGATTCTCAGAAGCAAAACTCTTTATAGCAGTCTTATATTCATTTTGCGGTCCAACAATGAAAACCTCTTCAGCATTAACC
>JAOHMI010000136.1 GCA_028101965.1 Bacteriovoracaceae bacterium
AGGTAGTAATCTAATAAGGTGACAATTCATGGGCAAAAAATTTATCTTTACATACTTTTTTATTTTATTTTCTTTAACAGGATTTTCACAAAAATATGAGAAAGAGTTCAAATGGGAAATCAATGATTTAATTACAGGCGGAGGGGAGGAAACTTTTTCAATTGGGGGCTCTTCGGTTATCTGGAGCTTAGAAAATTTTTCAGAGATCGTCCCCTATATTGAATCAGAACTAAAAATAGAAATCAAAAAGCAACAGAGAAGTGCATTAATTTACAATCAAATCGGTATAAAAAGTGGAATTTTAAAAATATCGGTTCATTCGAAAATCCCTGGCACTGTTCGCTATACAATCCTACAACAAAACTCAAAATCAAACCGAGTTTTTGGTAGAGGCATACTAACCAACGGAGAAAATGAAATATTATTAGAAGGTATAAAACAAGGCCGCAGGTTGTCTCTGGCCTTATCAAATACAAATAATGAAACTCATGAGATCGATATTCATATAAAAGATCTAATTATCACTGGTACTATTCCGCGTCCACCAAAAAAGATGAAGGCAAAAATTGATGCAAAGGTTGAATTTGAAAAATATGAACGCCCATCTTTACAAACTAATACTTACTGTGGGTTTCCATTAATAATTTGGAAGTCTCAAAATTTTGAAAAAATCTATAGAAAATTCGGAGGACTGGATCTTCTCTGTAATGCACAAAAAGCTGTTAGTATTATTGATAAGATCTATTCTTTGGAAAATACATTTCATCCACCTGGGCCTGCTCCGACTGAACCGACCCCGCCGAAAAAACCAAATATCTATCGAAATGAGCCAATCGAGCCTCATTTCGCAGAAGAAGAGCCAGTACTAAAAATAATCGCTAAAGAAGATTTGCTCGAAGATATTTTTGAGCAATATAAAAAGTCATCATATTTAAATTATGATGATATCTTAAGCAATAGTTCAGCTTATTTGGTTGACTTAAGTGGCTCGGTCAAAGGTACTCCATTAAACATTATCAAAGCTGAGCTAACAATAATGGCAGAGATTCTCCCCCCTCAATTCTATGTGAGCATATATGGAATGTATTCAATGAGTGCCAGAACACCAAAAATCGAATCCTTTAAAAAGAGAAGCAAAAATGATCGCGGATCGGCACTAAAAAAAATCATAAAAAAAATCTCCCCTGCTAAAAATGCTAACTCTGATAAGTTAATACCCGCTTTAAAAAAAGCTATTCGAAATAATAAGACAGATATTATTAACGTTCTTACTGACACTGCTTTTACCGATAAGCCTAGTTTGAAAGATGTTGAGACCATTAGGAGAATGATCAGTCGTAGAAGCAAGCCTATTACCATTAACATTTATGACTTCGGCTCTAAAGGAGTTACTCCAATATGTTATGAGTTTGTAAAGTTAGGAACTGGCAAGGGAAAAGTTCATACAAATAAAAGGCTTTCACCAATTTTTGCAAATAAAACTTTAGAATATATTGAAAACATAAATAATCCGGAATGGGTCAAAAATGAAATAGCAAGATTGCAAAAAATAGAAGATAAAGAATTTGCTGCAATCTATACCCCTTGGAAGGAAGATTATGATCTATACATTAATGAGCACGCCCAATGGGAAGTTGATCATGCGAATTGGGAAGATGGATTAATTGCGAACCATCCTGAAGTTAGCGAATACAAAAAATTAAATAGATTGTATAAGAGAGATTATAAGAATTGGGAAAAAGACACTCAAGTATGGCATGATGCTTCCCATGATTATGAAAAAGAAAGAGAATCTTTAATATACCTCGAACAAAACTTAAAAGACGTTACTAGCAATAAAGAAGAACTCTTTACAGAGCTTATTGTTCTTCAAGAAGCTGTTAGAGGAAACGTAGAACAAGAGGCTTATATTAATCTTCTGATACTAAGATTACGTGAATATTTTTAGGTTGTGTAATTAGATAAAGTAAGTAAATTTTTATTTAATATTATTAATTTTACCAAGTGGCTTTTAGACCAAAATTTAATCCCACCGCATTCTTACCAGACTTCTTATTTACTTCGGCAAAGACTTTAAGCAAGGGTAAATTAAACTGAAAACCGACGAATGATCTAGTGTTACTTGATTCAACGTTCTCTTTATCCCCTACTTCAATTTCTGCTGTTCCTGAGCCTGTCCCACCAGTTGCCGTCGCATTAATATCACCTTCAATTTCCGCAGTACTTTCAGCATACCCAGAGTTAAAATCAATTCCAAATCCTGTATAGAAAGTCATTATGTACATAAGTTGGACATAAGTTGAGACTTCAATAGGAATCGATTGAGTATTGGAAATTGCCCCAAGAGTCGCTTCAGCATTTGTAAAAGAAGCTGTCGCATCGGCGTCATCATCAGTGACGGTTTCATCATCTAATTCGAGGGTCATTTCAAGATCTAATTCTGACTTCACAATTCCCGCATGAATGAATACCCCTCCCCAACGTAGGACTCCAAAAGGAACTACATCAACTTTAGGCATTAATTGGTGCCGGATATGAAAACCAAAGCCGCTAGCTTCTCCTGATATAACTAAATCTTCACTTAAGGATCCCTCTAGAACAGAAGTTATATCTCCACTGGTAAAATTAAAAAAGAAATCTGTTTTATCCAGTTTAAACAGAGCTCCAGGTAGCCCGATCGCAATATTTGGGAGAATACTAATTCCGCCAGGTACTCCTTCATCTAACTCATCAAACTCATTGTCTCCAGTATCAATTCCAAAACCGGTTGAAGCACTAATAAGAAATAGATCGAAATGATTGGCATAATCAGTTCCTTGACCTTTTCCGGCTAAAATATTTGCTCCGCCCATTCCCCTAACGAAATCCGTCTGATCTAAGTCTAATTCACCAGAATTAAGTTCAGTTTCAAGTTGGTCAAATAATGTATCCCCAACTCCTCCTGAAAGAGTTCCTGTAAAGCTACGATCATTAATTTCGAATACATCCCCAGCTTGTATTAAAGATAGTGGAAAAAGAGAAATTGTTAAAATTAGTTGTTTTAAATTCATTCTTGTTAATTTTAAGCTTCTACTTAATTTATTTCCATAAAATGAATAAAGTTCCCTTTTCATTCCAATGAAATGTAGATCAAGTTATTAGAAATGCTAAGATTGGACAAGATCTCGACAGGAACTATCAGTTATTATTTTTTCTTTATAACCACATGATAAAATCGATGAAACATCCCTTTACCTTCATTTGCATCAGCGTAGAAAGCATTCTCTTCTAAAGAAAATCGATATTCCTCAAAGCCATATTCCCATCGGCCTCTGGCCATAAAGGGAGACAAGACAATCTTTCTTTCAGGAGCCTCTTTACTTTGAAAAATGCTACCTTCAAATCTGATACTGCCATGTTCTGGTCCATACCAATCACTATCAGCATAATTCATCCATTTCTTAGGGATTAATTCAGGATGATGAAGAAGACATTCACCTACCCAAGCGTTTGCCAAAATATAATTAGATTCTTTTATCGCTTGAATTCCATTAACCAAACTTTCATTTAGAAAATTTATATCATTAAACCACCCTTCAAGAGTCAGCTTAAGTTCTAGATCATTAGAGTCTATTGATTCTAATCCGAGAGAATCC
>JAOHMI010000137.1 GCA_028101965.1 Bacteriovoracaceae bacterium
CTTCGTGCGTGATTGTAACCATAGCCAATTATTTCGACGATCTCGCCAATCTTTGGTTTGCTTAAATTGAGATCATAAAACCCTTCCACTTCACCTGCATATTTCTTGGAGATTCTATTCGGTAATGTTCTGAATACCATATAGTCTAATCCCGAGCCGTGATCATAGCGCATGCTTTTTCTAACAACAGTATATTGGTTTTTTGCAATTGAGTGGCGAATATCGCCTTGGTTGGTTGAAAGAGGGACATTGAACTCAACAAGCCCTAATTTTTTACGACAATGTCCGGCTGAAAGCATACATGACTTTCCAATCAGAAATGCGGTACAACCAGTTTCATCAACATTCGGCCTTATTAAACGGCCAATCCGTTTTCTTTTTGAAAGGATTCGATTGTCTTCTTGGCAAAGTGAACCCGTTGATGAATAAGTTGCTTGAATAGTGAAACTTAAAAAAATAATGCTGAAAATTACTTGATTACTCATGTCCACCTCCATGTAGAATGATTCAGGTAAAAATATGATATACATCAATTATAAATGTCGCGTAAGGAAATTTCTAGTTAGAGGTAAATGACATCTTCTTTCATTTTTCTTTAAGTTAAAATCTTTTATTATCAGGTAATCAAAACCTGTATCCTAGGTTATCTCTTTTTTATAATTTTAAAATTGGATCAAAAGAATCTAATAATTCGCTAGATCTTTATCCTTTCTTTTTAGCTACTTAGAGAGTCCCTAATGGTTCAGTTCAATCTGATATTTTAGTCTAGAGTTTTAGGTGGGTAAAATTTAATTAGATGAGTCGATCAGCTTTTCTTTTTTTATTGAATAGTTCAAATCATAGAGAAAAATAATTAAAGGGAATATCTTATGGGCCAGCTTATCAACTTTGTATCTAATTTTTTATTTTTCTTTTTATTTATTAATCTACTCAATTCATTTGCGGGGTAGAGTTTCGTCTTCTCCTGAGCCCACAACACATTGGTAATTAAAATTAATAATTTCTTCATGACTTGTAAATTGATAGTTAACTAGAAGTCGATTAGTTGTTGCTTCATATTGATAAGTAATTCTTTTATTCTCAAATTGATTAAACTCTAAAAATGAATCTGTTTCAATTATTAGTTTTTGATTAGAGCAATAGCTTCTATTATCAAGCGAGACATTTTGAGAATCATCGAAATTAACCCAAACAACTTCTTCTATTTGTTCATTTCGATTGAAGGTGTATATGAAATTTGAACCAATTTGTTTAGAAGATAGGGAGAGGTTATATTCACCTCTTACAATTTTATTTTCATAACTAAGCATTAAGGCAGACTTAATTTCAGCAAGAGAGTTTTCATTTTCACAATAAAGGTATTTCTCATCAGCAATTCTAATTTGAGCATATTGGATCACATCTTCTTCAGTTGGATAATCTTTACTTGAGAGACCTTCACTCGTTCTTAATGCGCTAATACCGTATTCTTTTATAAATAATTTTAATTTCTCATTGGCATTATGATAATGATAATCCCGGAAAGCAGGACAATTGAGTTCAGCTGTTATACTTATTAGATCATCACTAATATGACATTGAGAAAAAGTTCCATTGATGATTGGACAATTTAATGACTGATTTTCTTTCTGAGCAAAGACATAGCTCGAAAGTGCCATCATTAGGAATAGAGTTGTTATTTTTTTTGTCATAGTTCTTTTAACTTGGGTGAGCACGCAGTATATCTTCATCATTTAAAAGATAAAGATATTTGTAATGTTTATCCCGATAAATAAGACAATGGTGAGAAAGAAGTTCAATGGCGGTACTCTGATTATCAAACTTCCTTCTCAACGAAGTCTAATAAGTTACAAGTAAGAAAAGTAACACTGTCAAAATGGTAATCAAGATGTTCACCATAAGTCCTCCCCTATAAAGGTCCTACGGAGAAAAGCAAAGAAGAAGATAAACCACGTCCAACGATCTAGCTTTACCGTTGAAAGTATTATTCCAGAGTTCGACTTACTTTCATTTGTCTTTTTTCAGTAATTGTGGAATTTCAGTGAATTAGACCGGAATTAGAAAACGATTAAATAAAGCTCTCAAAGAGAGATTGCCTAAATTTAGAGACAGCTTTCTCTGTCTTTTTCGCCGTCAATTGTTTCACAAGGTGATAAAAAGATTCTATGTGTAAATAACGTTTCTTCATGGCAATTTTGAAAATTAGTTGTGTGCGGTCCACAAGACGAACCGTCAATAATGATATATTGTTCTTTATTTTGAAGAGCTCCTCTCATTTGAACGATGTAGGTTCCTTTTACTGTTGTCTCCATCGCTAAATTCTTCATTATAGAGCAACCAAAATTTTGATCTAATGAGTAGTTGATAGATTCTTGAGGCAGGGAGATAACATCATAAAAGGAGAAGCCAGCAAATTGCTGAAAATTAAAGTTATCAACTGAAAAATTTTTAAGTGTTTGCAGGGTAGAACTTAAAACGGTTCTCCCTGACTCTTCAGCGGCTTTTAAATCATAAGTATGTTGATTGTATTTTTTGGTAAAGAGAAGGTTTTCTGCAGATCGATAGATTATTTTATCTATTGAATGATGGATATATTTCCATTCTTTACCAGCGGATTCCTCGTCTGAGATTTTACATGTTGATTTCCTAGGACCTGCAATAATCATGGAAGTAAAGATAATTAACGAAATAAGAAGTGAATGTTTCATAGGATATTTCTCTCA
Organism: Bacteriovoracaceae bacterium; assembly: GCA_028101965.1. Taxonomy (GTDB): domain Bacteria; phylum Bdellovibrionota; class Bacteriovoracia; order Bacteriovoracales; family Bacteriovoracaceae; genus JAOHMI01. Next base: position 2,724 of record JAOHMI010000137.1, read on the forward strand.
ATTTTTTGGGGTAATTAAATGTTAAATGAAAGAAAATATATTTAAACATCTTTAATTGATGTTGTAATATTTACAATCAATTTTAATGGCTTCTCTTTGGAAAAAAGGAGGAGTTAGTTGGTTTTCTTTGAATTTTAATTTCTAGTAATAAACTATGGTTTTTTTTTTAATGTTAATAAACATAGATTTTTAAATAAGTTAAGTTAAGAATATGGCCAGATTACTCTCTCACAGTGTCGGAGCGAGTAATCTGGTATCCCAAGTTAATTTTAATTATTTGCTGTTTGATTGGATTTATTTTCTACAGGTTCTGCTAATGTGACTCTCCTGGTTTCAATAGTTTCACCTTCTACATCAAGAAGTTTTAATAAATAAATACCCTTTGGTGTGTTATTTAGAATACTTTTTGTTATTTCACAGATTGCAATATTGGGATTGTCTAATACGGGAATATTTTGAATTGATCCTACAGATTTTCCTAGTATATTATAAATTATAACAGCTTTAACCATTACACTCGATTTATCTATAGTTTTGCTAGCTTCAAATGGCTGATTGTTTTCATCTATTCCATATTCTATTGAAACTTTAGAAGTGTCGTAATGTAATGAGTTTTGTTCAAAGAATATTTTATCTCCAAAAATTAAATTACCGTTAACGACAATCTTTCCAGACTCAGTAACACATGCATGCGCAATGGGGGTTAATAAAACTAATAATAAACAGAACATAAACATAAGACTCTTCATTTGGCTTCTCTCTTCTAGAGTTATTGATTAATTTCAATAAACGTGATTGGGTGGTTAACCAAAATTAACATTGTCTTTAAGAATTACAACTTTAGAGGACTCTTTATTGTAAAAATTTCCAACCTTAGGAAATGATAATT
>JAOHMI010000138.1 GCA_028101965.1 Bacteriovoracaceae bacterium
TGGCATAAATTAAAAAAGAAACTAAAACTTAACTGGGAAATAATTGATACGAATAATGTTGAAACAATAATTGAAAATTTGCGAGATGAGTCAGTCCAAAATCTAATTATAATTTCACACACTAACGAAGGTGGACAACTGACTGATGCTCATAAGAATATTATTCCTTTAGATATCTTTAATTTGGCTTCAAGCCAACTTAAGAGTCTTGGCATCTACTCTTGTAATGGAGATCAACTACGTCTAAATTATCAATTAGATCAGATTATTGGATTAAAACCATTGAATAGTATTTACTACGTTTCGAGTCGATTAAATTCCAATACTGGTTACGCCCCAGACCAAGGTTTTCTTCCTTTTTTAAAGTTGATTGATCGTCGATCTTACTTAGAAGATAAAATAAAGTTATTTAGTTATAATAATATGTCAGAAAATAGCAAACTTTGTTCTATAATTTTTCCTCATAGTTTTATAAATAATACCACCTCCGGTACAACCAGTTTTAGCTTAAATAAAAAACTTATCCATGCCATTGATTCAAAAACAATTCACTCCCCAAACCTTCATCAAGAAGCTTTTTTTGACTGCAATTTAATTCAGAATTCAAATATAATTGAGATAGAGAATATAAATGGGAAAAGTGCTTTTTCTCAATACAATTTAAACCAATTAAGTGAATTTTCGCTGAGAACAGCTGATAAAAAAGTACTTACTCCCACAAAGATCACCCCTTTCAACTCAAGGAGAAAAGGATTGGTTCGAGTGGAAATTCTTTTTTAATTATCAATTAACTTAACTTCTTTCAGAGTCATTCTAAATTAACATTAGATACTTATATTGTAAGAAAGATACGATTCCAACTTAACGCTAATTGTCATCTTTTTTTTTATGTTACTTCCCTCTCAACGTTTTTAATCTACGAACTAAAAAAAGGGTCTAACAATGAAAAAAAGTCTATTTTGTTTTCTTGCAGCTGCTATCTTATTAGTGGGAACGATGAATAAAGCTCAAGCTGGAGTAATTGGTGCTGTAAGAGGAACTGTTTATTCAATCACACAAGCAATTAACGAAGATCCACTCTATTTGCCAGTTGGACTTGTTGTTACAACAATTATTGGTGGAGGACTTATTTGGGGAGGTTCTGCCCTTATTAATAATAATAGTTCTGGTTCCGTTGGAGCGATTGCAGGAATTGTCTTAGTTGTTTTAGAAGATGCTAGTGTTGATGAATTTGAATCTTTTGTTACTAAAAAGTATCCAAATGTAATCAGTCCAGATTTTAAAAATGAATTAGCTCAAGAGTTAAAAGCTCAGTACGAAGCCAATGTTGCTAATGGCGAATATGTTGAAACTCAACAAGATGGAAAAGTTGATGTGGTAAAAGTTAATCTTCCAGAAGGTGTTGTTTCTGATTTAACAGCTACATATGGAGTTAAATCTCATATTGCTGAGCAGATCGAAGCTGACTTTGCAATTTAGTATTAATTTTTAAATTTTATAAGAATAGAAGAGGAAGGTATAAAACCTTCCTCTTTTTTTTGCTAATTATTTATGGCACCTTTTAGAATGAAATTTATCCATGAGCTCCACAGCTCTCTTCTTTTGCTCAGAGTTTAAAGATGCGTGAAATGCTTGGAATAGAGGAAAAACCTGAGGGAATTCTTCTTGAATAATATTTTGCCTCTTGTCTATTAAACTCCTAACCTCACCTTCAGATATTTCTTCCGCTAAAACCATCCTTTTCACTGAAGTAAACATTTCTTGCTTATCGCTGGAGTGTCTTTCTCTCGCTTGTAAAACGGCCACTTTTAAATCTTCTAGTTTTTCCTTTTGTACTTGATTTAATTCAAGCTTCCGAGTTACTTTTTTAATAATCCAATCTGCCTTTTCTTCCGGTGTCTTTTTACAACCTGTAAAAATAATTCCAACTAATCCTAAGCAAAAAAATGTGGTAAGAAATTTCTTCATTTGAACCTCCTAAGTTCAGTTTTTCTTTTCTTGAACAAAGGTTAGGATAAATATCCATTTTAATCTTTTCTCCAATGTATTTTTTTGTAACAAAAGGTAACAAAATGCAAAAAGGCGAATGAAAAATGCTATACTCAGACCATGAGTCAGCACAACCTTTTTATAATTGATGACGATGTAAAACTTGGTGAGGTTTTACAAGAATATCTGCAAAAACAGGGGCACCAAGCGGAATATGAACCCGTGCCAGTTAGAGGAGTTAAGATTCTAAAAGAGAGAACATTTGATCTACTCATCCTAGATATTATGATGCCTGAAATGGATGGGCTTGAAGTGTGTCGACATATACGTCAATTCTCGAATATTCCGATTTTATTTCTTTCGGCCAGAGGGGATACAACTGATCGAATTATTGGGCTTGAATTAGGGGCCGATGATTACTTAACAAAACCCTTTGAGCCAAGAGAACTCTTGGCCAGAATCGATTCAATCCTTCGAAGAGTCCCTTCTAATTCGAAAAAAGAGGATAAGGCACTTTTACTTAATTCAAATACAATGAGCGCGAGCTTATTAGGTGAGCAATTAAATTTAACCTCAATGGAATTTAGCGCGCTCAACTTTTTAGTACAGAATAAGCATCGAATAGTTTCGAGAGAAGATCTCATTAATCAATTACAAGGTATGGAAGTAGAAGTATTCGATCGTTCTATTGATATACTTATTTCACGAATAAGACAAAAACTAAAAGAAGACACCAAACACCCCAAATATATTAAAACTATTCGAGGCCAAGGTTACCGATACATTGGAGATGAAGAATGAAAAAAAGACATTCACTCTTTTTTAAACTCCTTATTATATTTTCGCTTTTAGCAGTCGGAATACTCATAACTTTTATTCTTAGTTTTAAGGTTCTAGGAAATCAGGCTTATAAAAAATCCTTTCATGATAATATGGAGAATTATTTAAATTACATAATTCATGACATCCCTCGCCCTATTTCCAAACAAAGTTTAAAAGAAGTTCAAGATAAATTAAATGTTGGAATAATTTTTAACCAGCTCAAATCCGATTCGACACTCCCTGACTTAGAGGAGCTTACTCATAAGTTTTCAGTGAATAAAAAAATGTCTTTTGCTCATTTAAATAAAGGCCGATATGTCATTTATAGAATTGAAAATGATACTTTTGCTTTTGCTATGAATCTTGAAGGTCAAGAGAACTCATCTTTATGGGCAATGCTTGTGGCTTGCCTCATTTCCCTATTGCTCTTAGCCATAGCTCACTTAAAAATTAAAAAACTTTTTAGCCCTTTAGAGAAAATAAAAGATGCCGCATCTCATTTTGCACAGGGAGACTTTGACTACCCAATAAAAATACAAGGGAAAGGTCAATTATCTCAATTAGCTCAATCAATCCAAGAGATGGGAGAAAAGATTCAGATGATGCTTGAATCTCAACGAGAACTTCTCCTTGCCATGGCCCATGAGTTAAGAACTCCTTTAACTCGTGCTAAACTTCATATGGAATTAATTGAAGATTCAAGAAAAACTGAGCTAATGGAAAACTTAGATGAAATGGGAAATTTAGTTCAAGATATTCTAGAAAGTGAACGAATAAAGCAAAATCATAAAACA
>JAOHMI010000139.1 GCA_028101965.1 Bacteriovoracaceae bacterium
TGAAGTCCTTTTTATGGGATGCTTTATCTTCTTTGTCTTAATTTCAACAGGTTTTTCACAAACGACTCCGGTAAACTTAGTGTTAAATCCAGGATTAGAAACAGTGGTTGGTTGCCCGGGAACAGGCGGCTTGGCCTTGGGACACCACGATTTATTAACTTATAATAATTCAAATGTGGGCCCAACTCCTTATGTACCACCTTGGTTTGCCACTCATGCGGAATACGCTTTATCAAGTAACCTTCACTCAGCTTTAGGATGCACAGGAAGTGGCTACCAATATCCTGGCTCAGTCTCGGGTAGTGGTTCAACGAATCCAGTTTGGCCTTCCTCGACGACCTTCCCTAATAATTCATTTGCAGCACTTTGGGGGACTCATGGAGCAGGGATAAATGGTACCAGTACAAGTTATCGGGTTGAATATTTAACTGGTCGCTTAACTCAAGACTTAGTCCCAGGAATTGATTATACAACAAATTTTGAATATGCCCTCCCATCTCATTTCAATTATCCCTATGGGTTTCGTCGATTAGGAATGTTATTTTATAACCGAAACTCACAAGGTAATCCGCAGAACTATGCCATTCCACCTGGTGTGACAAATTTTTCTCAACTTGGTCAAACTCCATTTGTACTTAGTGACAACCCTGCTTTTTGGAGTAGCGGAGGGCGCGATGCCAACATAATTATGTTTCAAAAAAATCAAGGAGTATGGGGAGATCAAGTCTTAGGAGATGTTAGTTGGGAGCAAGTTGCTGATCCAAATATCTTTTTAACACCAGAGTTTGCTGGGCAAAATACTTTCACTCTTGGTGTATTCTATCAACCCACAGATGGGTCCGGTACTTTTAACACAGATCTTTTGGATACAACAAACCCAGATGCACTAATTGGATATAATTGGAATGGAATTAATGGGTCAGGGTTTCTCGATCAGCCTAATAGTTTTTCCACTTACGGTTACTATGATAATGTTAATGTCTCTTGCCAGTCCAATCCGATATTTGACTTAATTCATAATACCGATGAGCTTATTATCAGTAATGAAAACGATCAAATAGAAATATCTGTTAATTGTTATGATGAATTAGAAGTTCGACCTCGATTAAAAGATCCAATCACACAAACTCTTGGGAACTTCCATCAATACATGTGGAATATTATCGAAGGCGGCACAAGCTCCACTCTTCAAGCCATTGACACAATTACTTATGAAGAGCACCTAGATGAACTTGCCGATCCATCTCTAACGATTGATTTAATACAGGCATTAAAAGATCATAACAATGAACCTATCGCTGGAAAAACTTTTGAAGTTGGTTTTTCTAGCAGTTGTCACGAACAAATCATTTCTGGTTCATACTCTTCGATTCAACCCAATAAACGTGCTATCGTTTATGTGGATGAAATCAATACTGATGACATGAATATATTTGTTCACCAAGCACCTTACTCTTACCAGACAACGAATAGTGATTATGAAATCAATTTAGCTAAACTTGCCCAGGCACAAATTGCCCATGGATTCGATGTTGAGATTACAAATTTAGATCAAGTACCTCATTATGAAATTGAATGGGCAATAACTCATATTGGAGAAAATAATTTGCAAACGGTTGAATATGAAGAAACAACCATCAACCAACCAATGTTGCACCTCGATTTAAAAAAACTTAACCAAGCAGGCTATGCCCTTCATCGCGGTGGAAAATTTATTCTTTCTGCAAAAATAAACTTTGAAAACGATTGCCAAGAGTTAGATCGAGAAATTACCGTCAATGTGAAAAGTTCTTTTTATGTTCCAAATAGCTTCTCTCCCAATGGAGACGGTATTAACGACCAGTTTAGAATTTTCCCATCAGATGCTGACCTTAATCACTTCAAAATAGAAGAGTTTGCGGTTTTTGGTCGAAATGGCGGAACCCTGTTTTCCTGTGGTGGAAAACTACGCTTTGATAACCCTACATGCTTCTGGAATGGTAAATCTAAAGGTAAAGCAGTAAACCCAGGAATGTATGTGGGAATGTTAAGATACTCCACTCCTCATCATGGGGTGCGAACTATTGGCTTTGAAGTGAATGTCATTAAATAAAACGAAATATCTATGGAGTTTACATGAAAATAATATTAACAATTTCCCTATTAACATTATCAAATTTAAGTATTGCTAACAATTACTTCTGCTCTGCTATATGCATTTATGAATATCTTGCCCATATCGATTATCAAGGAAACATTATTCAACAGACCACAGAAATTGGAGAAGTCAACATTCGCCTATCTGATTCCCAACTAAGTGATGCCATAGCGACATTAACAAATAAATGTATTCCACTTACCGAATCATTCATTAAAGAAGCAGTCAGCTCTAACACCTACCAAAAGATTGAATCTATATCAATATCCGTCAAGTATGAGACAGATGGAAAGTTAAATAGATGGATTCCAAATAACTTTTCTTGTTTAAGCCTTAAATAGTATTTGTAAGTATTATTACTTATAGCAAGGACTTAACTTTATCAAAGAACTTTTGCTTCTCGTATTTTGCACAATACATTCATTAGAAGCACTTTTACTTTTAGAGTTAGTAAAAACGCACTTCGCATCTGGAAAGCGAAACATTGATTCTGGAGTTAAGATTCTTTCCACTTCCCATTCCTTAATATCAAAGGTTGTTTTTTTCAATTTATTCCATCGATACTTTGCGAGGGCCAAAACTTTAGGATCACTATAGCCAGGTAAATCCTTAATCAGTTCAATTTCTCCAACCCTAAGTCCAATTTGTCTCAAGGCTTTATATACGTACTCAGAGCAATACAGTTTATTATCCCCCCACTCAAATAGAAGATCATATGGGACTCTTCTACTTACTTGCTTTTTTAAATATTTTCTAACCACATCTTTATTATTCTCAAATGTGAGCTTTGCATTCTCTTGGAGTCTCTTAACTTCAACCACCGGATTGTTCGGGTATCGAAAAACAAAGGAATAAAGAGGTGTTTTAGAGGTTGGTTGAATGGCTTCATACACAACCCACTTATTTCTTTCCTTCATGACGATTCCCACATGAGACCATGATGAATCTGTAGCTAATTTTATAAAAGGTGCTTGTTTGGAAAAGCTTTCTTGGAAAATAATATCCCCTTCTTCCAGAGGACAACCCTTCTTACTATTATCAGCAAACAAATTCGTTAATAAAGAAATGGTCATTATAAATGTGATTAAGCCGTATTGATTCATTTATCCCCCAACTACCGCGTGTTACTTTATTTGCTATAACAATAAAGGAGTAATTCCTATTAATCTAGATAAACTCTGAAATTAATATGGCCAACCTTGCGCAAAAGCTTCATTATGGCAAAATCTATCACTGCAAAACATTAAATAAATGATTAATATTACTTAACTATACAATAAAAGCTTACCATGAAAAAAATTGGCACTCTCGGAAAAAAAACAAACTATAAATCAACCTATGATTCCACATTAATCTATCCTATTAAAAGATCAATTAAACGAAATGAACTAGGGATAAAAGCTAAGAAAAGTCTTCCTTTTAAGGGGGTCGACATTTGGAATGCTTATGAAGTGTCTTGGCTC
>JAOHMI010000014.1 GCA_028101965.1 Bacteriovoracaceae bacterium
CATTCACCATCATCGATTCGACGATGCGAATCACTGGTCAAAAATTTTTGAAGATCCCACTAGAGACAAGTGGCAAAAGCCTAATTATGTAATCAAAAAACTAAATATTGAAAAAAATTTTATTATTGCTGATATTGGGTCTGCCACAGGCTATTTTCCGATCAGACTATCAAAAGTTGTTTCTCAAGGCAGGGTTTGGGGAATTGATGTGGAACCAAATTTAATCAATTACCTCAATAATCGAGTCAAAAAAGAAAAGATCACCAACCTTTTTAGTATTCTGGGAACTTTTAAGGATCCTCTTATTCCAGAACCAGTGGACTTAGTTATTATGGTTAATACTTACCACCATATAACTAATAGAATTAAATACCTAAAAACGATAACTCCACATTTAAAATCAGGTGGGAGAATCGCAATTATAGACTTCAAAGCAGGCGATCTACCAATCGGGCCGAAAAAAGAAATGAAAATTTCAAAAAATAAAATTATCCAAGAATTTAAATCAGCTAATTATAAACTCTCCTCTGAAGATGTTGACCTCCCCTATCAATTTATCCTTATTTTTAAACTTTAATATCTCAAAGGTTCATTCTCGGAAAAATAGTTCTGTTTACCTTTTAGACTACTCAAATGACTAATTTTAAACGATAAGCCTAGGGTGAAACTCAAGTTTTGTTTTTTAAGAAATACACTAACTGTTTTTTTATTGCTGATTTACTCAGCAAGTATTTTTCCTTTTGCTAAAGAACTAGAAAGATGCATAAAACAACAACAACCTCCGCATAGCTCTTTTGATAATCTGGCCGGTAAAAAGAAGCCAACGCAGAAATATATTGATTTTCTAAAAGGCGATATTGATAAATTACCTTCCTGTGGCAACTGTTTTGTAAGAGTTCTTCATGGAAAAAGCGAAGACTTTGACTTCCTTGTTTCAAAAGGTAAGCTTGGGAAACGTAAAATAGCTTTTGTCACAAATACCACTTCTCTTAAAGACTATAAGAAATTAAAAGACGACCCAGAAATGCTTTTACGATCCCTTGGGTATCCTGAAAAATCAATTAGAGATATTACTAAAGCACGCGAAGATCTTCGTATTCTTATTTTCCAAGCAGATGAATCAGAGGAAATTATCGAAGGAACCTGGATGAATGCAAAGAAAATGATTCGTGAAGAGTACCCAGGAAAAAAAGGGGAAATAGCCGATCTTATTTATGGAGTAAAAGGAAATCATAATTTTGAAAACTTAGAGAACGTTTATTCAACACTACTTAAAACAAAGGAATATGCATCACCAAAGAGTATTTTTGAACTACTGGTTAATCGATCCGCAAAAGACATCCAATCGGAGCTAAAGATATATGGAATAGAAATTTCAATTGCTAAAATAAATGAATTAAAGAAACTTAGAATGTATTTAAACTCACAAATTAATTTCAACCCTCTCTATCGTGGGGATGGTTTCGTTCATGATCCAATCAAAAATAAGCCAACCAATAAGGAGTATTTAATTGCCACTGATAGAAATGGAAAGAATAAGCTAGAAGATCGCTTTAATGACAACTACGATTTCTACCCTATCAATCATATTAGTAAAGATTTAACACCTGAGCTAGTTTTTGTCAGGAAACAAATAATGCAATTTTTAAATGACTATCAACTAACCGACAGATTTCGTTTGAAAGTTTTTGAGAAACTTCAATCGAAGTTTGACCCCACCTTACTTCAAAAAATAAAAGATGCCATGAAGGATGCTCCATGCAAATAAAAATCCTTTTACCATTTTTATTTTTGATTAAACTATTTGCACAGGATATCTATCACATTTCAGACTTAGAGGGTAATGCTGACCTATTAAATAATTATGATCCCCCCTTAGAAATAATTTGGAATGAAGATAAGCAATTACAATTAAAGCTGCGACCGGGATATGAGAACTCTAGGATTGTCTTTAACGGTGATATAATTGGTAGTTTCCCTGGCAAGCAAGGAACTTCTTCCATACAATTAATATCGGCCATATCGGATTTACAGCAATCTAATCCCCAAAATATTTTACTAAATTTAGGTAATAAAGATCTCTATCTGGTTGAGTTAGTAAAATACTTAATTGAAAGTGAAACACTAAGAAAATATCGACGTAAGCCAAAATCCTATGAAGATATGTTAATTCGAAAAATTGATGAATGGGCAGAAACATTTGCGCTCGAAGCAGATATTGACTCCCTAAGAGGAGAAATTCAGAAGATCTATGGAATAGAGGATAGAAAAAAACAATTGGTAAAACTAGTAGATTGGTTAACGGATAAAAAATCAACTTACCTAAAGTTCATCGAAAATGCAGAAATCATGCGCGGGATAGACTCATTTGATAACTATGTCCTGGCGGTCCATGGGGGAATTGATCATTATAACTTTGGACTAGTTCCCGCTTACCATGATCCGAAATCAAAAAAACTTATTAATCAACGTGAACGAATATTAGATGTGGATATATGGATGGAGGAATTAGAGAAGTACAAGAAAGCTCAAAACTATTGGTATCGAAAGATGATCGAAACTAACGATCCAAAGTTCCTAAACTATGTAAGCCTAGGAGCTTATGGAGACTCGGATTGGGATGTAATGGCCTATAAAAACTTCTCCAATGGAATGAGTGTCATTTACCCCTACCGACCAAATGACTTGAATGGAAATGTATCACTTCCGAAAGAGGAAGTTCTAAAACTCTTACGAAATCATGCCAAGAAAAAAGGATTAAAAGGTGAATATATTATTGCTCATGGGCATACTCCCTCGGCAATGGTTGAATTAAAAGACCCAAAGTCTAAGATCTCTTTTTACTATTTAGATCCGACTTATCAAAATGCTTATGATAGACAACAATATTTTGTTCAATTCACAGAGGAAGGAGTCAAAAGAAGCGCTCCTGTTGGTATTCGAAAAAAAGCCCAAATTAAATTTACTCCTTTCTCAAAACATAAAGTTACAAAGGATCCTCAAAGCTGGATAGGCCATGGAATTTTATACGCTTCAGAAGCAGAGGAGAAAAAATTATTCCATATTCAAGAAGTGAGTAATGAATCTGGAATAATACAACTGACACTTTATCGTATGGGAGAAGGATTTAAAAAAGTTTATAAAACAGTAAGTATTAATAATAATTATGTCGATGATTTCATCGAAAAAAATATTCGACCATTCTCCTATCAAGGAAGTAACGAATATAATGCCGCCGCTAAATACCTACAAGAATTCTTTGATTCTCGTTTTAAAAACCGACTCCATCAAGATATTAACTCTATTCTCGACAATGATCCTAAATTAAAAAAGATGACTCCGCTTTTTGTTACAGGCTCATCGGAAGGTTCAATGACTGGGATCGAAAATATAAAAAAACTTAAGCAAACCATAAATACGATGCTCGACCAATGCGGTTCCCCCCCGAGTTGCTATATTGTGGCAGGGGCCAGCCGAAATAGTGTAGATGCATTAGTTCTTAAAGCAGCAACAATGAGAGGAATTCCTACCGTTGGCTTAGTAACTGATCAAAGTAGACCTAAGGACATTCTTGACTTGGATTATTATATCCATGCCGGTGAAACCTGGGACGACTTTCCTAAACATTACCATGAGTTATTTAAACAAAGCTTTGCTCAAGCCAAAGATTCTCCAATACTTTTCTCTTCAGGAGGTGGTCCAATTACTAAACAAATTTTAGAAGCAGTTCAAAACACCGATATATATTTAGGAGAAGATAAAATAGTTCAAGCGTACTTAGATTCTTATAATGAGGGATCGAGTAAGGAGTTTCTCAGGAATAATTTAGAACTTGATCACTATAGACTATTTACCCCTGGGGATAACCTCAGATTAAAAGATAAACATGCGATTCAAAGAAAAAAAATAAATAATAAATGTTCTCAATTGATCAGATCTCTCATATTTCAATAAATCCAAGCAAGTTAAAAAAAAACTCTCTTAAGTAAATTAATTTATTTATAAAATAAGTATAGGCGAGAACAATTGATTAAGAATTAGCTTTAAAATCTTTACCATCGTAGGAAAACACTACTTCTTTATCATCGTAGACAGTGGCTAAATTAACAGGACGTTTCCAAATAAAATAGAGGTTTCTCAAAGTCTCTTGAGCGTAATTTACATCAAGGTCCACTCCATAATGAACATGCTTTAAGAGTAGCTCGCGGCGATTTTTGTAGTTAGCTTCGGCAACTTCAATAGTCGGTTGACCAAAGTTGGTTAACTGCGAGAGCAACTTCTGCTTAATCGCTTGAAAATCTCGAGAATCAATTTCAAAGCGACCACTTCGAGGATTATACTTATAAGTGAAAATCTGTTGCCGCATGCAAAATTCTTGAGTTAGGAATTCATCAATGAAAGTGACATCATTATGCGTTCGACGAACTTCAAATATTTTCTCTCTTCCTTTCATGAGTTTCGTATCCCAGTTTTCTTTATCATGAAGAGAAGGGCATTCGTTATAGTCTTTACCAAAGCGGCCAGTATCCCAACGATATTCAATATCACGCATCAGCTCAATTCCCACTTTATAGGGATTGATCTGCTTACGACTCATGGCCATGACTCCTGCGTGTTTATCAGCAAAGTCGATTATTTCAGAAGCATCCGCAGCTCTTTTGGTCATAATGGTTGAGTGCCAATAGCTGGCCCAACCTTCATTCATAATTTTAGTCATTCCTTGAGGTAAGAAATAATAAGCCTCTTCCCTAAGAATTCCTAATATATCTGCTTCCCATTCTTTAAGCGGAGCAAAATGGATAAGAAACCGCAGAATATCCTTTTCTCCTTGGGCCAAGAGTTTTTCCGCCACCACATTTTGTTCTTCATCGTTTTTTTTCGGGTTAGAGTCTATGTCCTTACGCTTTTTATTTCGCATAAAAGTTTTCAGGCTTTGTGAGCGATCATCATAGAGAAACTCTCCCATATCGGCTTCTGCCTTAGCTTGCTTCTCTAGCTTTTCTCTATTTCTCTTTCCTTCAAAAGTTTCAAAGAGTACATTCGTATCTAAGAGGTTTTCTAATGATAAGACTCGGTCAATAAATTTTTCCACTGTATCTTGGCCATACAAATCAATATAACGGCGAACTTTTGTTCCATGATTTGCCATCACATCCATCATTTTACGATTGGTATGCTTAAACCAGTAATTATTTTTGAAAAAATCATTGTGTCCATACACATGGGCCATCACGATTTTTTGATCCACCCAATTATTAACCTCTAATAAATAGGCATAGCAAGGGTTGGTATTAATCACCATTTCGTAAATTTTTTGTAACCCGTAACGATAACCTTTTGACAGCTGATCGTATTGCATTCCAAATCGCCAATGGGGATAGCGGTTGGGAAATCCTCCTAAGGAGGCAAGAATATTAATCGTATCGTAATCGCAAACTTCAAAGATTTGCTCGAAATAATCCAAGCCATACTCATCAGCGTAGCCTTGTATTTCTTTTTGCAATTTTTTTAAATCAGGAGTAATAGCTTTGGTTCGTACCATGGACATAACTACTTCCCTTTTCCTAAGAAATCTTTAATTGAATCTAAAATTGCATCTTTATTTTTAATCTTACTTAGGACTAACTTTTCATTGGTGGCCGTGTACTTGGCCACTAAATCTTTATAGAACTGACCCGAACCGTAACGAGATTCAACCTGTCCATAGCAGAACATATTGGAAACCGGAATTATTTCTTCATCTAATAATCGTAAGCAATATTTTGTATCATCTGCCGACCAGTTATCACCATCGCTAAAATGAAAAGGATAAATATTCCAATCATTTGAATTATAGTCTTCATGTATGATTTGCTTACATAGATTATAAGCGGAAGAAATTAAAGTTCCCCCAGATTCACGGGTACGGAAAAAAGTTGTTTCATCAACTTCCTTCGCTGTAGCATCGTGAATAATATAGCGAATATCAATATCTTTATATTGGTGCTTGAGCCATAAATTGATCCAAAAAGACTCTGTTCGAACAATTTCTTTTTGCTCATCCCCCATGGATCCAGAAACATCCATCATATAAATAACGACGGCCGCATTTTCCATTTCAATTTTTGTATCAGAAGAACGGTAACGAAAGTCACGACGAATTGGAATGACCGCTGGAGAATTCGGGTCGTAACTTCCCATGGAAATTTGCCGCTTTAGAGCTTCTTTATATGTTCTTTTTAAGTGTTTAAGAGAGTCTGGGCCAACGATACCAATACTAGTATATTTATCAACAGTAGACTGAATTTGCTTTTTGCCTTTCGGTTCAATATTAGGGAGTTCTAATTCCTCTCCTAAGATCGATGCCAGCTCATCAATTTTCATATCCACTTCAAGTTCTTTATTTCCTTCACCTTCTCCGGCGTCACCTTGTCCTGGTTCACCATTCGGATCTGGTTTCCCCTCTACTGGATCCCCTTCACCACCCTGGCCTTGTCCGGTTCCTCCTTGTGACTTATCACCAAATTTAAAGCGAGGAATATCAATACTAGGCATAGGAACTTTAAAAGAATCATTTCCTTTAGGAATAATCGACTGTCCAGAGGATACATACTTGCGTAAATTTTCTCGGATTTTCCCCTTAACTATTTTACGAAAGCGTGAATGGTCTCTCTTTATTGGATGATCCAAAATCTTTTCCTTTTCCTAAAATTAGGAATTTTTAATATCGCCTTTGGCAAAGATACTGGCCACAAAGTTAAGAGCATCCGTGGCACAAATATCACAATAGTCAAAATTCTTGATTAAGCGTGTTTTAATAACATCGATTTTTTCTTGAGTTTGCTTATCAATAACATTTGAAATAATTGTGGTGAGCTTAATCGAATCTTTTTGATCTTCAAACAGTTTTAATTCTAAGGCTCGATGAAGTCTTTCGTTTGTTTTATAATCAAAGGACTTTCCTTCTATGGCCAATGCTCCAATATAATTCATAATTTCTCGTCTAAAGTCATCTTTTCGAGATTCCGGAATATCAATTTTTTCTTCAATTGATCTCATAAATCTTTCATCTGCATCTTCTAGTTTATTAGAGTATTTATTTCTAATTTTCTCTTTTTGAGTATAAGCCTTTACATTATCAATATAGTTTCCGCATAACATTTGAATAGCAGCTTCATCAACACTAATAGCTTTCATGACATCGTTTTTAACGGTGTCTTCATACTCTTGCCGAGATATGGCCAGCATTTCTTTATAGAAGTCTTGTTGATCGACCGAACTAATTAGACCATGATGTTTTAAACCTGATTCAAGTTCATTAAAAACCATAAAAGGATTTAAACATCCAGTATGCGCATGCTTAACGAGTGCATTTGAAATTTTATCCTGTATATATCGTGGAGAAATACCTTCAAGACCTTCCCGAATCGCTTCCTTACGAAGTTCTTTAACATTATCTTCATTATAACCAGGTAGAGTTTTTCCATTATATAATTTTAGTTTTTGAAGTCGTGTAAGATCCGCTTTTTTTGGTTCCTCTAATCTAGTTAAAATCGCCCAAGTGGATGCCATCTCTAATGTATGAGGAGCAATGTGGACCGGAAGAGTATCAGCATTAAAATCTTTTTGATAAATCTTAACTTCGTTTTCTAATCGAGAAATATAAGGCACATCAATTTTTACTGTTCTATCTCGAAGAGCTTCCATAAATTCATTGGATTGAAGTTTTTTAAATTCGGGCTCATTTGTGTGACCCAAGATCACTTCATCGATATGGGTTTGTGCAAACTTCTTAGGTTTAATTGATTGCTCTTGAGAGGCCCCTAAAAGGTCATACAAGAATGCCACATCTAATTTAAGCATTTCGATAAATTCCACAATTCCACGGTTGGCAATATTAAACTCACCGTCAAAATTAAAAGCTCGTGGGTCTGAATCAGATCCATATTGAGCAATTTTACGATAGTTAATGTCTCCGGTTAGTTCAGTGGAATCTTGGTTTTTCTCATCTTTAGGTTGAAAAGTCCCAATTCCCACTCGATCTTTTTCTGATAATAATAACCTTCTGATTCGAATATGATTTGTCACAACAGCATTCCAGTCGCCATCATACTTCTTCAAGTATTCGTTCATAATAAAGCGGCATGCAGGATTTACATCCCCTTTAATTTTTATTTTATAAGGCCCATCATTATCTTTATTTAATTTTTCTACTAATTTTTGCCGAGCTTCAATTGGTATCAGCTTGAGTGGTTCCTCATGCATTGGAGAAGGAAATAATTTTGCTCCCCCTAATATTTCACTTTCTTCTGAATCATACCATTCGTAGGTGTAGAGTGCGCCTACATCTGTTCGAGAATAATGTTCCAATCCTTTTTTCATTAACCTTGCTATGGACGATTTAGCAGATCCCACCGGGCCATGAAGAAGAAGAACCCTCTTCTCAGTTCCGTATCCTAAAGCCGCCGACTTAAAAAAGTTTACTAACTTCATTAGATGAACATCTATTCCAAAAATTGCATCTTTTCCATTCTCAATGGAATCATCAAAAAAGTGATACCGAGTAATTTCTTTTTTATATTCAACGTACTTTGAAGTTCCATAACTCATGATCACATCATGAATTCTTTGAAAGGCGTTTCTCGCCACTAAAGGATTCTTACTAACAATGTTCATATAATCTTGAAAACCTCCCTCCCAATGAAGATGAGAAAAGTCTTTCGAGTTATAATTTTCTTTAATAAATGAACTGATATCTATTTTGGTCATGAGTGCCTCCGAACCGATTTTTCTTTTATAATTTTATCACAAAACAAATATTTAAGGTATACCTATCGTTGATTCCTTACAAGGTTACTAAAAAAGAGTACTTTGGTTTAGAATTTGCAATATTGCTTTTTACAAACCAAAAAAGCGAATAAAATATATTTCAATTGAGCGTTTTATTCAGATTTCTCACTCGGTACAAGTCAAAGTATAAAAAAAACAAATTAATATCCTCAAAAAATTGACAATTATTCTATGTCTTAACAAAATATTAATAGAAGAATTAAGAATTGATGAAGATTAAGGAATACGATGTCACTTTTAAGCGCAGGTGTATGCGATATTGGTCGTGTCAGAAAAAGCAACCAAGATAGTATTTGTTTAGTTCCGGATAAACGTTTTTTCGCCGTTGCCGACGGAATGGGCGGTCACAACGGAGGAGACATCGCTTCGAAGATGGCCACGGATTTACTTGGCCATAACATTCAAGTAAGTAATCCTGAAAATAAGCGGGAATTTCTTTTTGGATTACTTCGAAGAGTCAATGATAAAATTTACCAAACTTCTTTAGATCATCCTGAATTACAAGGAATGGGTACTACCCTAACTGGAATTTATTTTGATGAGAAACACCTAAATATTTTTAATATAGGCGACTCTCGTGTTTACTTGGTTAACGATCAACAACTATACCAATTAACTCGAGATCATTCCTTGATTCAAGAAAAATTAAACTTAGGAATTTATGATCGAGAAATGGCACACGCAGACAAGCAAAAAAATGTTTTAGTCAAGTCTGTTGGATTTGAGCCAAAGGTAGAAGCGGATATTTTTCGTTATCGATATTCCAAAAATGATATGTTCCTCATTTGCAGTGATGGGCTTCATGGTAAAGTCAGTGATCGCGATATCCTTTTCCTGGTCAATAACATGATTTCCTCCCCTTTGACTGCTACCAGTGAAGATTTAAACAGAGTGGCAAAAAAACTCGTGGACCAAGCAAATCACAATGGTGGACAGGACAATATATCGGTCATTCTCGTTCTGATTAAATAAGCTAATCTTCCCCTTCAATTAGATGACATTTGCTTTCCTTTCTTGGCATAATGAGAGCTTAGCTTGCCGGAAAAAAGAATAGATATATGGAAAAATATTATACCCTCATGCTCATTCCCGACAAAGAGAAGAAAATCAAAAGTGTTAAGATACCTTCTTTTGTCTTCAAATCTCTGGCCTTCATCTCGGCTTGTTCCATTTTGCTGGTCATAATCCTTGGATACGACTACTGGAAGATCCTCCAGCAAGTTTATGAGAACAAGCACCTTAGTTTAGAAAACCAGCAACTACGGGATCAAATTCAAATATTCCAAATGAAAATGAATAATTTAATCGAAGATTTTGATCGAATTAATTCTATTGAACGAAAGCTTAGAACTATTTCTGGAGTAAAAAATCTAGAAGACAACGCAACCAAACCTTATATGGACCAAGACAAACCAGATGGGAAAAATGGAATTAAGCGCTCTCCAAACTCAATTAAAGACCTAAAAAACATTGAGCTAAACATAAATAGTTTAACCAATGATGTGGACTATAAAAAGCTTAAAAATCTCTATACACAAAAGATCGCTAATTTCTTTGGTATTAAGCAAGATTATTACTGGGCTAAAAACTGGTCACAATTAATTAAGCAAAGTTTTAACTTGAGCCATGATTTTGCTCTTTTTGACTTTAAATTTAACCGTTTAAAAAGTTTTTCCAGCGACCTTGAAATGAGAATAAACTCCTTGGACCAAGTCCTTTTGGACAAGCAGTCATTCCTCCGCTCAACTCCCACAATTTTGCCCACAAATGGCTGGATTACCAGTTATTATGGCCAGCGTTTTTCCCCTTATTCCGGTGTGTTAAAAATGCATGAAGGGATTGATGTGGGCGCTCCGTATGGTACAACTATTTTCGCACCCGCGGATGGTGTTGTGGTCTATTCTGGGCAAAAAGCCGGATTCGGAAAATTCGTCCAAATTGACCATGGCTATGGGATTGAGACAATTTATGCTCACTCTAAAGAATTATTGGTCAAGGCCGGAAATAAAATCAAACGTCGTGACCCCATCGCTCGTGTTGGCTCAACTGGCCACTCTACCGGACCTCACCTTCACTATGAAGTTCGAGTTAACGGAATAGCAGTTGATCCACTTTACTTTATTTTAGAAAACTAAAATTTAATCAAAAATTATATTTATAAGGAACTTTAGTAATGTTGAACTCTCTCAAGAAAATCTTTGGCACCAAACAAGATCGTGACATCAAAGCGATCAAGCCCATGGTGCAAAATATAAATCAGCTTGAAGCAAATATGCAAAAGCTTAGTGATGAGGAGCTACAAGCACAAACTCCAAAATTTCGAGAGAGAATCGAAAAAGGTGAAACACTTGATAGCTTATTGCCTGAAGTGTTTGCCACGGTTCGAGAAGCCAGTGTTCGAGTTCTCAAAATGAGACACTTTGATGTGCAAATTATGGGCGGAATTTTTCTTCACCGAGGAATAATCGCAGAAATGAAAACCGGTGAAGGGAAAACACTAACGGCGACTCTCCCTTTATACCTTCATGCCTTATCCGGAAAAGGTGCTCACTTAGTCACTGTTAA
Organism: Bacteriovoracaceae bacterium; assembly: GCA_028101965.1. Taxonomy (GTDB): domain Bacteria; phylum Bdellovibrionota; class Bacteriovoracia; order Bacteriovoracales; family Bacteriovoracaceae; genus JAOHMI01. The sequence continues at coordinate 11,395 of JAOHMI010000014.1, forward strand.
CGATTATTTGGCGGAGAGAGATGCTAATGAAATGGGTGTCCTCTATAACTTTCTCGGTTTAAGCGTTGGCTGTATTCTTGCCAATATGGATGATGAAGATCGAAAGCAAGCTTATATTTCAGATATCACTTATGGAACTAATAACGAATTTGCCTTCGATTATCTTCGAGACAATATGAAATTTGACCTCGATGACTACGTCCAAAGAGATCATAATTACTGTATTGTAGATGAAGTTGACTCAATTCTCATCGATGAGGCGCGGACTCCTCTTCTTATTTCAGGACCATCTGAAGGAAATACTGATCTATATAACGTGGTAAACCGGTTAATTCCAAAACTTGAAGCTGACAAAGATTATAATGTGGATGAAAAGTCTCACACTGCAGTTTTAACAGATGACGGTGTCGTAAGAGTTCAAGATTTACTAAACGTACAGAATTTATTTGATGTGGCAAATATAGAACTCCTTCACCATGTGAACCAAGCCTTACGTGCTCACTCATTATTTAAAGTTGATACTGATTATGTAGTAAAAGAAGGCAAGGTTATCATCGTTGACGAGTTTACTGGACGTTTAAAGGAAGGTTCACGTTGGTCTGATGGCCTCCATCAAGCAATCGAGGCAAAAGAAGGCGTGCCAATCAAATCAGAAAACCAAACTTTAGCCTCTATCACTTTTCAAAATTACTTCCGACTCTACTCAATTCTGGCCGGGATGACAGGGACCGCGGATACAGAAGCAGAAGAATTTATGAAAATCTACAGCCTTGACGTTGTTGTAGTTCCCACTAACCTACCAATGGTTAGAGATGATCAAGCTGATGTGGTTTACGCCACCAAAGAAGGAAAATACGATGCCGTTGCAGCTTTAATTAAAGAAGCTACCGATGAAGGACAACCAGTTTTGGTTGGAACAATTTCCATTGAATCATCTGAGGAGCTCGCTAAAGCTCTTAATAAATATAAAGTAAAGCATGAGATTCTAAATGCGAAACAACACGCACGTGAAGCAACCATTATTACAAATGCTGGTCAAAAAGGATCTGTTACCATCGCAACCAACATGGCCGGTCGGGGAACTGATATTAAGCTTTCAGAAGAAACTAAAGCTTTAGGTGGTTTATTTATTATAGGAACAGAAAGACATGAGTCCCGGCGAATTGATAATCAGCTCCGAGGTCGTTCTGGACGTCAAGGGGATCCTGGCCGCTCTAAGTTTTTTATGTCTTTAGAAGATGATCTTATGCGAATTTTCGGATCAGATAAAATTAAAAACCTAATGACTAAAATGGGTCTTAAAGATGATGAACCAATAGAGCACAAAATGATCTCTAATGCCATCGCGAAAGCTCAGAAAAAAGTTGAAAACCATAACTTTGATATTCGTAAGCATTTACTCGACTTTGATAATGTTATGAATGAACAGCGGAAAGTCATCTATAAGCTTCGTCGTGATATTCTCAATGATTTAGAAAACCACGAATTAGTTCTCGACTTCATCGATGATCTATCTTTTCACTTAATGGAAACTTATCGTCCGGAAAAGAAAGTCTCCCTTAATGAATGGAATTGGGAAGAAATCAATTCTGGGTTTCATAATATTTTTAAACTAGATAAAGTCACTCTTTCGGTAAATGAGTGCTCTGAGAAATATAATTCAGATCTTTCTCACTATATTAAAGAAATCCTTATCACAAATCTTAAAGATAAATTTTCTAGTTATGATGAAGAACAAGTAAAATTGACTCTAAGAGAAGTCCTACTATCAACTTTTGATGCTGCTTGGAAAGACCATCTTCTTAATATGGATCATTTAAAAGAAGGGATTAACTTACGATCTTACGGACAAAAAGATCCTTTGGTTGAATATAAAAGAGAAGCATTTGAACTTTATGAAGCGATGAGAACAAGAATTAAACAAACCGTTCTTGAAAGGCTTTTCCGAGTACGCATGTATACTCCAGAAGAAATTGATGAATTAAAGAGACAGCATGAAGAAATGCTTCAAGCTCAACTTGATGCCCATAAGCACCAGCAAGAGCTCAACCAGAAAGGTTCAAAAAAAGAACCTATCAAACGTGGGAAAGTAAAGGTTGGAAGAAATGATCCTTGCCCATGCGGTTCTGGGAAAAAGTTTAAGCAGTGTCATGGGGCTTAGATAATTCAAATTCAAATTCAAATTATAGATATTATAGTCTATAACTCTAATATCTATAATTTGAATCTAAGATAAATTAAAATTTAAAAATCAAAACTAACTGCACACTTTGGTGCATCCTCAGATATCACTTTATAAGCTTTTGAAACAATGACGACCCTTCGCAAAAGACCTTCAAACTCATTTTTGATATGATCAAACTCTTCAATTTTCTTGCTCCAAAGACCCAACAATTTATCATATTGCTCTAGTTCCTCACTCATCCCAGGAAGATTCTCATCAAGCTTAGTATGACATTTAAAAACATAATATGACTCCCCATCATCTGATGAGAATTCAGAGCAATAATTGTCTATTATATCTTTAATCTTATTCGCTCCAAGAAGAAGTTTCTTTTGAGTATCATAATCTTCATATCGAACTAAAGGTGATGTTATTTCTGGTATGTAGTAAATTTCTTGATTTAATAGAAAAACATCCAATAGAGTAACGGCTTCTGTAATACTTTGATCATTGATAAAACAATCTTCAATTTTTTCTATATAAATTGAACTTTTACTCATTTCTGATCTATACTTTGCGTGTTTTTGACTGGCCACAAGTACTACTTCATGAGTTTTTACGTTGATCTCATGAAGAAATTTTTTTGAATCAGAGAGATGACTTATTTCATAATCTTTCAACTTGTCTTGTGAATATAAATTTATAGAAATAAGCCCTATTAGAAAAATAAATATATTGTTCACTTTCTATCCTTTAATTGTAATTTAAAGGAATACTATTATAGGTGTAGGACAATTCAATCAATACTGAAATGTTTATAAAAACAATTTATCAATCAACAAAAAACTCGTCTTAATATTACATAATAGTGATAGTCTAGCGCTACTCCCTGTCTGGACTTACACATAATTGATTTCTGATTGCAATGCTTAGAGCTAGGATTAAAAGGTCGATTTTTATACTCATCATCTAAGCCCATTACATGAGCAAATTCATGTGCATGAGTATTGCGAGAATTCTTCAAACTCCAACGCCAAAAATAAGGCCCTCGAGAGTGTCTTGAGACTATTTTAGTTTTAACATGCTTTTTTTCTTCAGTAATTCCAAACTCAAACTTAACGGGAAAAGTAAATTTCTGACTATGTCCAAAGTACCTGGCAGCTGAGTCAAATTTAACTTGTAACTTTTTTAAATCATCGCGACTAACTCTCTTTAGGTTCTTCACCCTAATATCTGCTTGAACAGTTAAAGTATCTTTTTCCCAATAAACTTTGTATAAATATTTGCCTGGAACAAAACCTAGGTAGCGAATTCTTCCTTTTATCACCTTAGGATTATTTCGAGTATATTTTTTAGAAAAATATCGATCGAGCTTCTTAATATATTTTGGGTGAGGTGCACATTTTTTAGAATCACGTTTTAAGTGTTTTTCTACATATTTTGAGTAAAGTGGATCAATTTGATGATAATAATTCTTTACCACCTTAATTTTCTCTTTATAACTTGAATAGGCTAAATTGCTCACTAGAAGCAAAAAAATTAAAATTGAATAGTTTGACATGGATTCCCTCCCTTCATAATTATAAGAAAGGAAGGTGTGCAAACTGTAAAGGGGAAAAAGACTCTCCTCTATTTCCCTGAAGATAAGAACTTTTTACATTGACAGTCTAAAAAAATCTCACTTATCTTCTTTTAAGAAGCCATTTTCTCGGAAGATTTTTCTTCTAAGACCTTCTGAGCATAACTAAATTTTTTAAATTTCAATTTGAAAGTTGATCCTTCTCCTTCCACTGAATCACATATAATAGATCCATCAAACTTCTCTAATTCTTCTTTTATGGCAGCAAGTCCGACTCCTCGACCAGACAAATCAGTCACTTTATCTGCGGTAGAGAATTCATCTTTAAAGATCATATTTATTAAATCATTCTTACCTTCAGGAATTGGTAAATTCTTCTCAGTTAACTTAGATTTAATTTTTTCTAAATCTATTCCATTTCCATCATCTTTAAATTCTAAATTATAAAATTTCTCATCTTCGCTCATGGTAATTTTCAGATTTCCATTAGCTTCTTTCCCAATCATTTCTCTAATATCAGGAGTTTCGATCCCATGGTCAACGACATTTTTAACGAGATGAAGAAGAGATTTAAATAAATCATTATAGACATATGAAATGATTTTCGAATCAGACACAAACTGAATAGGGTTTAGCTCTTTCATTAACTTCTCCCCAGTTTTTAAATAAGCTTCATTTAACCAATTAAACTCATCTTCTAAGTTTGTCATCATTAGGTTATCCAGTTTAGCTACTAAATCATAATTTGAAGAGACCTGCCCAATATCTTTTATTGTTTCATTTAATTCTTCTAATTTAATTTCGATAACTTTTCGATTTTTATCAATTTTTAGAATTTTATTATTTTCTTCTATAAAGCTATTTAGTCCCGTTTCTATTTTGGATATGCATTGATTCAGTAATTCTTCTGAAAAACCTTGCTCAATAAATTCCGACTCACAATCATGACACAATTGAGAAAGATCCTTTAAATCGAGATACGCTAAGGCACCTTTTAATGTATGAAGTATTCGTTTAACAGATACTTCTTTAATATGAGTAACTTTTAAACTTTCCACTAAATCAAAACACTCCATAAAGTCTGACTTCGCGGAAAGAATTTTGACCAAGGCTTGATTTTTAACTATTTCTTGATTTTTTTGATCTTCAAACAACTTTCTTTCTGTAATATCTGAAAATACTAAGAGCAGACTAGTTAGATTATCACCCTCATAAATTGGACCATACTCAATCGTAATATATTTTTGGTTTAAGTTTAATTCTGAAGGTAGAAGAGAAAAAAGAGAATCAAGCGGAATCGCTTCCTCTTTAATCATGCCTAATAATTCTTCCCAATCAGTTTTTGTATCTAATAAAACATCCTTAATATTTTTCCCGGAGATGTCTGTCTGTAGAATTTTCTTGCAGGCTTCAGAAATATTTCCAACAAAGTTCCCTTCAAAATCAACTGCGACGAGACCTTGATCAACTGAGTTTAGAATAAGTTCCATGCTCTTTTTTTCTTTATCCAGTTCAGCAGTTCTATCTTTAACCTTCTCTTCTTCAATTGACTTTTGAAACTCAACTTCAGCGTAACTTTCAGCAGTAATCTTCATTTCTTGCATTGATCGCAAGCAAGCATAGACAAGAAAAAAATCTTCAAACACAACCCAAGCAGCATGCTCTAACCATCTCCATTGAGACGGATGAGCTATACCAAACACAGAAAGTGGAAACCAAACACCCCTAACTAAATGATCAATTGCCACTACAGCAGTTCCAACCAGTAAGACTTTGACATCACGATAAAAAGCAAAGAAAGCTAATGAACCAAATACATGAAAATGTGTATCAATTCGACCACCAGTTAAATGAATGATCATAGCAGAGAACAGCCCCTGACAAATAACATTAACATACCTATTTAAAGTTCCACCCGGATTATAAAGATAGAGCATAAAGGGAGCTAAGGTGAGAGCTCCTCCAAAATAGATGGCCATATAGACATGAAAGTGAAGCTTCTCGGTAGTACCTATATATGTCATTGGAGTGATTGCATAGGCAATAAAAATACAAAACGCCCATTGTATAAACATGAGAAGAACAAAAACTTTATCACAATCTTCCACTAACTTTTGATACTCATCTTTAAATTTAGATTCTTTTATCTTGATAATTTCTGGATTTGTATTTGTTTTTCGTTTATGAAACCTGAAAAAATCTAAATAAAAAAGGTTCTTGATTGATGATGGCAATTTCATTCCAAACTCCAATTAGTTAATAATTATTTATTCACTATAGTTTTATTTAAATTATCGCAGCCAAAGACATCTACATCCTTACTAGCAAGCCCACGCTTATTTAAAGTATTGATAATAAAATCTTCGCCTTGATTGTACCCAATATGACCACGAGAATCCGTAATTCCTCCATTAAACAAGAGATCCTTTGAGGGGGAAAATAAAAATGCTTGGCCACTTGTTTTAGCATCAAACCTTTTAAATTCTTCAGAACTTTGATCAAAAATCAACTGAATACTTCCCGCTTCTTTGACTTCTTTGACCAATGCCGAATTTATCCATTCTTTTTCTTTTTCTTTAGGCATCGTAAAAATAATTTTCGAATCTAAATTATCATGTTTAATTTCAGATAAAATTTCTTTAAAATGAAAAAGACTTGCCTTGGAGCAAGTACACTCAGGGTGAAGAAACATGACGAGGTTATATTTACCAGGATTAAATTTAAGAGAAGATTCATTGGGCCAAGAAGATTTTAATTGGCTTTTCTCTCCTGATCCTAAGGAGTATTCATAAGTAATCACTAGCCCAGAAATTATTCCGATTGACCAAATACAAATAAAAATGAATTGAGTAGTTACCGACTTATTTACTTTTATTTGCATGAGTAAACATGTCGGTAACTTATCAGAAAATTTAAGAATTAAATGAGTTTATTAAATAATTTCAAATAATTAGATATGTGTAACTCCTAGTAAATTTGCAGAGACCCAGCCAGTAAAACTTTTTCCTGCTTGATCTGAAATTTTAACCTTCAACCACAACCACGATTCCCATAGATCATTGCCATCTTTATGACGATTCACTTGTGTGTAGTCTAGAAGATCAATAGTTTTAATTTCATCAATTTTAACATTAAAAATCATATTACCCATTTTCCCATCTTGAGGTATCATTCTAATATTTAGACTTTTATCGCTATTTCCGTTTATAGGATTAGCTGCTGATAATTTAATTCCTTCCAATTCTAAATTTTTTCTAGCCTTGGTTTTATCAAAGACAATTTTGACTCTCGACTCTTCATCTGAGTCCATTTGGACTGTTTTCTTTTCGCTATAAAGCTTTGCTGTTTTTGAAAGAAGCTCATCAAAAGTTGTTTGCCGTTTAAAAGTTGTATACGTTTCATCTTCAAAGCCAGTTTCAGTGGTTGTCCCTGCATCAAGCCTAGAAAAAACAACTGATGTATAAAGACTTTCAATAACTAACTTATCTTCTCTTTCAAAGTTATTCATAATTAAAAAAGGAACATCACAATCACAGCCATTAGGATCTAGATCATAGGCTCTCTCATCTTTAGGCCCATAGACTCCTTGCTTTACTGCTGCAGCCCAACTATAAAGATTTTTCTCTTCAGAGTTTGGGTCAACTGCTTGAACGATAATTAAATGCTTTCCGTTACTAAAACGATAGATTTTAGGATTGATTAAATTGGCCAATGTGGAATTAACTTTCTTTCCGTTAATTCGAGATTTTCTTAGATTTAACGAGAACTGAACTCTTTGTCTTGGATAGAATCGAAAGCGATACTTTACCAAATCCAATTTTTCTTCTTCATTTTCAAGTAAAGGCTGAATTGTATCATTTAGTGAAACAGCGGAGTATTGGCTTCCCCACTGTCCCTTAAAGAAACCAAACTCGTTTTTAGTGACTAACATTTCATTCATATTCTTTAGAGGATAAAAATCGATGGCTTGTTCTTTTTTATAAGTCGTGATGATCATGACAGCTTCATCAAGAATATTGTAGTCCACTCGTTCGTCCTCTTTTTGATAGCACATATAAAAAGATTTTTCTGACTTTAGTACTCTACCTTGTTGTGAGCGATGAAAGATCGATTTATTATAAATCCCATCTGCTAATTCAAATTCATGAAAGTTTATGCAAAACAAATTAAAATCGAATGAATCATCACCCACATCAAAACTCACACCAAGTAAACCTGTTGAGTTATCCTCATTTGTTTCGTATATATTAAATCTCAAATTAGACTTAGATAAAACATCTGGAGTAATTGTACCGTCGGCCACCTTAATGGTTTCTTCGCTTCCAGCGGATAGATAGTAGTTATCTGAGGTTTGGGTCTCTTGTCCAAAGCAAAATAAATTTATAAACAAGCACAATACACTTAATTTTTGCATAACAACTCCTTTTAGTCGGTCTTTATAATTATTAAGCTGGAGTATAGAAAGTGCCCAACTCGAATCAAGCCGTTAAGTAAGAGTTGACGACTTTTTAAAAACCTTTCGTGGCAATCATCTGATACAAATACTTTTTTCACATGATCAAAGTAATCAAGTTAAACCCCTGAAATTATACTATTAATAGACATTCAAGAGGATTCTTGAGAATCTTTAATGAGCAAAATACTATTCTCACGCCTTATGGAGGAGTCGTGTCCGATAATAAAGATGATGATCTAACCCGTATAGAAGATATGGCTTCCTTTGAACATGAAGAAGAAGCAGATATACCTCCTTTTCAAAACTTAGACGAAGGTGATGAAGAATTTAATTCTAATGAACTTCCTCCTAACCTTGAAGACGACCAAACCTTTCCAAACTCAACTTTTTCTCAGGACGATGAAAGCTTTAATGATGGGCCCCCTGATGAAGAAAGCTTTGGTTCAGAGGAATTTACAACAGGAGATGATGCAGTTTTTGATCAACCAGATGATTCTATTTTTGAAGAGCCAACCGACCCTAATATCGAATTTCCAAGCGATGCTAACTTTGGTCAAATTGAAGATGATGAGCCTTTAACAGACTTCTCTGCAGATAGTGATCAAGAATTTTCCTCTAATGATTCAGTATCAGTAAATGAAGAACTAAACCAAGAAGAACTTAATCCAGTAGAAGAAGATATTGAAGAACCTGGAATGTTTCAAGAGATGACTAGAGAATCAATCGATTCTCTAACACTATCAAATGATATTGAGGACAATACCAAACTAAAAAACAAAGAAGAAATTAAAGTCAAAGAAATAGAAGACTCTCCTCAACCGCAAGCTCCTAAGGTAGAAAAAAAACCAGAACCCATTAAGCTAGATCCCATTAAAGCTTCAGAAATTAGCGAACCGGCAAAAAAATTAGTCATCCATTCAAATATTCTTGATGAAAAAAAACAAAAACAGGCCACTCCTCAACCGACTGAAAAATCCTTTGAAAGTACAAAGAAAATGGCAAATTCAGATAGTTTTGCCTACGCTCAAATTGCAGCAGAGGGGAACCCAGCTTTTTCAGTTATTCTCAAGGATATAAAGTTTCAAGAAGATGCTGATGATATTTTAAGATTGCTAAAAGAGTTTAAGGTAATAAAAAGTGCTGATGAGGAAAAAACTCGTACCGCGCTTAATCGTGGTTCTTTTTTAATTCCACGAGTTGGCGAGTATGTCGCCATCTATCTATGCCAAAAACTAAGAAAGTATAATATTAATATTTTAATGGGACTATCTGACGAAATCCATGCTAGCGATCTCTACGACCGACATGAGGAAATCGGTTTGATGAGTAAAGAGAATGTTTTTCAAAACAGACAAGATTATATCGACTTTGTTCAACGTCCCTATGGTGTACCTGAAAATATTATCGTCTCCACCAGTAACTATTTAGAGAGTTATAAGGTGCTTGAGCACCTCGGAGTCATTACTGAATACACTATCATAGATACAAAGTCTTCACCTCATTATCTTTCAATGGAAGATGATTTAATTGAGCACGCTCCCTTTATTCATCAAGACAAGCTCAAGCAACAGCAGATGATTAGGTTAAATCAAGAATCGTCTCAATCCACACATGGCGGTTTAGAGCAAATATTCTCATCTTCATCTCAGGCCAGACATCAACAATCACCTAGTATAAATGATGTCTACAAAGACTTAACTGAAAAGCTCAAGCAGAATGCTATTAGTAGTGGCGCCAATGGAATAATAGGTATCAGCTTTCATATCACTCCTATATTTGCTCACGAAACTCAAGCCTTTGATAATAAATATAGAATTACAGCAACAGGAAACTTAGTATGGTTGAAAAAGAAGTAAAAAGCGGAGAACACTTTGATGTTATCATCGTTGGTGGTGGCATCACAGGTGCAGGACTTCTCAAAGATATATGCTCTAATGGAAAGAAAGTTCTCATGATTGATAAGCATGAGTTTATGTCCCAAACGAGCTCACGTTCCTCAAAGATGCTTCATGGTGGTATTCGCTATCTTGAATCTCTTGATTTCAACTTAGTTAACGAAGCTTTGCAAGAGAAAATCTTATGGACAAAGTTAACTCCAAAGTATGCCAAGAGAATACCTTTTATTCTTCCAATTTTTAAAACTTCTAAATACCCTTTTTGGTTTTACCAACTTGGACTTGAGCTATATGACTTTTTATCTGAATACAAAAATGGTCAGCATCAAATTATTAGGCAAGATGAAATTTTATATTACGCACCAGATATACTTCAGTTAAATTTAAAGGGAGCTGGTATATATTTTGATGCAGTCATGAATGATAAAATGATTGGTATTCATGTCATAAAAAGAGCACTTAATAATTATCAAAATGCTGTTGCGCTAGAAAAGACCTCTATCACTTCCATCAAAAATGAAAATGATCAAGTCAGAATTAAAACTGCTGGAGAGAATAATCTAGAACTAACAGCTTCAGATATTGTTTTTGCCACGGGTCCTTTTACCGATCAACTTCTCAAAGATTTAAATATCCCTTGGGAAGATAAGATGCTTCTAAGCAGAGGATCCCACCTTTGGCTAAAAAAAGATGCTCTCAATATCAAGTATCCAATCGTCATTCAATCTTATGATGATAGAGTCATTTTCGTAATCCCCCACTCTGATCGAATATTAGTCGGGACAACAGAGCTTCCTTATTCGGGAGACCCGGCAAAAGCAGAAATTACTGAAGAAGAAATTAATTATCTTATTGATGAAGTTAATTTCTTTTTTCCAGGAAAAAAAGTTGATAAAACTAGCATTATTGATTCCTACTCAGGAGTCCGCCCACTAGTTAAAGAAGAAGGGAAGAAGCATGGGAAAGTTAGTCGAACGCATAAACTCTTCCATCCTTACCAAAACACCCATGTAATTATTGGTGGAAAATACACCACTTTCAGAGTCATGGCCCAAGATACAACTAAGCATATTTTCAGCAAAAATAAGTGGTCTTATCGTGAGAACGGTTTTTTTGATTATCTCTAAACTTTAGTTAAAGAATCTCAAGGTTTCTGAGTGAAGAAAAGACAGAAACACGTTTAAATTTTGAGCAAATCCAGTAGTTTCTACAGAAAAACATCTTTTTTTAGTGAACTCCATTGATTCTTACTATAATAGTTCTAAGGGGTTAAAACATGTCTTTAAAATATTACTTACGAGTAATCTTTCTTTTTTGTCTATCCAATCTTGCATTCTCAAATAATGCGATGAAGACCTATTATGTTATTGGAGACCTTCACGGAAACTTCAAGGCGATGAAGCTCGCCTATTCTTATACCGAAGTTATTAATTTAGACTCAATACAAATCAATCATTTTGATTGCTTCAACAATAATTACTACTCTCAAGAGAGTCAGAAATGTATGAATGATTTAGTCGATTTAGTTCAGGTTAATTTTGATGAAAACAAACTGATTGAGACTTATATTTACCAAATGGGAGATCTCTTCGATAAGGGTCAATTTGATATTGAGCTCTTATTGATATCTGAGGCCATTCTCAAAAAAGTTGCCCAGCAGAACTTTCAAAACCTTCATGTAAAATTCTTTATCGGAAACCACGAATATTTACGCTCAACAATCTCTAATGAGGTCTACCGACAAAGTTTAATAGATGTTTACGGAAGAAGGTTTGGCACTCAAATGGTTACGTCTCGTGCAAGGCACTTGACCCCATTAAAGAAATCCGAAAAACCTCCACTGTTTGATACTTTAAACTTCCTCAAGATTTCTCCAATAAATAATATGAATAAGGGTGGGTACGCTAGCCTATTAAATAATCCTTACTATCGTCCAACAATTCTCCAAAGTGATAGGATTATATTCAGTCATGGGGGAATCAGTGACCATTTTATTCAAAGTAATATTTCAGAACCAGAAGATGCAGATGATACATTTGAAGAAATCAATTCTAAAATAGCTGATTGGTTTACCACTCATTCTTTTGCAGGAGAAGATAAACACTACCATGAAACTATTTTGAACAATAAACCATTGCATAAAGCTGGCCCACTTTTTTACCGTGTTAGAGATAATAAGCAAATTTATAGCGAAAGCAATAAAGATCAAAAGAAACGTCACAATTTAGAGAATCCAAATCATAGTTGTGAAGTTATGCATGGAGATAAAACTAAAATTACTCCAGGGTCTATGTATGACAAGCTAAAACTAAAATTAAATACTGACTTTCTTATTGTTGGCCATACTTCTCGCGATCCAAATGATGAATTTGATGGAAAAATAAGAGGAAAATGTTTTTATCGTTCTCTTCGGCCATTTAAAGAAAATCCTTTTAGAATTCCCCTTGTTTATATTACTGATACAGGAATCAATGGGAAAACCACAGGAAAAGAATTAGAAAGAAGGTCGCAAATTCTTAAAATTGATATTTGCTCAAATGATGTGAAAAAATTCTCAATTCTTCCAAGTTCGCCTTATAAGGGTACTAAGTTTTCAAACTTGGCCTCCTCCCCCTACGAGGGACAAGAAGAATATTTTGGTTTTGCCAAAGATCCTTCTTGTCCAGATAAATAAGAATCATTTTAATCCAAAGTTATTTTTCGTGACGTGGGCGAACTCTTTTTTCCAATCTCTAAATTTAATTCTCCGTTGTTAAATTCAGCTTTTATTCTCTCGATATCCATATCTTCTGAAATTTTAAAACTTCGTTCAAATTGCCCATATCTTCTCTCGGTATAGTCATTAGACTTTACTTCGGTATGCCTCTCACCTTTAATATTTAGATATCCATCTTTAACTTCCACATCAACATGCTCTTTGTTAACTCCTGGCAAATCTAGACTAATAAGAAAAAAATCACCTCGGTCTGAAATATGACAGACTGGAGCATGCCGTTTTTCAGCAACTTCATTTCCATCTCGACCATTGAATGCTTGATAAAACAAAGAAAAGGGATCATGATCCCAAAAAGAATTTAAGTCACGTTGTCTATTTCTCATTAAATTATTCATCTAAAACCTCCGTCAGATGTGTTAAAAAAAGTTTTAGGCGCCTTTTCTATTATTAAGTTAAGAGCAATTATTTGTTTTGCAAGGTTTTAGATCGAAATTTTTTATGATAGATTGTGTTTTTAATATTTTAGAGGATAAAATTGAAAAGCATAGTCATTTACTTTTTAGCAGCTTTTTTTCTTTTGCAATCATATGCCCAAGCAAACTTTGGAAGGCAATATATCCAATGCTCACGAAAACCAGGGAATGAATCTTTGGTGATCAATTTGCAGAAACACAATCACAACTTAACTTATCACTCTGGAAGTAAAGAATCGAAAATATTAAAATCACCTTTAACTCAAAAAATGTATTTAATCAGCAGTACCGGTCGATATATAACCTTCTCAAATAACCAATCGCCTATCCAAGAAACAGTTAAAATCCCCACACCAAACTATGGAAGAAACCAAAGAGGTTTTGAAGTCATTTATGAACGATTTAATATCGTCAATGATATCATTTCAGAAGTTAACTTTCTGTGCTTCTCTAAACTATTGGGAGAATTATAACCCTTGATCGAATGACTAAAGCCAGAGAAAATCTTTCCTAAGACATGTAAAAATTTCAACATTTTACCGATGAATAGTTTCATTGTATGAAAAGTTAGTATCCCAGAATCCGTAATCATTTCATTCAATTTTCCTCTAATTTTAGATAGAGAATATAATGTCTGTCCCAAGGTAAAACATAAATATGAAACAAAAATCATGGCTAAAGTTGGCCCTAATATTGAGTGCTGTAGGATGTGGTAAGGCTTTTAAGCTTAAGCCCAAAAATAGCAGCAAAAATAAGCCCACTTCCTCTAAGAAGGATGAGTTGCTAAGTACATTACATTATAGTTGGCATAAGCTGGACACTTACAATTCAGATGAAGAGAACAAAGGGATTGGCTATACTCAGAGTACATCATATAAGGAAGAAACTCCTTTATCTGATACTTCTGAAAGTACAGAAGAAACTACTTTTTTCTACGACCAATCGGACAGATTGATCAAGGTAAAATCTAAATTATTCAAGTTGGCCAAAGATTCAAAGCTTAAAACAAAAATATTTGAGCACACGGGAATGTTTTCAGAAGTTGTTGAGCTTTTAGATGGAAAAAATAAGCTTTCTCCTAGAGCAATTAAACAGTTTTATCAGGAATGCGAAGATATCATAAAGAAATATGGTGACCGCCCCAAATTTGAAATTAAACTTTCACTCAATCCTCTTCAATTAATTAGGCGCTGTTTTTCTAAAAACAAAAAAGATGATAGCAAGGATGGAGTTGAAGATATCGATATGTTCGTTTGGCGTTAATGCTAAATTAAATATCCAATACTGAAGTTTTTCGACACTAAAAGTTTAAAGTTATTTAAGGTTCTATTAAAAGATTAGATTCCTATGGGATGCCAAACAGTTTTGACTTCAACAAAATTAATAACACGATTTATATCTTGAGTGGTTTTTGAAGTAATATTATTAATTCGCTTCATATTTTCAACACCAAGAAGTTTTATTTTGGCCAATAGATCTTTTCGCTCAGATTGAAAATAAATTCCTTGGACTTCCATATGTGACCCAATAGTTTCAGCTAATTCTTCTAAATCTCCGGAAAGAAGGTTAATCGTCCCTGCAGGCACGTCAGAAGTCGCAAAAATCTCCCCTAAAATCGTCGTCATAATAGGGTTTTCTTTGTTCAACAAAGCAATTACTGAGTTTCCAGTACAAAGTAGTGAAAAGATGTGGTCTATTAGACGAACGAAAGAAAAGTTTTCATTCTCTATATAAGCAATAATCCCCATAGGCTCTGGGGTTGAAAAGTTATGATAATTAGAGTTTACAGGATTTACTGCTCCTAAAACTTGCGTATACTTATCACATAATCCTGCATACCAAACCATGGTATCAATGGCCTTTTGAATTTCCTCTTTTGCAGCTTCTTCTGGCATTCCCAGAACTTCAACAAAGTTATCGACTAAGTCTAGATATCTTCCTTGGGTCATTTCAGCAACTCGATAAAGAATTTGAGATCGGTTATAAGCTGTCCGAGAAGACCAATTCTTAAATCCGCCTTTTGCTTTGTCCACAGCATTTCGAAAATCTTTTCGAGTTGCTCCGCAAACACGAGCATATTCAATATTATTAAAGGGACAAAAAGAATAAGTTCGCCCTGATTCTGAACGAATAAATTCTCCACCCACAAACATTTTAACTGTTTTTAAAACTTCAATATTCATTATTTCACCTCTACGTAAGGAAACATTCCCATTCGACCGCCCTCACGGCCAAAACCTGATTCTTTAAAACCACCAAACGGACTTGCAGCATCAAACTTATTATATGTATTGGCCCAAATAACACCTGCTTTAAGTTTAGCGGCCACATGATGAATTTTTGATCCTTTTTCAGACCAAATACCTGCAGCTAAACCATAGTTCGTATCATTGGCTTTTTGGATAGCCTCTTCTGTGGTTCTAAAAGTCATGATCGAAAGAACGGGGCCAAACACTTCAGTTTTTGAAAGTGTACAACTTCCCGATTGGTCCCAAAAAATAATAGGATTAAAGAAGTTTCCAGTTTTAGGAACACTTCCTTCTCTTTCCCAAAACTCTCCCCCCTCTTTTTTACCTAACTCCACTAACATTTTGATCTTCTCAAGCTGCTCTTTGGAATTTATTGCTCCAAGGTCAGTATTTTTATCTAGAGGGTCTCCAATTCTAATTTGATTGATTCTTCTTTTTAACTTTTTAATCACTACATCTTTAATCGATTCTTCTACTAATAAGCGAGAACCAGCACAGCAAACATGTCCTTGGTTAAAAAAGATTCCATTAATTACACCTTCAATAGCTGAGTCAATTGCCGCATCTGCAAATATGAGGTGAGCACTTTTTCCGCCTAATTCCATGGTTAATTTTTTACCTGTATTTGATACGTTTCTTAAAATCAATTTTCCAATATCAGTTGAACCAGTGAAAGCAATTTTATTTACATCATGATGCTCAGCTAAGTGTGCTCCAGTTTCACCTTCTCCTGTAATAATATTTACCACTCCAGGAGGGAGCTTCGCTTCAGAAAAAATTTCTGCTAATCGCAGAGCTGTTAGCGATGTTTGCTCAGCTGGTTTCAAAACCACAGTATTACCTGCCGCCAATGCTGGTGCAATTTTCCATGCGGCCATCATCAATGGAAAGTTCCAAGGAATTATTTGAGCACAAACCCCAATTGACTCCACTTCTTGACCTGGAATTAAATAATCAAGTTTATCGGCCCATCCTGCATAATAAAAAAAGTGTTGGGCCACTAAAGGCATATCAACATCTCGACTTTCTTTAATTGGCTTCCCACTATCAAGAGTTTCAAGCACAGCTAGTTCACGAGATCGTTCTTGTATAATTCGCGCAATTCGAAAAAGATATTTTGCTCTCTCTGTTCCTGTTAGTTTAGACCAGGTATTTTCATAGGCAGACCGAGCATTTTCAACTGCGATGTTCACATCTTCTTTACCGGCCACGGCAATTTGTGAAATTTCTTTTTGATTAGCTGGATTTACACAAGGAATATATTTTTTTGTTCGAGGAGAAACAAACTCTCCACCAATATAGAGATTATATTTGGATTGAATCTCTACTTTCGTCGACTCAGGAGCAGGAGCATAATTAAAGATCATTCCCTTTTTCACTGACTTCGTCTTCGTTTTAGTTGTATTTTTAGTTGTCTTTACATTTGCTGCTTGAATTACTTTAGTCGTTGTAACAGCTTTTATCGTATTTTTCTTAGCCACCTTTTTTGTCACTTTTTTAGTGACTTTTTTAGCTGCTTTCTTAGTTTTCTTTTTTATTCCACTAGTTTTCTTTGAAGACTTAATCAACTTAATGGGAATTTTCTTATTTTTCTTTTCGATCTTAGCTTTCATCATCATATCCTTTAATCTTACTCATTTAATCTAAAGAGAAGAGGTCCTCATAGTAGTACCGACCAGTATATTCTTTAAAAAGTTGTTTTAGTAAATCATTTAGTAGAGATGAAGCCCCAAAGCGAAATAAGTCAGGTGTCAACCAATCTGGTCCTAATGTTTCATTCACCATACAAAGATAATGAATAGCTTGTTTTGAGTTCCGAATGCCCCCTGCTGGCTTCATTCCTATCTTCTTTCCTGAATATTCATAATAGTCTGAAATTGCTTGAAGCATAACGAGGGTAACTGGCATAGTTGCTGCTGGTTGAACTTTACCAGTGGAAGTCTTTATGAAGTCTGCACCGGCTTCCATGGCCAACCATGAAGCCAAACGAACCTTATCAAATGACCTTAATTCTCCAGTCTCTAAAATTACCTTTAGATGAGCTTTATCTTCACAAGCCTCTTTTATCTTGACTATTTCATCAAAGACTTTTTGGAACTTCCCTTCTAAGAAGGCTCCTCGATCTATCACCATATCAATTTCATTCGCACCGTACTTAATCGCTGACTTTACGTCTTTAATTTTTATTTCCATAGGAGATAATCCTGAAGGAAATGCAGTGGCCACTGAGGCAATATTAATATTTGTTCCCGCTAAAGCTTCCTTCGCGTAAGGAACCATATTTGGATAAACACAAATACAAGCTACTTGAGGAACAGGAGTGTATTGAGGATGATCCATAAATTGTTTTTGAGTCTCTGGAGAAACAACGTTACGAGCCTTACCACACAACTGCTTAACTTTACCTGGAGTATCCATTCCTTCCAATGTTGTTAGATCGATCATTTCAATGGCCGTATTAATAGCTTGAACTTTTGATGCTTTTTTTATGGATCTCTTAGTAAAGGATGATGCTCTCTCGTTAGTCGCCATCATATCGATAGGACTATAAGGTATCGTGGTCTTCTCCCCTACGCCTTTAGAAACTGTGACTTGCATAATTTTCTGCCTTCTTGAATACCCTTACAAAACGCAGGGATTTATTGAAAAATATGATTTCTAATACTAGTTACCTTTCTGCGTTATGTAAATTAGTAATCTAGTATAATTACCAGAATACATAGAGGTATTTCAGAGTTTTAGCTCAGGTAATTCATTCAGTGAAAACATCTTTTGATTTTTGATGAATTCTAGCTCTTTTTCATCCGTGGTCGCTAGGAAATGTTCCAAAATAGACTCTTTAAGTGCTTTTCCATCCTCGCTTGTGCTTAAAGGAACAAAGCCTAAATTAAATTCATATAATTCATCTGATTTGTCATCACTGTGCTTCGACTCAATCTCTTCAAAGAACTCTTCAAAAACTTCTTGCAGCTCATTTGATTTATTTGGATCCATATTGAAAGTCATATAACTATGATTTCGTATTGCGATATCATCATTAAACAACGCTCTTTCTGAATGATCCAAGAGATCATTTCTCTTTTTAATATTATTTACATGATCTTTGGGAATTGAATTGAAGCTAAGGTCTTCTGAAATACGAGAAAGAGTTCCTCCTTCTTCTTTGACGAAACCAACCTTAACTAAGTCACGAATTACTTGATGAAGAATACCATAAGGTATGTCTAAATCTTTTTGAATTAATTCTATATTCTTTCGATAAGAATTCTTCTTTAACAAAACAAACACTGCTTCATGCATCCAAGTTGAGCAAGTTTCAAACTCTTTAACTGTTACTTCTCGAACCCTTCGAAAATTATTTAGATAATTATAAAGTAATTCAACTTCATCGTATCTTCTTTGCTCAATATTCGCTTCTAAAACGGAATGAAAAAATTGCTTCTCACCTTCATAGTTTAAATCAAGATTTTTTGTTAGTTTAAGTGCAATATTAAGAGTGGGAATTTTTTCTTGAGAAAGTATCCGAGAAACAGACCCTGGATCAAGACCTAAAAATCGAGCAAAGCTCCGTAAACTATACCGAGAATTCCTTTCCTGCTTATCTGTTAAAAGCTTCTTTAACACATCTAAAAAATAATATCTCTCACTCATAAATAAGGATTATGAAGAATTTTTAAAATTGATCCAATTGAATTGTATAAATTACACTCAAAAAGACCTACTTCTAACCGGTTAGAGCTTTATGAAAGACTAAACCCTTTATTATGGTTTTGAGACTGGATATAATCAATTTTTTACAATTAATTTAAGTCTTATAGAATTTACCCAAGCCCCTAAGTCATATACTGTTTAAGCGTAACTAACTGGCCGACTATATTTCTGGTCTATCTAAATTCAATTAATTACCACTTTTGAAAACTAAGTATTTCAGTAACTAAGAAGATACCAGAAGTATAGTCAGCCAGTTTATAAGTGTTATTAAGTTTTCTAAGTTGAGTTTTTTCTAATAGATACCTCATTAAAGGACTTATGGGAGGCTTTTTTAAACTCTAGGCACTTGAATTTTAAAAAGGTACAAGTATATTAATACTTAGATTTTATGAAAGGAAAGAAATGAAAACCTCACTCTTCTATCAGAATGTAACTGTACTTGATTATGCTTATTTAGATGATAATTATGGTCTAGTTGGTGATGCTCTTCATGTTAATGTTGAATTTATAGGTGAGACTGATGAGGAAGGCATTTTATTCGATTTTTCTCATGCAAAAAAGAAAGTAAAATCTATAATTGATCAAATTTGCGATCACCGATGCGTGCTTCCCAAAAGTGCTTTGAACATAGTCGATGGTAAGGGTAAGGTCCATTTTAATTATGGCCCCAATGACACTTATTTGGATTATGAAGCTCCCTTGGAAGCGTATTGTGCGATTCCCTATTCTCATATAAACAAAACAACAATCTCCTCTTATCTAGAAACAGAAATCCTTAAAGAAATGCCTAAAAATGTAAAGTCAGTTTCAATAGAATTAACAGATGAAGATAAAGTTCAAGAGAACCCATTCTTTCATTATACTCATGGCCTAAAAGATCATTATGGTAATTGCCAACGTCTATTTCATGGCCATAAAAATATTGTAGACATCTTCGTCAATGGAAAGAAAAGTCCCATTTTAGAAAAAAAACTTTGTGAAGATACCTTTAAAGGCTCTATTCACTTTGCCTATTGGGAAAATGTTCAAAACAAAGATGAAATTCTAAACCACATTAATTCATCAAACTTTTTTGGATTGCATCCAGAGCTGCCTAAAGTTGAAATTAAATACACATCCTCTCAAGGTGAGTTTTCTTGTCAACTCCCTGGTCGTGAAGTCTTTTTCTTAGAGATCGAATCAACGGTTGAAAACCTCTCATTTATTTTTGCTAATATAGTAAAAAAATGGATTGATAAATCAGATAAATTAGAAGTGCGTGCCTATGAGGGAATTGCCAAAGGTGCCAGAACAATTCTTTAAAAATGAACAGTTAATAAAACCCTTGCCATGTGCAAATCGAGTGTATTGTCCATTTCAATTTCGTAATTCCCATTATCTTCCTCTAGAAACTCTTCCACATCATCTGAGATGAAGTGATAAAGATACTCGATCGAAAGATCCACATGTTCATTGATAGGAAACGTCCCACCAACTTGTGCTCCATAATACTCTCCATAAGACTCTGAAACTTCCTCATCATTAGTTGAATCAATATAGGTAAACCTTCGAGCCGCCTGGCCAGTATTTCCTCCAAAATAAAATAAAAAAGATTCAAACCTTAAAAAATCATAAGTAAAATAGACTCCTGTTAAAAAAGTTTTATTTTCTATTCCAGTTGGTTCATCATTCGCTTCAGCGATATTATCGTCTATTCTGTCATAACCAAGACTTCGGTCCCATTGCACCTGTTCGACCTGAATACCTATTTTCAAATGCTCAAATTTAGCAAAAGCTCTAAAGTCCAGCTCCATAATCTGGCTTTGATCAAGTGAATAAAGGAGAGGAGATCCAAGTTCTATTGATGCTCCTAAATCAAACGCTAAAATAGATTTTGCAGATACTACCATGAAGAAAAAGATAATTTTATTCATTGCTGAGCCCCTACATGATGGACTGTTAACTGATTAAAAGGAATGACATATTGGTTTTCATTGCAAAGATCAACTAATTTTGCTTGAAACTTTCTTTCTAAGCTCCATTTTTTTCCCGCCAGTGAACCAATTAACTTGAGAGCGAATCTAAAATCAAGTGAAGATGAATTTGCTTTTGCAAATTCAAATTTAAAGTCTAGAACTTTACTCGCAGCTATTTCTTTATCAATAAATCTTTTTAACTCTTTTTCAAATAAATTGTGAATATCTAGAGTTATTCCTGGTTGGTGAGTATAATCGATCCCGAAAATAATCTCGATGGTGAATCCATTCTCACTTAAATTGATTGGAGTCATTCCTAAAAACTCTTTAGAGTGATAGAATTTCTTCTCGCCTCCAATTAATTTCAGAATAACAGTCTCAGGTGTTTGCATGACCACTTCGCCATTGGTTCCATCATTCAATGAAACCCAATTGCCAGTTTTAGTGGGAAACCAAGGTTCTTTTTTTTTGATAGGCCTGGAGTAAATTTCTAATAATGTCTTCGAATGAACTCTTAACTCTCCTCCATATAAAAAAGGATTAATAATTTTACAATAAATTCCTATTCCTTTTACTAAATAAGGAATTCCATCATAAACAATTCTTTCCCCCTCTCTGACTGAACCAACATTTAGCAATAATTTAAACTGTTCAACGTATTGAGGAAGATAGTTTCGAGTACTCCATATTACTCCTCCAAAAATAATAACCGAGATGGTAACCAGTAACCAATCGTTTAAGATATATAAAAGAAGAATGGCAAATAATGTAGAGAGAAAGATAGCAAAGAATGAGTATAGAACTCGTATCGAACGAATAGCCCAATGTGGTCCATCATCATCAATCGTGTGTAAGAATTTAGCCGAATATTTTAATACTTTTGGCTTGCCTAAATTGAACACCCAGAGAAGAGAGAAAAAAGCCAAAAGGGACAAAAAGAGATTTTTCCCTTTAGTTCGCAAAAACCCTCGGCTCATTTTTGAGATTTCTTCGATTAAACTTCCCGTATTTTTTAATTTTAGTAATTGAAACTGTAGATCTTCCTTTTTTAATAAAAGATCAGAACGCATAACCTCGATAATCTTTTTAGAAGATGAAATTGAATTAGTAAGATTAATAACTTTCTTGTCTTTTTCTTCAATTTCTACATCTTTATAATTTGTTAGTGAAGTTTGAGTATCTTCAAGGATATCAATTTTATCTTTAACATCCTCAAGTTGCTTTTTAATTTTCTCTATTTTTCTTGGACGTTGGGAAGCCCTCTTCAGACTATTTAGTACAGGTTCAAGTAAATACTGAAGTTCCTCTAGGAATGTTTTTTTTGGTAAAACCTTATTTTGATGAAAGTCTAAGTTATAGCTAGTTAAAGTCTCTATAAAATCAATTTGCTCAATTTTCAACTCATCTTTTATACGGTTAACTAACTTGTAGTTCCTTGACGATTTTTTTGCTTTAAGTTTTTTATCTGCCTGTAGTAAGTCTCTTTTCAACTTCACCACTTTTTTATGTATTCTTTTTAACCTTTGTTCTTTCAAATCGGAAAAGGAAGATTTAGTTTCACTCTCCCCTTCGCTTTCGATATCAGGCTTTGGAGTATCTTTATTCTCCTTAGACACTTTCTTACCACTCGTAATCTTTTTAGTTTGAGCTATACTCTCTGAGGATAAGAAGATGAAAAAATGAGCAATCAGACAAGAGTAAATTATTTTATGCATTAAAGTTCCTTCCATTGAACATATCAAAGATCATTTATTTAGAATCTCTTACATAATTTTAACTTTTTCCATATGAATATTTAATGATTTTATGTTGGACTATCCCACTCAGTTTTAATCAGAACAAGTGTAGACACGTTGGAAATATCTACATAAAATCGGGATGTGTAATTATTTTGGTGTTAAACAGATTAGCCTTTGATAAGACCCTTTCTAATCGTATATACACCACTAAAGAATTTTACTCGATTCAATATCGAAAGGAAGATCATGACAAATTCTATAAAATCCAAAATAGTGGGGACTGGACGCTATCACCCTAAAAAAATCTACACTAATGATGACTTAACCAGCATGATGGATACTTCCGATGAGTGGATTAGAGAAAGAACGGGAATAAAAAAGCGACATATCATTGATCTAGAAGCAAAAGAATACCCGTCATTTATGGCCCAAAAGGCCACAGAACAGGCCCTTGAGATGGCCAATATGGATAGAAACGAAATTGATCTTATTCTTTACTCAATTACCTACTCTGAAATGAGCTTTCCAAATACGGCCTCACTTACTCAGCTTGCCTTAGGAATAACTAATAAGTGTCCCTGTTTAGATATTAATGCCGCCTGTACAGGCTGGGCTTACGGCTTAGAACTTGTGGACTTATATTTAAAGTCTGGCCGTTACAAGAATATTTTATTAATTGGCTGCGACGTTCCCTCCTCCTTTTTAGATTGGGAAGATCGAAATACGGCCGTTCTGTTTGGAGATGGATGCGGGGCCATGATTTTTCAAGGCGTAGAGAACTCTTCTGAGGAACATGATATCCACTTAACCAAACTCGCATGCGATGCCACTCATGCTATGAATTTAGCCCTTATGACTGGAGGGATTAGAAATCCAATTACTAAGGAAATTCTTGATGCTAAAAAATATCCTCAAACTCTTCATATGGATGGAAAGGTTATATTCAAGAATGCCGTTAAGACAATGACTGACTTAGCCTCTTCAATTTTAGATAAAATGAACTTAAATCAAGAACAAATTGACTGGTTAGTCCCTCATCAAGCCAATATTCGAATAATTGAAGCCATCGCTCGTCGTTTTGATTTCCCTATGGAAAAGGTCATTACCAATATTGAAGATTATGGAAACACCTCTTCCGCGACGATCCCTACAGCATTTGATGAAGCTGTCAGATCAGGGAAAATTCAAAGAGGAAATAAGATTCTCTTTACAAGCTTTGGCTCTGGATTAACCAGTGCTGCTGGGCTAATTACTTACTAGATAAATTTATGACTTTAACCCAAATCGAATATGCCCTCGCAGTTTATAAGCATAAGAATTTCTCTAAAGCAGCAAAGTCTTGCCATGTAACTCAACCAACACTTTCCGCACAAATTCAAAAGCTAGAAGAAGAATTAGGAATCATCCTTTTTGATCGAGATAAACAGCCTATAAGAGAGACTATAGACTTCAAAAAAATCTACCCCTCTCTAAAAAGAATGATTCTAGAGCAAAAACAAATTATAGACTTCGCAAATGACAAAGATAACGTTCTTGATTTTAGTGGTGAAATTAAAATAGCGATTTTGCCTACACTTTCCCCATATCTAACGCCAAAAATATTTCATCCCTTATCTGAAGCATTTCCTAAAGCAAAAATTCACCTTTATGAATTAACCACTCAAGAAATTATCTCTTCTTTGCAACGGGATGAGCTGGACTTGGCCATTCTTATAACTCCCTTGGAGGATACACATCAATTTTTTACCCAAGTTCTTTTTTATGAGCCTTTTCTTTTGTATTGCTCAAAAAAATCTAGTTTCTATAAACAAAAGCAAGTTCAATTTAAAGACTTAGGTAAAGAACCAATTTGGCTACTCAACGAAGGTCATTGCTTTCGCAATCAAGTAATGAATATATGTCATTCCATAAAAGGATTACAAAAAGGTAAAAAACAAAATTTCGAATTCCTTTCATTGGAAACTGGTCAATTTGAAACTCTTCGAAATATCGTTAAAGAAAAAGGTGGGATTACACTTATACCTTATCTGTCCACTGAATACCTTACCGAAAAAGATAATATAAAGCACTTTTCATCCAATGTCCCAGTTCGAGAAGTATCCCTTATTAGTGATCGTTTCTTTGAAAAGGAATCCATTTTAAAACGTATACAAGATATCATATTAAAAGAGATTCCTTCAGATCTTCATTCTCCGAAAAAAAAGAAGATTATTAGTTTAGACTAGAACCTAACGATTGCAGTGACGAGAAGATTGTTGCTGACAATAAGGCACCGTGACTTTTACGATATTGCCTTTTCTTCCACTCTTTCGTCTCATTTGAAAAAAAGCCTCGAGCTCTTGTATGCATCCAAATCCATTCATGAATTTAATCGAAACACCAGGTGCAGTAATTAAAGAAAAAGCATGCCCATCATAAAGAGCGTCGAAGTCCTTAATCACCATTGGATCATTTCCCGAACCATCATCAATTATAATAGGATCTCCAGCCTGGCTCCCAATATTAATGCTAACCTTACCATAATCGTTTACAATCTTGCCGCCAGTGCAAACTGTATCCTGAGTGGAAGAATATAGATTGAATGATAAAATTATAAAAAATGAAAAAAGTTTTTTATTGAGCATAAGTCCCCCTTTTTGCTGTCATAAAATTCTCACAAGAGAATCTATGCTTCAAATAAGAATCACTTATTCATAAAATAAAAAAAATTTATGCTTAACATCCTCTCGAATAATACCAAATATTTGGTCGCCCCTTTAGATTGGTGGCCGGAACCCAATAAGTTCCAACCATGGAGGGCACAGTTTCCCCGCATCCATTTGACGTATAAACCTCAACTTTAAAGAAACTTCCTTTTTTATCAACCACTTTAATATCTACTTTATTTTTAAAGTTAAGGTTTTCTATTTTTACTTTTACTCTTCTATTTGGCCCTTTGTACAAGTTACCATTAAAAGCAAATGGGTCTAAATAGGTCATATTAGATTTCAGCAATTTTTGATAAGGGTGAAATGCTCCAGTGTCGGTCTTTTTTATCCAAACATATCTTGTTTTATATTTTTTAATGAATTCTAAGTTTATAATCTCGATCTTATACCAATTCTCTTTAATCCCAAAAACATCTAATCCTTGATATTCATACTCAAATTCATGCCCCCTAAGTTTAGTAATCAATAAATTTCTATTCTTATCATTTAGAACAAATAGCGCCTTAGAGTTTTTATTTGCTTCTTGGTAAATCTTTAGTTCACCTTTCACAATTTCAACACTACCAGGAGGACCTTTCAGAACTCTTTTTCCAAATAATTTAGGAACTTCAACTATTCCTTGAAAAGAGTTAAACCCTGTGGTTCCCTGCAAATTAATGTTGAAAAAAAAGCTTAATAAACAGATAAATAAAAATTTCAAACTATCTCCTAGTAATTAGAGATGGATTTTTGCTGCCATTCCATTAAAGCTAATCTTAAGTCTCCCACAAAAATTTCCCAAAAATTTCCCTGATTAAACTGGGGAAAGCCACGCTGGAACGCCAAATCTTCGTGCCTTTTAGAAATCCAAACTTGATAATTTAGTTGGCGCAATATCCTCAATAAAGGAATCAATTTTTCTTCATGAAAAGGGTACTCCCGAAATAACTCATATGAATCAATGAAGCTATCCCTTAGATCTGGCCAAGTCGTTTCAATATTTTGATGAATAAAAAAAAGATCCTGAATCGATGGAGCCATTAACATATCATCAAAATCAATTAAATAATGCGACGTATCTCTCCAAATGATATTTCCAAAATGCAAATCCCCATGGGCTCTTAGGTATTTTGCATTTTTAAAGGGATCATCCACAATTGTTTTTTCAAACTCATCACAAAAATAATTAAATTGACCTAGAAAAACTGAATCATTACTTTTAAATTCTAATAAAAATGCCTTATTCGCATGATAAAAAGTATCCAAATCTAGCCGAGATCGATTTTTCGCTGGTTTCATTTCACCTATATTATGCATACGAGCAATGGTTCTTCCAATAGACTCAACTTTATCTTTAGTCAGCTCAGAGTCAATTCTTCCACCAAAGCGTTCATAAAAACAATAATATAGACTGAGCTCTTCATTAAAAAAGAGAGACTCACCGTCAATCTGCGATGGCGCAACAATAGGTATCTCTTGCTCTTTTAAGTCAAACATAAAATCATGTTCATCTTGTAAGGTTTCCAACCCCCATCGTCCCGGACGGTAGAATTTAGCCACAATACTGCCCTGCTCTACTTCCATTTCATACACTCTGTTTTCCATGGAATTGAGAGTTAAAACTCTTCCTGTGGTCTTAAATCCGTGAGAGTCGGCAATATCTAAAATCACCTCTGGTAAGAGTTGAGTAAAAAGTAAAGTTTGCTGATCGCCCCAAATTGATTTATTTTTATTTTCTTCATTCATAATTTTTACCATTTTAATAGATAAACTATCTTGATAGAATTTCCTAATTAAATTTGATTAAAGCCTAAATTAGGAGTCGACACAATGTATTTTAAAAAATGTGGAAAATGTGCCAAAGAAATCCCTTTTGGAGGTCTCTATTACGTTTGCTCAGTCTCTTCATGCCGAAAACATACATACTGTAGCGTAGATTGCTGGCAATTGCATAATGAAGTTTTATCTCACAAAGCTGCCTGGTCCGAAGAAAACCGAGCTCCAAAATTTAATCCTAATACTACAGAAAAAAAGCCAATCGAAGGAAAAAGAAGAATTATCTCTTCACCAAAACCCAATATTTCATCAACAACCAATAACGCGAATGTACCTATGGATATATTAGTGGTCGTCTCTAAAATGAAAGCTTACGTGAAGGCGAAGCATGATATTAACGTCTCAGGAGGAGTTAATGATGCTTTATCCGATATCATTCGTCATGCTTGCGATCAGGCGGCTGAAAAAGCAAAAATTGCAGGAAGAAAAACGTTAATGGATCGAGATTTTTAATGAAAAAAATAACATTAGAAAACCTCGAAAATATCTTTAACGATCTACTCCATGCAAATTCTTTTAAAGATTATGGTCCAAATGGTGTACAAGTAGCTTCATCTCCCTTTTGCAGTTCAATACTCTTTGCAGTTAGCTCTGACCAAACCACCATTGATTACGCTATTAAACATAATTTTGATACAATAGTGGTTCATCATGGACTCTTTTGGACTTACCAAGGGGCCAAACCTATCAAGGGCTTTCATGGAGAAAGAATAAAAAAGCTTATTCGTAATAACATTAATTTGATCGCGTATCATTTGCCTTTAGACGGACATGATAAAGTAGGAAATGCAGCAACTCTGGCCAAAAAACTTAACCTAACTAATATCGAGCCATTTGGTGAATATAAAGGGAGTCTCGTTGGAGTCAAAGGCGAATTTGAAAAGCCAATTAAGCCGCTTCAATTCAAAGGTCAATTAGAAAAATCCGTACGCCCCATTATTTTTCATGCCTCACCAAGCACAGACAAAATAAAAAATATTGGAATAGTTACCGGCGGGGCAAATGAATATTGGAAGCAAGCAAAAGAAGAAGGACTTGATGCTTTCCTGACTGGTGAAATTAGTGAATATAACTATTTTGAAGCCATTGAGAATAATATTCATTATTTTGCTTGCGGACACCATGCCACAGAAAAATATGGAGTCCAGGCATTAAAGAGTCATCTAATAAAAAACTATTCTAAGAGCTTTAAGTTTCATCAACTGAAGTTTTTTGATAGTAAGAATCCAGTCTAACCCAGTCTTCCTTTAAATCTCTTTCAGCAAACTAACATCAGCATGCACAAAGTATAGATTAAGACTTACCCACTTCAATAATTTTTTTATTTCTTTAAAATAGAAATTGAGTAAGGACTAACCGTATTAAAACTATTATCCACAATGACATTTAAATATGTCTTTCCCATTAAAGGAAAGGTGAATAAAAGAATAAAAAAAACAAATACTATGCGCACAACCCCAACCTAATTAAAGAGTAACCAAATACTAATAAGTGTTGATCATTAATACTTAGAGCGCACTTGTAATTATTTTGTTTACATAAACCTTTAACAGCTTGGAATTAATCAGAATTAAGGTTTCTTCACTAAAAAATAATTCATTCCCATTTCATGAACATGATTAGCAGCAAGTTCCGCTTGATCTCCAAATCCAAAATAGATATCCATTCTTCCCGGACCGCGAATAGCTCCTCCAGTGTCTTGAGCAATTCTAAACATATTCATTGACTTAAACTTCAACTCACCAGAGTCATCTAAATAGGGTCTTCGGGCTTGAATAAAGTTTAAATAGCCAGAGAACTTATAAATTCGGCGATCAATCGCCACCGATCTTTCGACTGTTAAGGGAATAGAGTCGATTCCCAATGGCTCACTATCTGTTATTTTAAAAAACGTATAACTTGGATTTGAAGTCATCACTTCTCTTTCTAAATGTGGATTTTCTAATAAGAAGTTTCTTTGATTCCGAATAGAAAGTTTATCTCGAGTCATATAGCCCTTCGCGAGCAAATACCTTGAAATAAAATTTAACGGATGTTTATTTGAACCATCATAAGATAAATACTTATACTTTACACCATTCTTTGTTGGTATGATTAAGCGACCTCCTCCTTCAACCATCATGAGGTATAAATCAAAGTGAGAGTTCTTGGTATAAGCAATTTCTAAGTTTTTTCCGGAAAGTTTATTTTTAT
Organism: Bacteriovoracaceae bacterium; assembly: GCA_028101965.1. Taxonomy (GTDB): domain Bacteria; phylum Bdellovibrionota; class Bacteriovoracia; order Bacteriovoracales; family Bacteriovoracaceae; genus JAOHMI01. The sequence goes on from JAOHMI010000014.1 coordinate 41,048, forward strand.
AATCAATTTCATCTCGGCTAAGAAAGAGGTCCCTTGGACTTTTTACTTTAGGATTCTTATATACAGGGTTTTTGTTTTCCTTTGTTTTATTTAACCCTCCATAGATATCCGGAGAATAGTAAGCAGTAAATTTTGTTTGATTACCTTTTCCGGAATCAGGAAGATAGAGATTGAAATCTTGGTTAATTGATAAATTAAACTTGGTCATGCAATTTTGTTGTTGGATTTGCTCAAGACAATTCTTATAGCGGTTCAAGATTTGCTCAAAATGGAGCAAACTCTCCTTCAGTACACTTACGGGATAAACTTGATTCCCAAATTGAAGTTGTTTTACAT
>JAOHMI010000140.1 GCA_028101965.1 Bacteriovoracaceae bacterium
ACTTATCATGATGAGAAGATTAAGCAACTCATCGCAGATCATCCACAGAGTAATGAAGATGAGCTTTTTGAATTTATCAATGGTAATGGTAACTGCACAGATAGTAGTACTAAAAATGATAGTTATTGGTGCGATAAACTAACCGGTGAAGATGAATGGTTTGTTAAAAATCAAAAAAGTATTTATGGATATGCTTCTGCCATGGATAACCTTCAGTTGTCTGCTATCCAAATTCGGTCCACAAAAGAATCGCTTACTAAAGTAGCTGCACTTGAAAAACGTACATCAGGAACGGTACCAGATGATGTTAAAATTAAAATTGAATATATTGATCAGGTAGCTGCGAATCAAGATAAACTTAATGAACACTTTAAGCTTGAAGAAGAGATGTCCTCTACAGCTTTTGCAGACGAGACTCAACTGGGAGGAGCTATTCATAAAGTTGCCCCTTTTGCCACTTCGCTTGGTAAGCATACAATGCCTGAACCGATTGATCCCGCGGATATAAATAAAACATCGACCTTAACAGATTCAAAATTAGAGGATTATCATATTTTTCCTCTTGAGGGTGAGCATGCAGAGGGTGGGGATAAAGATCAAGCTAAATTCACTAAGGAAAGAGCATCTAAGAGATATTGAGCCATTGGTGAAGTTGGAAAGAGAAAAACTAGTAAGATTAAATGAAATTAGAGATGAAATTGCTAAAGGGGATAGAATAGATAACGGAACCTATAGTGAGTTTTTAGAAAGAACTGCTGGAAGGAAGTCTAAAACACATAAATTTTTATCTGAAATGGGATTTCTTGATTATCAAAATGTTGATGGTGAAATTGTCGAATATAAAGCAGCGGATTTCAATAAGAGAGACGAATCAGGGGATTATATTTTTCCTAAGTTCAAAGAAGTGAATGCAGAGACAAGTGGTCTTAAACAAAAATATCAAGAGCATTTTAAGTCTTATTATGATTGGAAGTATGCTCAACTTCAATCGGGGACGGCCACATCTCCCGAAGATATTCAAAAACAAAAACTTCTAATTAAGGCAAAATTAATTCTTGATTATTTGGAAAATAGATCCTCAGACTATAAAGATTCGACGAGAATTAAAAAGATAAAAGCTGCAATTGAAGATATAGAAGGTGGGGACTTGAACGCTCTTGATGAAGCTTTAAGTAAAAATCGATTTAAAAAATACAACATTGACAAGTACAGAAAATCGAGTGATCCCGAACGGCGAGAATATGGCAGAATGTGGGATTTTATTGATAATATTGAAAATGAATTGAATACCACAGCAGGGGGAAGCTCAAAGCTTATAAATTTTATCAATAGAAGAGTGGCTAGAGATTATTTACTTGAAGAAAAGCGAGAGCTTAATGAAGATTTAGAAAAAAATGTTTATCCAACTATGCTTTCATTGGGTTCAATGCATGAAGATATCGCTGGTGAGATATATCGGCAAAGAAGAGAGAAAGGTGAAACTGATGATGGAGATCCTTTACCTTCAAATTATGAAATAGCTTCAAAGCTTAATGCAGATGATTTTCTAGGAGAAGAAAATAAAAAATTTACTAATGGAGTCGACCATTTAGATAGAAGCGAGAGCCCTGATCCAATTGGTGCTATTACTCCAAACTCTGACGATTTCTTAGAAGCGGGTGTTAATACGAGCTATTATGACATAGCCACATTAGATAATGATGATAATCCTGTAGTAACACCAGATAAGAGATTAGTTGTGACCACTAATGATGATGGTACGAAAACGTATGATCTCTATGAGTTTGATGCTGGCACAAATAAATGGGAAAAAGCGGATCTTCCGCCTAGTAGCAGGATGGTGGTTTTAGATGATAATGGCCAACCGCTTGAGGCTGGAGGGTCGAAAGTTCTAGTAGACTCTGGACTAAACTTAAATGAAGGAACTAGAATGCCAGGGGCAATTGATACTGATGATGATGGTGTTAATCCTGTAACGATCTCATCTCCAACTGCTTCAATTCCTCTAAGTGCAGATTTGTGTTCAAGTATAATAACTTCTGAAGATTTAAAACCAGAGGATCGAGTACACGTTATTCGAAGAATTGGAGCAGGTGCAGATCCAAGTGCAAATTTAATCGTTCATATTTATCGTAAGGAAAAAAGACCTGATATTATAGATGGCTCTGATGCCACGTGGAACGAGTTTGATAAAGATGGTAATAAAATTAAAGAGATTGAAGATGAGAGTACTTTATCTTACGAAATTAATGATTGGGATCCAGCTGATCCAAATAAACTTGAAGTGGTTTATTACATACCACCAGATGATGATGAGCTAATAAAGTCCTATGAAATAGATAGTGGGAAGAAATGCCAGACATTTGATTATGAGTTAAAAGAAGGATCATCAGCACCCGTCTCTCCTTCAGTAGTTTCAAATGATCCTTTGCCAAATAATGAGGGCGTAATGGTGGTTGAAAGCTTGGTTGATCCTGCTGGAATTGATGCTGCTGATGTGGCTGCAGCTGCTGGAATCAAAGCGAGTGATTTGAGTGATGCAAATGTTGGTATTACAAAAGCTGACTATGATCGAATCTTACTGGAAAGAACTGGTGCAACAGCAACTCCAATAGTAGCTACAAGCGGACCCGATGAAGCAAAATGTGCTGAATTAAAAGCTATGGGATATAAATATATAAAAGAGATCTTAGGAGATCAGGCACAAAGAGAATTATTTACTGCTTATAATAAAAAGGCAGATTTAGAAATTATTGCATTTTTAAATAATTCTAATCAAGCACAATTAAGAAAAGATGTAAGACAGTTTATGCGTGCATATGAAGAAGATCCCAGCACAATTAAGCAGTTAGATGCGAACTTACAAGCATCTAAGCCGGGATTTTCATGTGAAGATGAGTTCAAGCGTGTTCAGCCATTAATAGCAGTATCTCGAAAGAAAAAAGCGAGACTTCGATGCAATGACAAATAAGTTTTTTTATTGTGCTTTAATGTTGGCAAAAGAGTTAAATGATCCACGAATTGCTGGAATCTCTGAGAGTACCTTTCAAACCTATGAGCTTGGAGCTAATTTAGAAACGGCTAAGGTTAATTTTGATGGTAGTTCAGGTCAGAATTGGATGAATCGTATGTTAAACCCAGGTGCACGAATTTCTCGGATGGTAGGTTATCATCAAAGTTGGGCGGGAGATGAACTCTCAGGTAAAGGCTATTTTGATGGAAAAGATAATAAGACAACAATTAATAAAACTAATGTCGAGACAGATAATCAAACATTTAAAGCAATGATGGAAGAACTGGCTAAAAAATTTACAGGATCGGAAAGTAATGGATTTCTTCAAAAAGTTAGAGAAGTTTGTGCTCTGAAGGATTGTGATCAAGATGATGAAGTTGTCTCATATTTATTTTTAGATTCAGTTAAAGAAATAATGGGTCAAGTTAAATCATTAGAATGGGATAAGAAAATAGTCGGTGCTAAAATGACTGGTGAAAATGGTGATAAACTAATATTGGATCTGAAAGATTATTTTAAAATGTCCAAGGGGAGAACTTGGAAAGATATTACAGCTGAAAGTGACTTAGTTTATGATGGTAATTAA
>JAOHMI010000141.1 GCA_028101965.1 Bacteriovoracaceae bacterium
ATCTGAACAAGACCTTCAAGATGAACATGAAGTTAATGGTGAGAATGAAGACGAGGAAGAATGCTCATGTCACTTTAAAAGTTTATCTTTAACATACATTGAACAGGAAAACTCTTGTCCGCTTTCATGTGAAGATCTTGTTAAAAACCTTAGATTAGAATTAATCGAAGATGATCAGGGAGAAATAAATCTTGACGATTTTGATGATGATAACTCAAGAAGCTGTTTAGAAGAAAGTCTAGGAGTGGTTAATTTAATAAATATTTCAGACCCAGAAGCATCTAAAGATGTGTGTGATTATTTAGAATCAAATTAGCGAAGGTTAGTTTTCTCTCACTTATTCAAACATTTAGCTATTAGCAAATGATTTTTTGGCATCGCCAAAAAGTCCCTGGTCCCTTTTTATATTTTCTCGATCAAAGATAAATACCTAAAATTATAGTTTTAAATATTTGGCATCTGTATTGCTTTTGGAAAGAGTGAAAAGGGAAGCACAACGGGGCTTTCTCTGTTTTTCACAGGAGGTGATTGATGAAAAACTTAGTATCAGTAATGGTAGAACAAGAAATTTTATTACAAAAACTTGACTTCATGTTACTTAACCTTGGCGTCTCTCCAGAGGTTCTTACAAGTCAATTAGAAGATTTTTCTGAGGTAACTGACATGGCCAATTTTCTTAGCTATGAAGAGGTTCAATTAAAGATTAATCAAAAAAAGGCAAATAAGATAAAAAAAATTCTTAGTGCTAAAAAGAAAATCGAGGAGGGGAGTTATGGGGTATGCGACGAATGTGGTGATACTATCTCTCAAGAACGATTAACTGCCCGCCCATTTGCTAGTCGCTGTATTCATTGCCAAGATGAAAAGGAAAGATCTGATAAAAAATCATTCAGTACAGTACACAGCAATCAATATTTGAAAATATCTTAGCTCTTTTATACCGAGAGTAATTGTGATTACTCTCGGTATAAAATTTTAGTTTTAGATTGAAGTTAGTCCCGCCATTGCGGTCAGTCGGTTAGTAAAAGATTTGCTTTATGTTTACGACCTCTTCTCCTGTACCTCTATTTTCCCCCACTACATTCGATTCAAAACAAGAACCGTTGTGTTGAAAGTCTTCACCACCTCTTACCAAGATTCCTTCAATCTTTTTGGATTTAAGCCCAACTACAATTGATCCAGAGTTACCACCATAGGTATCCAAGTTGGTTGTAAAGTATCGTCTATTTCTTTTTCTTAGCCGCCCTTCAGAAGTGACCTTTTTTGGTAATCCAATTGGGTGGCCAATGGCCGCAAATTTTTCATATTTCGAAAATCTTCCCCCAAATCGTAGTCGAAGAGGTATGCGGTTAGGCACAGGGCGGTCTAACTTGATGACAGCATAATCCACGCCATTATCTTTAAGTTTTCTTTTTATAACTTTCTGGCATTTATATACCGAACTTTCGTCCACATAAAAATGGTTTTGACCTGGGTAGTATCCCTCAAAGTCAAAGACCCACTTATGTTCCGAGCAAGATGAGCTCTTTAAACAATGCCCCGCTGTTACCAATATATCTTTAGTTATCAAAAAACCACTACAGCGAGCAGGAGCTGGTTGTTGTGAAAAGCGTTCTGAATAACAGTAACCCTTTTCAAATAACGAAGGAGAGTTAATTTGAAATGTCCTATGGTTTATTTTATTTAATGCTCTGCTGGGAATTAGTGCGGCCACTGTTTTACTGGCTTGCTGGATTAGTAAACTTTTGACATCGTAGGGCTCTTGTCTGTTATCCTCTCCATAAATGATTTTAGATCTAACTTTTTGGGCATGGGCTAAAGTAAAAATAAAAAAATAGGTGAGTAGAAAGACGCAGAGATATTTCATAGGAAATCCTTTTCCAAATCAAAAGTAACTCATTCCAATAAGTTACTATTATGAATAGATCATTTCTTGATCTTGTTCAATAGAATAAGAGATGAGAGTAGCTCCTGCAACTGAAAAGACCTTACAAGAAAAATTTGAATCAATAAAGTGAATTAAGAAAAATGAAAACATCGCCCATCATGTAATTAATGATGGGCAATATTTTCGGGGGGGCAATATTAAATTAAGCCAGTTAAATCTTGAATTAAATCTTGGCTGCGTGTAACGAATTGTTCTTTCTCTTCATTCTTCAAACCTTCTGAAGAAATTTGAGCTAAGTCTTGTACATGCAATGCTAACTTTGTAGCAAGTTTCTTCTTCTCATCTTCTTGAGAGAACTTAAACGCTTTTTGAATTAGATCTGAGTTGGGGTTAATGACTAATGTTTTCTTTACTGGCATAGCAAAAGCATTGTTTTGTCCCATACTTTTAGTCATTTGAGCAAAGCGTTTCATTTGCTCATCAACTTTAAAGTAAGCAACTGAAGTAGAATCTTTAAATTTCTTAATTTCTACCATAAGGCGATTATTATCCAATGGATTTGGAGCTTGTCCATCTTCCGTTTTAGGTGCTTCAATCTCAGGTGCTAATGTATTTTGGAAAAAGTCTTGAATCTTTTGATCATCTTCAGAGCTTTCTTCTGTTTCTAATAAGTTTTCTAGCTCTGCTTCAACGGAAGAGAATTTATAGGAAACATCGTTAATTTTTCCCATTTCAAAGTGTTGAATGAAGTTAGGATCAAAGTAATTGTCCACACCAAAAGCAGTGATCCCTAGTGAGTCTAATTGGTTCACTAATTGCGGATCAGAGTCTTTAAGATCATAGTAAAGGATTTTTTCTTTTAACTTCTCTTTATAATTTTCAGGAATACTTTCAACCCATTCGCTAATGGTTTGGTGCTTGCCTTGGTTGGTCTTATACAGAACACGCTCTTTCATCACTTCATCAAACTTAGTATCTGAAGTACAACCGTATTTAACAAAGAGCCCAATATCTTCCCAAACAGATTCATAGCGAGCACGATCTTTTTTAAATAGTATTTTCAGGGCCTCCGAAACTTTCTTAATGATATAGTTAGATATTTTTTTAACATTAGGGTCACCTTGAAGAGCCGATCGAGAAACGTTAAGAGGGATATCTGATGAATCAATAGCGCCTTTTAGTAATGAGAGAAAATCAGGTACGATGTTCTTCACATTGTCTGAAACAAAAACTTGCTTACTATATAATCGAATAGAGTTTTCGTTTATAGGTTTATTCATATTAAGCTTAGGGAAATACAGAATCCCTTGCAAAGTAAAAGGGTGATCAACATTTAAATGTAACCAGAAAAGTGGCTCTTGATCCATAGGAAAGAGCTTTCGGTAGAAATCTTTGTAATCTTGATCAGTAAGCGAGTTAGGATCTTTTTTCCATAAAGGCTCAGCTTGATTAACCACATCATTAGGAATTGGCTTTTTATCTTCTTCCTTTTCTGCTTTGGCATTTTCTTCTTCAATTTTCTTATTTTCAGCTAGATCAATTAATTGAATTGGGTATGGCATAAAATCACAGTAATTCGTTAGCACTTGCCGAGTTTTGTAGGATTCAATAAATTCTTTTCCATCATCAT
>JAOHMI010000142.1 GCA_028101965.1 Bacteriovoracaceae bacterium
TTAATTCTAGCAACATCTTGTCGTGACTTCCTTGGCAGTGACGATGATGAACAAGTACGTTCTATTCAGGACGAAAAACTATCTCTAAATGATCCAAATGTGGATCTAGAAGAAAACTTACCTTCAAGTGAAGATGGATTTATTCCTCCTCACAAAAGAAATCAAGGGAATAGAAATTCAACTGATGACTCAGGAAATAATGGGGAGTATAAACTTCCTACTTCTGATGAAGATGATGGATTAGAAGATGACTCGGATGAACCAATTCTTCCACCACAGAACATGACTGAAAAGAAAGTTTGTCTCGAGGATCAAGCCTTAAATAAGTTTGTTATTCCTTCAAATCCAACTTATAGGTATTATAATGATAGATCTCTGTGTCGGTTCCCTGCTAAAAACCAAAAACCTTCAAGCTCTTGCATTGACCAATTTGATGAAAGCCAATTGGAGAAGATTGAACTGAAATATGGGGCAAGTCCTCTTCTGCAAAGCCCTCCATCACAAAGATTAATCGGACACTACATTTCTCCTCACAAAAAATACCAAGTAGGAATTGGAGCTCGTCCGCAAAGTGGTGCAAATTTCTTTACCTACGCTACATTTAATTTGACTAGATATATTAATCCAGGAGAAAGACTTGAATGTATATCTCTAACCTACACATCTAAAAATACATCTTCTCTCATTACAACTGACTCCAATGTAATACGAACCACAAGTTGTGAAGGAAAATCTTGGGATACAAGTGATCCTCGCTATAATATTTGGGGAATTAAACATCAAGAATTTATTCCAAAAATCTTAGCTTCAACTCCTGTGGGAAAAACGTACACTCTTGATCTAAACTTAGGAGACCTAATGATGAAAGATGGTTCACGTGTAAATTTAGTGGAATCCTTAAATACTCCAAATCCAAATAGTGAAGGCAGATGCTTAGAATATTTTAGTCAAGATGATCAGGATATTCAGAAAGTCACTTTAAACAAATTAACTTCTAGATAACTCCTTAAGCATTCAAAGCTTAGCTTTCTCATAAGTGAGCTAAGCTTTACTTATCTAAAGTTAAAAATAAGATCTATTTATTATACTCATCATAATTCTTTATTTGTCGGAACAAACCCAAATCGTTAAACCAGTATGTATTAGCAGTAGATAAAACTGCATTATACCTTGGGGGTTTAAATGAAATATAAATCAATCTTTCTCACCTGTATATTAACCTTTCTTGTTCAATTATCGTTTGGAGACTCTCTAGTTAAACTAACTGAGTTTTCTCATGATTATAAAACACATGCGAATAACCTCTCATGCAATACTTATGTCGTTCCTGGCTACGGGCCATGGTTTCATCATGATAAGCTTGTAAGCTTAAAAATACACAAAATTGGATATTACTACCATCCATCGATTTTCAAAATTAACAAAGTCTATAAAAATACGATGCTTATTGAAGATACTAAAAAGCCTTTCTTGAGCTGCCAGAACATTGAAGATTTAAAACAGATGAACTCAGATGAAATTTTTGACGTGCAAAGCAAACTATCAACTTTTCTTCGCATGCACTATATTAAGTCGATGGATATATGTGAGTCCTCTATTGTAGAAAGACTTAAGGTTACCATTGAAGAAGAACTGGAATTAACTGCCTCTGCTGAGCGTTCAACGGGAAGAACCCCTGGTAATTGTAAAGAATAATAAAAGATTGAGCCTCCTCTCAATAAAAGAGGAGGCTGGATAATGAGTTGTAGCTTCCAATAAATTCATCCATAATAGTCATTATGAATTGGTATAACTTCATTCACTTTTTCCCACTCGCTCTCGCTCTTATTATTTCCTCTATGGATCTTTTTTTTAACCAAAATAAAAACCATCTATTTCAAATTCCAGCGATTAACCTCATTTTCACGTATCTTTTAGTTTACCTTCTCGGTTTTTGTTCAATATTCTTTGCTCACCCAGATTATCCTCTTTTTATGCAAAGGTACTCGTTTTACATAGTTGGTTTGATAAGCTTGCCTCTCCTATACTTTTTATTCGCGAAATTAGAGTCTTACCTCGGAATTGATTTGAATTATAACCTAATCATTCGTCTTATTAAGATATCTCTGATTACTTTTGGTCACAATTTGGTCTACCAATACCTCCTCTCTCAATTTAGATAAAATGATTCTCCTATTCCAAAACTTCCCCTATTCAAATAATTCTTGAGAGAAATTCGAAAAATCTAGAACCCATTCTCCCTTAGTGCAGTTGGGATAAATCATCGGGTTAAATTCAACCAAATTATTTAATACAATCTCCTGCACTTCTCCTATTTGCAATTCTATTCCTAACTGATGAGCATAATCATAAACTAATGCGGCTGCAGCTGCGGCTTGAGGAGCCGCAAATGATGTTCCGGTAGTAATGTGATTAATTGTATTATAATCCTGAACAGCTTTGACGTGAGTAGCATAAGAGAATAAATCAATTGAACCCTCTTCATCGCATGGGTTTATATTACTCCCTGACCAAATCCCATGATAACCCTCTTCAGTCCAGCTCTGCTTATTTCCCCCTACAACTAAACGATAATCTTCATTAAAATTTAACCAATTAGTATATTGAAAAATATTTTCATCCACATAGTTCGAATTCCCCGTAAATGAATAGCGGTAAACGCTCCCTACATGGTGGTTAAAACTGGACTGTTTAACAATAAATGATCGCTTAAATTTTGGTTCATAATCAAAACGGATAACATCTGTTGAGAGTTCATTACCATGGGGTAAAACCTCTTCATATATTAAATCTAAATTACTATCCAATAAATAAAAGGAGCGCATTAAAGGAAAATCATCACTCCCATTATATCCGATAATACCAATTTGATGAGAGTTTCCATTTTGAATACTCTTTAATTGATCAACTCTCATTAAAGTACTAGGGAAGGAAGAGAGTGACTCTAAGACTAATTGGTTATTGGAGTTTATTCTAAATTGATACAGCCCATTGGTAGTATTGGATTGTGCTGAAATAAAAATTTTCCCCTCAAAAGCAGCAACTTGAATATTTCCCGTGAAGAAATTAAAGTTTCCTGATTCAACATGTTGATTTGGATCTAAGAATCCACCAATATGTTCATATAAATCAAATGATAAGCCAGCATTAACGAGATGAAGTCTTCCAGAGGGCATTTTAAAAAAAGGAGTATCAAAGGGGAACACATCCATATCCTCAAGAACATAATACTCACTTCCATCAAAAGCTATACTTCTAATTGAAGAATAAGGATTCTCATTTAAAGGAACAAGACCTGCTTCATTTGATAAAATTGAATCAGTATACAAATAGTGATTGGTGGCCAATATTAAAGTTTCGATATCTTTTTTTAACATCAGATTAATTTCTTGATTATAGTCTTTTAAAAAGAAATGAGACCATGAATTTGAATCTGGATTAAAATACAATTTACTACCAAGAGTATAAAAAAATCCCTCCCCCCCAAATATA
>JAOHMI010000143.1 GCA_028101965.1 Bacteriovoracaceae bacterium
CTTTAACTGAATAAAGGTAATCAATTGACTTAGCCGGTATTGAGAAATCATTTGAAATATCTTCAAAGATTGCTGGATAATTCCAAATAAAAGCAGCCCCATAGCGAAAATCACGTCTCTTTAATTGAGACTTCTTCGTTTTCTTCACAATAACTTTCTTCTTACTAATCAGTTTAGTTTTTTTGGCATTCAATTTCGTCGGAGTTGATCCGGCAAGAGACTTCGGTTTTATTTTAAGAATACTCTTAGGAGTGATAGCTTTCTTAACAACCTTAGGTAGAGGTTTACTAGAAGAGCCAGCCTTCTGAGCAGAACTACTTCGAGAGCCACTGTCATTATCCCACAAGTCAACTATATGATTATTAGACTCTGACTTAAAGAATGAAAAAGTCTCTATATTTTTATTTTTAAGGTTTAAGACAATACTTGCAGGAACATTAGGATAATTTTTGGTGTCATAAAAACGACTGGTAAAATACTTCCCCTGCAAAGGAGTTTTTTCGATCATTCCAACTAACTTATTAAAAAGATCGATATTTAAAGTTTGAATTGTTAGCTTACTATCCTTCTTGCGTATAAGAAGTTGATCCTTAGGTAAGTTAAACTTCAATCTCAAATGAGTTTTTAATTTAATCTCTTCAAATAAAGGCTGAGTACTGGTTTGAGAATAGATTTTAGACACAGGAAAGCAGAAAAGACAGCTGGTTAGAAATAGAAAAAAATGTTTTCTCGCCAATATCATTTAACTTCCTGTTAATCTTCTCAAGTTCTTTCATCCTAAAAAAACTTGGTGTTAATATTGTAACGCAATTTTGAGTTGAAAGAAGGAAATTTTTTCTGGCGGAAAAAATTGACCGCCAGAAAAATGACATTTTTTTAAAATTCAGTTATTTATAGATTTAAGCTCTAAAATAATAAACTTATTAAGTTAGTCCACCGCTACTGTTGCATGTTCTTGAGCTTGATAAGCTTGTACCATCATATTAGTACTTGGTGGTGCTACTTTTTCAATATCTCTTTTAGCTCGAAGTCCTTGATTTTTACAATAAGAAGTGTATTGACTACCATGCTTAGCGTATTTCATTGAGCTAAGATGAACAGTAATAGAAGGAACAGAATCAACTAGTACCCACTCATTTGAATTTGGTAATCTCTCCAGACATGAAATCACAAATGCATCAACTAACTGTACCGCTGGTGTTCCAGTCGGAACTTGGACAGTACTTCCGGGAGCATCTGTAACCGCGACATCTGCCTCATCGGCCAATGCGTCTACATCTGTTACTTGAGAATTATTTGAATTATTAACATCTAACGAAACTTGATCGTTCGGCTGCTGTCTATCTTGATCAATTGAAGATACCGAGTCTAAAACCTGACCTCCGGCTAAACAAAGATTCGTAAATAATAAGACTAATATAAAACCATATTGTCTCTTCATAATATGCCTCTCTTGTGTAGATTACCTACCATTATACTACGGTTCGGTGATTCTTAAGCCTCGGCTAACATGAAAAAATAAAAAGAATGAAAGAGTAAATATAATTAGATATTTACCTATATAAGGATCCTTGAGAGGTTAATTTAAAATGCCTCTTATTAGAGGCATTTTAACCTAAATCTATAGTCTTAGACCTGTTGTATCAAGCTTTTTCAACTTCTCGATTAATGTGGTTCGATTTAAAGATAAGAGCTTAGATGCTTGATTTCGGTTACCATTTGTTCTTTCTAACGCTTGCAAAATGAGAGAGCGCTCAAGTCCTGAAAGAAAGTTTTTAATATCCAGCCCTTCATTAGGTAACTCAACTAAATGATTGCTTTGAAGTTTTAACTGACTTTGATTAATAATTTTAATGGGAAGATCTTCAATGAGAACTTTATTTCCTCCACGGAGGATCACTAAACGCTCAATGACATTCTCCAACTCACGAACATTCCCCGGCCAATCGTAACTTATCATATACTCTAAGGCCGAATCAGAAAAGAATATGGCATTCGACTTGTCAGCGCTGGAATATTTATTAATAAAATATTCAATCAATAGAGGAATATCTTCTTTTCGTTCTCTAAGGGCCGGCACATAAATTGGAATGACGTTAAGTCGATAGTATAAATCTTCTCGGAATTTATTTTGCTCAATTTGCTTTTCAATATTTCGGTGAGTTGCTGCAATAACACGAACATTAATTTCTTTAGTTTGATCAGAACCGACAGGCTCAATTTCACGAGTTTGTAAAACTCTAAGAAGTTTAACCTGTAGCAAGAAAGGCATATCTCCTATTTCATCTAAAAAGATACTTCCGTAATGGGCTAGTTCAAATCTACCTTTTCGATTTGAAATCGCCCCTGTAAAAGAACCTTTAACATGTCCGAAGAGTTCACTTTCTAAAAGTTCAGAAGGGATAGCTCCACAATTAACTGAGACAAGGGATTGTTCGCATCGATTACTGCATTGATGTATGGCCTTGGCCACTAATTCTTTTCCAGTTCCTGACTCACCAGTTATTAAAACAGTTGATTCACTTTTAGAGACCTTTTCTATTCTTTTGTAAACCTCTTGCATCTTATGAGAAGAACCTATCATGGAGCAAAAAACGCTTCGCTCATTAGTCAATTTACCCTTATCCTCTTTTTCTCCAACTAAAGAGCTACTCGAGTAGCTATTTCTCTCTAACTTATTCGTTTGTACATTGGAGCTTTTATCAAAACTACTAATAGCTTCATCGACAATTATTTTTAAATTCTCTAAGGTAAAAGGCTTAGTCAAATAATGAAATGCCCCTTTCTTTGTTGCATTTATGGCCGTTTCGATTGAGCCAAATCCAGTCATTACAATGGCCCTATTATTTAATTTTTTAGCATTAGTTTTTTCCAATAAAGTTAGACCATCTGTTTCTGCTCCAAGAGAGATATCGAGAAGCAATAAAAAATGATCTTTTTCAGAAGCTTGATCTAAAAATAACAGATAGTCCCCTGGATTATTAAAAACAAGTATAGGTTCTTGATAATGTTTGGATAAATATTTTTTTATGGCGAATGAAAAATTCTTATCATCTTCGATAACAATTAATTTCAATCCTCTGGTTTGTTCATTTGTTGGATTCGTGGCCCTAAGTGTGTTATTTAAAAATTTTAAGTCATCCATTGATTTTAACGCCTATTGAGCATCATTGCTCTTAACTTAAAGGATAACTAGACTAAAAAAATGTGTCAAATTAATGACATTTATTCCTGGATTAGGAGTAAAAATAATACCACATTAGATCAATCGCCTTTTTAACTGACTTCTCAGGTCCACCAGCATAAATGTAAAAAATTAAGAAAATTAAACTCATAAAAGCAATCGAGATAAAAAAAACTAATGATTTCTTCTTCTTACGAATCCAAAAGACATAACTAAACTCTGCGCTAATCAAAATGATTGGTACTGCCCAAAAAGGAGTATGTCTAATAAAGAAATAAAAAGTTT
>JAOHMI010000144.1 GCA_028101965.1 Bacteriovoracaceae bacterium
TAAAAAGAAAGTAGCAAAGAAAAAAGCTACTAAAAAGAAGGTAGCAAAGAAAAAAGCTACTAAAAAGAAAGCAGCAAAGAAAAAAGCTACCAAAAAGAAAGCTACAAAGAAAAAAGCTGCAAAGAAAAGAAAATAGACTTTAGCAATAAAGTCGCAAAAAAAACCCTCCAGGATGGAGGGTTTTTTTTTGCCTTTAAATAAGAAAAATCAAGTAATCCATTTAAAATAATCCGGTATATTTTCCTCATTTAGTTTAAGAAACTCGAAAATTTTGTTATGTCTTAAGAAGAATCCATATGATTGTGCGAATACTTAATTGTTTTAGAACTCAAGTATATTCTAAGGCAAATTATTAAAACAGTTGTACGATTTTTTCATAACGAAAAACTGGATGTGAAGGATTAATATAATGAAGTATCTCTATCAAATATTTTTAAAAGGTTTTGTAGTCATTATGCCTGTTACCTTAACGGTTTACTTTCTTTTTATTATCAGTGTGAAAGTGGAGAGTATTTTTGGGGAAGTCATTAGAAAAATTATTACTGAAGAGTACTATATCCCAGGCTACGGAATAGTCTTAACAGTATTACTCACCCTCTTGACTGGAGTTTTAGTGAGTAATTATATGACTAATCGGTTCATCAATTTCTTCACTACAAAATTTGCTAAAGTTCCTTTAATAAAAGCAATTTATAATCCTCTAAAAGATTTAATGTCATTATTTGGATCAAATAGTGGCCAACAGAGCATGAAAAGAGTTGTTCTTTATCAAAAGGATCATGATGATTCATTAATGATAGGCTTAGTTACGAGAGATGATTTACCCGAAGTTTCTAAATTTCTTGATCAAGATAAGGGATATATTACTGTTTATTTTCCCATGAGCTTCATGCTTGGGGGATTTACAATTCTTCTTCCGCGGGAAAAGGTTATTGAGATTGATTTACCTGTTGAGACTGCAATAAAGCTTGCAATTACTGGTTGGTTTAAAGCTGAGCAAAAACCTAATTACAGTTGATTTAGGTATTATTAGTCGGCTCAAGGATAATTGGTTGAGTTATTATAACTTCATCTTTTCTGTCTAATTTTTTATATTTAATTGAAATAAAGACACTTTTTAGACAATCAAGAAGATCTGTCGATCCAAGGGTGTAGTTTGGAGATTTAATATCTTCAACCTCTCCTTCATGATTTATTTTAATGATAAAATTGAATTTTACCGGTTTCTCACTATTGATACTATTTCTGTATTGGAAAGCACATTTCTTTAATTCTTTTTTATTCAATTTAACTAATTGCTGAAAACTATTTAAGTATTTGTTTTGTTTAGCTTTTTGCTTGACCATTGCGCATGAGGTCACCAAGAGTGTTATCCATAGAAGTATCACTTTTTTCATCATAGCTAAATTATACTTTGAGTGATGATGATTTCAAAGAAATAGCGTTGATTTCTTCTAAGGGAAAAAGTATTCATTTCAAAATTAGATGTGGAAAATATCATTAGATTGTTGATAATATGACCACATTAAAAATTTTTAATTAGGATTCAGTTATGATGTACGAAATTTCTCGAGAAATATTTAAGCAAAGACTTCTTGATCGACTTAACTTCCATTTGATTAATATTAGCTCAAAGGATAATTTTGATAAGGTTGAATTAAAGAAAGAGACGGGACACATATCCTATGGTGCTAATTTCGTTGATGAACTACAAAAACAGGTTTCAGACAAAGATTCTAATATTATTCTATTCAGCTTTAATCCTGAAGATAATGCTTCATTAACCAGTGCGGCTAATGACGCTAAGCTAAGTGGGTTTAACTTTGTTTATTACTATCAAGGAAGCAAAGAAGATAATATTCTTGATAAAGGCTTGAATTAAATAGATTGATAAAGCTCTAGTAATTTGGAGTTTGTTGATTTCTTGCTAAATTGTTTTTCAAAAAACTTTAAACCCTCTTCGATCATTTTCTGTCTAATAGCACTATCTTTTATTAATGTTTTGATTAAGTGACCTAGCTCAATATGGTTATAAGGAGAAAAGTAAAGTGACTCTTCTCCACCCGCTTCCTCCAGGCATGAGCTATTAGAGGCAATGACCGGGATCTTTGAAATGAGAGCTTCTATTATCGGTATTCCAAAACCTTCATACAGTGACGGGTAAATGAAAAGATTTGCTAATTGGTAGATCGCTGGAAGATCTTCAAAACTTACATCATGGATTAAGTGCACATTCTGCATATTATATTCATCAATATATGCTTGAATCTCTTCACAATACTTGGTTTTTTTTCCCACTAAAACGAGCGGGATATCCAATTTTAGTTCGCGAATCGCTTTTAAAATTATAAGTTGATTTTTTCTTTTCTCAATTGTTCCGACACAAAGTAAGAAGCTGGATGGTAATTCATATTTATTCCTTATTGATACTTTTTTACTTTCCTCTACATTTTCTAGGTATTGTTGGTGGCAAGTTTGATAGATAATCTCGATTTTTTTAGGAGGAACCTTGAGATGATTAATAAGATCATTGGCCGTTTGTCGAGTAATCGCAATAATTTTCTGGGAATTGTTAACAGCATGTTCAGTTTTTAGCGAATAACCTAGGCGGTCCCAAAATTTATATAACTTTGGGTAGAGAAGGAAAATTACATCATGAATCGTAACAATTGATTTTATATGCTGAGGCAAATTAAGAGGGAGCTCATTACTTAGCCCATGAAAAATGTCACAATTTTCTAAAAAATTTTCATTTGAAATACTAAATGAACGCCATAAAAATGACAGTTTATCTGAGAATAACATATTCGTTGGAGTTACTAATTGATTTGGTTGGAAATAAAGCTCAAAGTTAGACCAGCAATTATTTTTTATATTTGGAGTCGCTAGTTTGATAATAAGCTGGTTTGTTTTAACTTCCTCTACATTAGATAAATTCTCAAGCAAAGTTCTTGAGTAGTTTCCCAGTCCTGAGTTATTAAAGAAAGCTCGTTTAGCATCATAGATGATAGTTTTCATATATGACTAAAATCTCTTAAATTTGGCTATTTATCAAGGTATTGAGAAATATATTGTCATCTCTATTAAGGTTTCGGTTGTGGAATACTCATCCAAATAGCCGTATTGTAAGAATCTTAGTGAATGGCGTATAAGCTTGAAATATAAAGACATAAGGGTATACTCTCTTCGATTTATTCTTGTATTGGTATTAATGTTGCTAAATTAGCTGGATTACCCACGACCATTGTTAATCGTGCCAGTAAAATTCTCAAAACCTTTGAAGATGTGCAAACAAAAAAGAATGAAGAACCCATTCAGCAACTAAATTTCTTTGAAGATCCACAATTGCAAGACAAAAAGAAACAAGCGCTTGAAGACGATCAAGCAATAACAGCAAAGAAAGAATTAATGGGAATAGACATCAATTCACTTACCCCACTTAAAGCATTAAATGAG
>JAOHMI010000145.1 GCA_028101965.1 Bacteriovoracaceae bacterium
TATTCATTTACACTTTTCTCAGCCCTTTCAAATATTGAATATTTTAAATGCAAAACTCTAAAAACCGAATAATCATTTCGCACTAACTTGTGCTGTAAATAACAGACATTACAATAATAATGTACACCTTTAGATAACAGGAATTAGCCCATGAAAATGATCGGAACATTGAGATTGACTCTCATTTTTACACTACTCACTTATAGCTTCCTTCAAGCGGAGATAACTCTTCCAGAAGATGTAGCTAAACCAGAGGAATGTCTTAGCTATATTAAAAATACTGTAATTCCCCGTAGTTTTGAATATGGTTGGGTAGACAATTATGAGAACTATAAAACGAAATCAGGAAGAGTACTAAAAATATTTTATGCCTATAAAAAAGGCGATGAAAACATCTTCCCTGTGGCATGGCAAAATGGCGGTCCAGGAAGTGCTAATCGAGGTTGGAGTATGATGTCTTCATCTCTTCCAAACACCTCATTGGTTTTTATAGATCAAAGGGGTCAAGGCTGCTCATCTCGTCTTCCCCAATTCAATGCTTTAGGAAAAAGAAAAAGAAAAAAAATTAAGAGCCGTTTAAGAAGATTTCAACTCTACCTCTCCAGAGGAATTGTTCATGATATGGAAGAAGTACGAAAAAAATTGTTTGGAGAAAATGCCCAATGGGTAGTCTCAGGGCAAAGTTTCGGCTCAATGATAACACAAAGATATGTCAGTCTTTTTCCTCAAAGTTTAGCAGCCGCTCATGGTCATGGTTTTGGGGCCATCAAAAATAGCACTTATTTTGCGAAGAAAAGAGTTATCTCCCATATCGAGCAAATGGATAAATACTTTGAAAAATATCCTGAAGATAAGGCACTCCTTTTAAGAATGAAGCAAAAAATTAAAAAGAAATTTTGTGTGAATATTTCAAGTGAAAAAAATGCAAACGATATTATTGTTAGCTATTGTGGAAAATATATTATCGACATTCCAGGTTTAATCCTGACAGCATTTCCAAGCTGGCATCCACGTTTTCACGATTATTTACAAACTAATTTTCATCCAGGAGTTATGTTCGATAAAAAGTCCTTTAAAAAATGCATTAAAGGGATATGGTCAATATTGGGGAGTAAATGTACTCGGCCTTTATGGTGGAGCAGATTTATTAAATATTGTTTTTAATCGCTATGAAGCTTATGTTCCAAAAGAGAAAAGCCTAAGTGACTATTATAAAAAGCTACACAAAAAAATAACTGGTTCTAAAAGAAATAAACTCGCAATGGGAGAAGAGTCTTATCTTCATTTCTCAGTTGATAAAGATCGCAGGCAAAATGAATACAAAATTAGAAAAATTGCAAGGACTTAGGAAAAAAAGATCCAATTTTACCTGAAGATGTTTTTGCTGGACTAGATTCTCAAACTAATTTGAAATTATTTGTCTACGCTGGAAAAGATGATGCGATCAGCTCTCCTGATTTATTTAAAGAGATCTCTGACCATCCAAAAGTTGAGCTTGAAATTCAAGAAGGTGGTCATGGAAGTTTCCATACCCCTGAGTTTTTTCAAAAACTTAAACTAGCTAAGTAATTATTGAATTAGTTTTTACACTTGTACACGGTGGCATGAGCTTCAATCTTCTTTCCATTTGAAACCATGTCATCAAAGTAAACAGCATTTCCATCTTTATCAGCTGCTAAGTTCTTAGCGTGATTTTGGGCGAGTTCATCACTTCCTAAATCATTCTTCCCTACAACTTTATCGATTACAGTGCAGTCTTCAACTTCTTTCATGGAAAGAACTTTAACTTTATTACCATCAGAGGATAATGTTTTTTCTGAAACCGCACAGCCAAAAAGACTAAGTAATGCGAACATTAACATTAAACTTGAAATCGTTGTTTTCATAATACATCCTTTCTTTGCGAAAATTAAGTATATACTAAGTAGGATGAGAAGTTCAATTAGTCTTTCTTAGCTTCGGCCACTAAAACCTTAAGGTTTTCTGAAAGGTCACGAAGATTCTTTGCTACATTTAAAGTCTTATTACTCGATTTTGAATTTTCTTCTGCGGCGATAGAAACATCTTTGATGGTCTCAGCAACACTCGAAATACTTGTATTCGAGTCCATTATTACCCTACTAACTTCAGAAGTGGTTGCTGCCTGCTCCTCAACCGCAGCTGCAGTGGAGATGGCTATTTCATTAAGTTTATCAATAAAATCGCTTACCTCTGTTATCGCTGAAACTGCATCTCCGGTTGAGCTTTGAACATTATGAATTTTAGAAGAAATATCTTCCGTGGCTTGAGCCGTTTGTTTTGCAAGCTCTTTTACTTCATTGGCAACAACAGAAAAGCCTCTTCCAGCTTCTCCGGCACGAGCCGCTTCAATAGTGGCATTAAGAGCTAATAAATTTGTTTGCTGAGCAATGGAAGATATAACTTTAAGAACATTTCCAATTTCTTCAGATGCCTCTCCAAGGTGATTAATCGTTTTATTTGCTTCATTTGATTTTTCTTTTGCTTGTTTGGACATTGTCGATGCATCGGAGGAAGATACTGAGATTTCTTTAATCGAAGCCTCCATTTCCTCGGTGCTCGTTCCAACTGTTTGAATGCCCACATGAACTTCTTCCACCGCAGAGGAAGCTGAGTTGGACCCTTCTAAAGTATTTTGTGCATTTTGTGAAAGCTGGGTTGCTGAAGCTGATAAATCTTCTGCCGTAGCCAGAACTTCATTTGCTGCCTTATCAAAGGTAAATACTAAGTTATTATAAGCCTGTTTTTCTTTAGTCAGATCCGTAGCATATTTAACTACTTTATATACCTTTCCATCTAAATCATATAATGGATTATAAGAGGCATTGATCCAAATTTCATTTCCTTCTTTACTAATTCTTTTATATTCACCAGCATCAAACTGACCTTTACCTAACTTATTCCAAAAACTTCGATACTCTGAACTTTTTGTATAACTTTTTTCACAAAACATTTGATGATGCTTCCCTTCAATCTCATTGAGCTTGTAGCCCGTTGTACTTAAAAAATTTTGATTTGCTGTAATTATTGTTCCATCCGGAGTAAATTCAATCACTGCTTGAGATTTATCAATGGCATTTATTTTACTTTCATAATCTGAATTTTTTATTTTTGCTTCAGTTACATCACTGGCGAACTTTACTACTTTAAAAACATTACCTTCAGCATCAAGGATTGGATTGTATGAGGCGTTTATCCAAATAGGCTCTCCATTCTTCTTGATTCTTTTATACTCTCCTGCTGAAAACTCTCCAGAAGCTAACCCTCTCCAGAAATTTTTGTAATCCAAGCTATTCACATACTCTTCCTCACAAAACATTCGGTGATGATTGCCTTTAATCTCACTTAATTCATAACCAAGTCCGGCCAAGAAGTTTTCATTCGCAACTAAGATTTCACCTTGAGGTGTAAATTCGATCACCGCTTGAGATTTA
>JAOHMI010000146.1 GCA_028101965.1 Bacteriovoracaceae bacterium
AAGAACAAGTATCGTATTCTTATCCATAACATACTTATAGGACTGCATAGTTCGTATAAATGCATAATAGGCGACGGCTTTATTATTTTGATTATATGCTTCTGAGTAAATTGCAGTGGCTTTAGCATCGGCGACTCCCCGTATTTCTTCAACCTTCTGATAGGCTTTTCGGACTGAATTTTATTTAGATCACGTATACGATTACCAAGGATTCTAGCGGCCTCTCCATTTGATAAATTATGTTATCTTTTTGATCCCATATCTGTGGATTACGCAGAATAAATACTAATAGAGATGACAGTAATTATACATACTATTATCTTATGTATCACATCGTAACTATATATTATTCCTTTTGATTGAAACCTGACATTGTCTGTCCGCAAAACAATTCAACTAGGAGAAGACAATGAAACTGTTTAAAAATGAAAATAAATTAATGAAATACTTACTCGCAACAACACTGTTGCTTGGCCCTGCAGCTTCTGCTGTAGATTCAACTTTAATTGACTACCAAAATTATGCAGAAACTGTAAAAGAAGTAGCACAAATGACTTCAAACCCAAAAACCAGAAAGTTAGTTAATGACTACGGGCTAAGTCTTCTTAACGTCACATGGGAGGATACCGGTCGCTCAAAGGCTTCTTCTATGGGACCAAATATTTCTGATATGACAATTCAAGTTCATACCGTTGGGGAAACAGGTGACATTCAACCAATTGCAATGCCAGTGGTGCGTTATCCTAATTTTTCTGACAAAACTGCTGATTTATCCCCAAGTGATTTTTATCTACTAGTTGGGAATGAAAAAGGTGAAGATGCCAAAAAAATTACTTTGACTGAATATCTTGCGAATTTTAGAAATTATCTTTCTGATAGTGCTAGCTGGAAAGGTGAAGAAACCTCTCTTCTCGCTCCTCGAGATACATATGTTTTAATAAGCCCGCAGGTAACTTTTTTGCCGGTTCCAAAGGCAGGGAAAGCTCACTTTAACCCAGTACTATTTAACTACCAATCAAGTGTAAACAACCCTGCTGTTTTGGCCATTGTTGCTACTCGGGAAGGTACCTCTGCCACGATCATCGACAACAAGAGGGACGCCTTCAATAGAGATCGTGGATTTTATACTAGAGGGCAGAGGCTTTTTTTCAACCATAACGGAGAAAAAGCCTCTTTTAGCGGAGAAAGAGAGAGTGAGTATATTAAAAATGTCGAAACCGATAAAAAAAATAGAGTAAAAGCAAATGGTGAAACCGGACTTAACATGGTTCTTTTAATCCAAGTACCACTTAAACATATAACTCCAGACTATCCTTGGGGTGGAATAGATGGTCCATGGCAAGAGATGTTCTCTATGGCATATGATTCAAAAAAGTCGATGATTCAAAATGCAGTTATTGGACATGGACCAGTTGAAGGCCCATTTGTGGAAATAGACCAGCTTAAAATCGAAAGAGATGAAAGGTTTCCCATTAGGGTAACAGTTCAATTTTATAAAGCTACTGATTCATCAGAATTAACAGAGCAAGATGTCAAAGGGTTTCGAACTCAAATCGATAAAGTCTTCAAAAATGCTGACTTTGTGGGAAGTTTGGTGACAGAAGGACAAACTTCCAGACCAACTGAGCACAACGTTCCAGCTTGTAAAATGTACCCTTGGTGGTCTGAAATATGGCCGAAATATAATGCTGAGAAAGGACTTTCTGAAAAAAATGCAGTGGATCTTCTTCAAAGGTATTATGGTCAAAATTGGAGATGGTTTTGCTTAAGTGAAAATAAGTTAAAAAGTGCACTTAACTATGTTTTCGAAATTAATAAAACTAATCAGTAATTAAAAAGCGCCCGAAATAAACTGGGCGCTTTTATTTTTACAAACAAATGAATAACGCTCAAAGCATCGCTTAAGATAAATCACTTATTTCTAACCTTATGTGGTCCCTAGGAATTATGTTTTCAAAAAAACAACTAATCATTTAACTGCAGACAAATTTATTGATATAATTAGCATTCCTCTCATTTAGAACGAACAGTTCATCTTATTGTTGTTTTGTAGAAATAAACTCCTTTCTATTAATTTCGTGTTTAGCTATGAATTTATGAAGTTGCCTAATGCTGACTCCTGAAATTGTAGCTGACTCTTTTAGGTTTCCATTAGATTTTATTAAAAGTTCTTGAATATAATTTCTTTCAAAAGCATCTAGAGCTTTCCTTCTCGCCTCATTTAGATTTAGGGAGGGAAATAAAGTTAATATTGCTTTTGGTATGTTTGATTCGTTAAAAATTTTATTTGAGAAATGGTCTGCGGTCAGTACATGAGTTTTTTCTAATACATAGGCTCTTTCTATGAGGTTTTCTAATTCTCTGATATTCCCAGGCCAGGAGTAGTGCTTAAATGCTACCAGCACGTCTAAATCAAGGGTATGAATATCTTTTCCATATAATCTATTAAACCGCTTGAGTATGTTGTTAGAGAGCCCTTCTATATCTTCGCAGCGTTTTCTAAGAGAAGGAACTTCGATTTGAAAAACATTGAGACGGTAATAAAGATCTTCTCTAAATAGCTTCTGTTTGACCAGATCTTGCAAATTACTATTTGTGGCAGCAATTATTCTAATATCTATATCAATATTGTTCTCACCTCCAACTCTTTGAATAAAACGCTCTTGTAGTACTTGGAGAAGTCTTATCTGTGTCGCTTCTGAAAGTGTTCCAATCTCGTCAAGAAATATTGTACCTTCATTTGCCAGCTCAAATTTGCCTAACTTTTTTTTGATTGCGCCGGTAAAAGAACCTTTCTCGTGTCCAAAGAGTTCACTCTCTATTAAGTTTTCAGCAATAGCACCGCAATGGACACTTATGAAGCTTTTGCTTTTTCGATTACTCAAATCATGAATACTTCTTGCTAATACACTTTTTCCGGTTCCTGATTCACCTGTTAGCAAAACAGTAGATTTTGTCTTTGCAACAGACTTAATTTTTTCAAGAATTAGTTGCATTGATGATGACTGAGATTCTAAATGGTCTTCTCGGTCAAATTTATTCGCGTCTTTTTCATGATGTTCAATGACAGCTTGACTTTTAATTCTTTCATAAAGTAGATCCATCACATATTGAATCTCATCGACAACAAGTGGATAATTAATATAACTATCAATTCCAAGCTTTACTGCGAGAACGCAGTCTTGAACAAGACGCCTATCTGCCATTATAACTTTTTTAGCTTCTGGAAAATATTTCTGTAGCGGGAGAAAAACATCATTAAAGAGTTCTTTAGTTAATGGTTTTTTTTCAAACTTTCTTAGAAAGATGAGATCTATGAAGATGTAATCAAAAAAGCTTTCAGGGTTACTTTTTATTGCATTGTATTCACTTTGGAAAAATGAGACATTATATTTTTCGCTAAAAAAAGATTCAAACAATTTTCTTGTGGATTCGATA
>JAOHMI010000147.1 GCA_028101965.1 Bacteriovoracaceae bacterium
ATTCGATCCCTCCGAGAAAGAAGAGAGTTTATCCGTCGATTTCTTTAAACGAGACTCAAGTATTGAATTCTCTAAAAAGAAAATTAAGTTTCCGAATATAAATAAAATTCTTCAAGATAAATATGCAAGAGCTTTTGCGATTGCTTCTTTTGCCAATCACGAGCTTCAAGCCATTGAGTGTATGGCCTATGCAATAAAATATTTTTGGAATGGAAAAGATGAAGAAAAAAATTATATTAGAGGGTTGGTTGCTGCCATTGTTGATGAGCAAAAGCATTTTAAACTCTATCAAAAAATTATTAAAGATTTAGGATATGATTTTGCAGAGTTTCCGAAAAATGACTTTTTCCTAAGGCACTTACTTCCATTAAAAAACTTATCTCAGTTTGCTGCGATGATGAATTTAACTTTTGAGTCAGCAAATATAGATTTTGCTCTTTATTATCAAAAAATATTTTCTCAAAATAAATTTTTTGATATTGCCGATTGTTTGGAAGTTGTTTTAAAGGATGAAATCGGTCATGTTTCATTAGGGAAAATTCAACTCGGATCTAAAAGTGGTTCTTCTTCTGAATTGTGGGCTAAGTATATAGAAAATTTAGTTTTTCCTTTGTCACCTGCAAGGGCCAGAGGAATAGATTTTAAACCTGAAAATAGAAAGGCTATTGGATTAGGAGAGGAGTTTATTCAGAATTTGGCAAACTATTCAGATAATTATTCAATAACAAAACGTAAAAAATGAAAATATATTTAGTAAATACTAATTTTGAGCAACAAATAAGGAATAAAAATTTAATCGATAAATGGTGTCAAAACGCAAAGGAGATCGAATATTTATTCTTTTATTTGCAGGACGGCGATTATTTTAGTCAGGCTAACTATGATCGAAATTATTTAGATCGATTCCCTAATGTTTTTGTCTATAATACAAATCTTGAGAATAAGAAAATTCATTATTTATGGGGAAACCTCGAATTAAGAAAAGAAAAGCTGCAATTCTCATCAAAGGTGAAATCACATAATTTCTTGAAGGAGCTAATTAACTCATATTACCCCAATTTTGATTATAAAATAGTTAACTCCATATTAAATATTGATAAGAAGAAAAATGTAGTCAGAAGCGAGTATGGCTATAGCGGAGTTTTGGAAAAAACGGGCCAATATATTGTGACAAATAGATTACATCGAACTATTGACTTAAGTCTTTATTGGAAAGGCAATGAAAAAGGTATTTACCAAAATTATGTTTCTCTAAATAACCGTTATTTTGGCACTAAAATTAACTTAGAACTTGAAACGACCCTTATCGAAAACTTTTTGCAAGGCTATGAGTTAGCTGACACTGAGATAACTCGATTTTTGAAGTTTATTGATGATTTGGAAAAGGGTTATCTCTCACCATTTATTGCAAATTCTGAACTAATTACGATGGATTTTTTCATTTATATTGATCAAAGTTCTGAGAATAAAATTTATCCTTTTTGTGAGTTTAATACACGAATGACAATGGGAATATTGGCGCATAAATTGAATCTTAATCTAAGCAAAAGTAATCAATCATATAAAAATTTTTTATTTTTACCAAGAAAAATAAGTAGTTCTCATCAAATTGAGAGAACTCTTTCTCCTGAAAACAGTAAATTTATAGCTGGCTTCTCTCAACAAGATCTATAAGTAAAGAACCGCATTCTTCAGGAGTCTTAGCGTAGGCTATAATTCCATCCTGATGACCCTTCATAACAATTGTTCCATAGGTTTTATTACCTATTAAACTTTGAACTTGTTCTGCCATTTCTAGAGTTCCATAACCAATGTTTTCTGATGTTTGATCAAAATCATTATTATGCTCTACCATGTATTTCCAAATCGCTGCTGAATGAGCATGAAAAACATATTTTATTTCTAGGCTTGCTTTGTAAATCGCAAAGTGGGTGAGAGATTCTGAGCTTGGTTTGATTGGTCCTTTTGCCGTTACATTCTGTTTTTGCAAATCAGCATTTAAAATCAAAGTATAATGATCACCTTTAAGATCTTTATGGTGTCCTGTTTGAGAACCTGTGATTAAAAAAGAATTTGGACTATGGTCAGTTCGTTTCGAAATATTCCCATACCCGACTTTTTCAATGGGATACTCCCCAATTAATTTTAATTTAAAAAGTTTCTTCCTCCAATTCTCAAGCTCTTGATATTCATGGAGCTCAATTGGAGGAGCAGGGATCAACTCATAGTTAAATTTTATAACACCTTCGTCTAATATCATATCAGTTAAGTTGGTTTCTTTATTCACAATAAAGGCCTTAACCCTTTTAAGCTTCCAAATGATGAGAAAAACCGTAATTTAGCTTGGATGCTGCGTTCTAAATTACTTAAGGAAATGCTTTTAATTTTATTTTGCACACGAATCTTCTTTTGAGAAGAGAATATATAAAAATAATATTTACTAATAATTTTAACCCATGAGAAAATTCAATTAAGAGAAAGGATTAAATGAAAAAATTTCTAAATAAATTGCCTTTTGGTAAAAAAAAACCTGAAAAGGCAGATGATGAAATAACTGAAGCTGAGAAGGAAGCCCCAAAAGGGAGAAAGAAGAAATCTTTTGTTGCAAAAGAAAAGATTGAAGTGAAAAGTGATGATAAAACCACTTTTCAACCTCTTCAGTCAAAATCACTGTTAAGTGAAGAAGATATTCGGTCCAAAAGCCATCACCCCGAAGAGGGAAAACCTCATCCTAAGAAAAATATTGAAAAAGAGACATTTTTTGCAAGTATAACTTCACTCTTTAATAAGAATAAAGTGAAAAAGATACCCGAAATTAAGTCTGATGAATCAGATGTGGAATTTTTTCCAGACGTGGATAATAATAGCAAAAAAGATAAAGTAAGAATTCAAATTTCTCCAGTGAGAGCGCTCATCTTAATTATAATTATTGGAGGGGCTGGATATGTGGGATATGATTTTTTCATTGGAGGAGATAGTAAGAGTACACCTTTAGCAGCAAATAATAAATCAGGAAGAGTTCGCAAAAGAAAGGCAAAGCCAAAAAAACCAGTGGCAAAGAAAAAAACGGATCGAAATAATAGTAATAGTGAGAAAGTCGCTAAAAAAGTTACTTTAAATGAAAGCGATAAAAAGAATTTAAATAATTCAATAAAGAATCGTATTAAGAAGCAAATGGAAGATGTAGGGGCCGCTAATAAGAAAGATTTTGCAGATAAAGATCTATTAGCTAAAAATTCAAATTTTAAGGACAGGCTTGAAAAATTGAATTCATCATCAAACTCTGACCGAGTTCAAAAAAAAGAAGATAATACAGATCAAGGAGCAAACGTTAAATCAGGAAAA
>JAOHMI010000148.1 GCA_028101965.1 Bacteriovoracaceae bacterium
TGTTTAAACTAAATATAATTCGATTACATTTGTTATTATTGCAAAATATGTATGAAAAGATTGCTCGAATCCGGTAAATGCATCGCGCAATGGACTCTTTATTTAATACTCTAAATTGGCTGATCTCTCTATAAATTCTGACCTTTAAATTGACTAGATCGCATCTTACAATTAAAATATGCTCAAGAATTGAACCGTAAATTTTAGAAAATAGATTATAAATCTGGAGGTCTCCTATGCAAGGGGAAGCAGGAATTGTTCTTACAACTGTTGATGATTTTTTTAATTGGGGAAGAAAGAACTCCCTTTGGCCAATGACTTTCGGCCTGGCATGTTGTGCTATTGAAATGATGGCCACAGGTGCTGCTAAATATGATTTAGAACGTTTTGGATGTGGAGCTTTTATGGCAACACCCAGACGAGCAGACTTAATGATAGTTGCTGGAACTGTTACCCTTAAGATGGCAACAAGGGTTAAAATGCTTTATGAGCAAATGGCTGAACCAAAATACGTTATCTCTATGGGAAGTTGTGCTAATAAGGGAGGTCCATATTGGCAGCATGGTTATCACGTTTTAAAAGGTGTTGATGAAGTTGTGCCAGTTGATGTTTATGTACCAGGTTGCCCTCCTCGTCCTGAAGCTTTAATTGAAGGAATAATGACCCTGCAAAAGAAAATTTCAAATGAGCATTTAATTTATGACAAGTGGGTAAAGCATGCTTAATGATTTAGTTGAACTTTTAAATAAAAATATTAAAGATGTGGATGCTGAAGTATTGACTCCAGAAAATGGAGACCATTCAATACTCATCAAAGGAAAAAACTCTTTTCACTCCGCAATTAAATTTATTAAAGAAAATGATTCGATATCTTTTAATGCACTTCAAGTAATTAGTGGTGTTGATTATTTAGATCACATTGAAGTGAATTATATGTTTGCTAATTTTGATAAGAATAAACCTCATACGGCCATCGTAAAAGTAAGACTTGAGGGACGAGTGGATCCTTCGATTGATTCTATTGTAGATTTGTATCCTGCCGCCGATTTTCAAGAACGAGAGTGTTACGACATGTTTGGAGTTGTTTTTAATAACCATCCAGACCCACGACGAATTCTTTGCCCTTATGACTGGGAAGGCTTTCCTCTTAGAAAAGACTATATGTCTCCTAAAACTTATGCCGGCATGGATGTGTTTCCTGACGACAAAATGAATATGAACCAACGTGAATACATCGTGCATGAAAAGGCTGAAGTCGCTCGAAAAAAAGCCGAAGAGAAAGCTGCAAGCGAAAGTAAAACAGAATAAACATTATATAGACTATTAAGGAAAGATATAAATGGCCTCACAAAATCCAGATAACTATCAACTAAGCGCAACTGAGCCAAACGTTACAACAGAAGAAGCACTTAAGTCTCAATTAATGACTCTAAATATGGGTCCTCAACATCCGGCAACTCATGGTGTTTTAAGAGTTGAGATACTAACTGATTCCGAAGTGGTTGCTAAGGCCATACCTCATTTAGGCTATCTTCATCGATGTATGGAAAAACATTGTGAAAATCTAGATTATAGAGGAATTATTCCTTTTGTTGACCGCTTAGATTATTTAGCTGCGATGAATATGGAATTAGGTTATGCCCTAACAGTTGAAAAAATGGCTGGAACAGAAGTTCCTCGAAGAGCTCAATTGATTAGAGTTCTCGTCTCTGAATTACAAAGAATTGCAAGTCACTTAATGGCTTTCGGAACATATGCCATTGACTTAGGAGCTTTCTCACCGTTCCTCTATGCCTTTGATGAAAGAGAAAAAATTCTCCGCCTCTTTGAGGAAATATCTGGGGCAAGACTTCTTTATAACTATATTTGGCTAGGTGGAGTTTGGAATGATATTTCTGAACAACAACTAGAGAGAATAAGCGAATTTTGTGATCACTTCGAAGGTGAAGTTGATAAATATAATAACCTTGTGACCCATAATAAAATATTTAAAGATCGAACTTGTAATGTTGGTACTTTGACGGCAGAAGATTGTTTTGCTTATGGTGCGACAGGTCCAGTTCTTAGAGGCTCAGGAGTAGATTGGGATTTAAGAAAAGTTGATCCTTATTGCGGTTACGAAGAATTCGATTTTGATGTTCCTCTTGGAGCAGGTGAAGAGGGGACAATTGGAGATTGTTGGAACCGTTATTATGTTAGAATGAAAGAAATGAAAGAGTCTGTAAAAATAATTAGACAAGTTTTAGATAAAATAGAAGATGGCCCAATTATGGGAAAAGTTTCTAAAGTGCTTAAACTTCCAAAAGGTGAAGTTTATGTTCGAACAGAATGTCCACGTGGAGAGTTAGGAATTCACTTAGTAAGTGAAGAAAATGGTAAAAAACCATATCGGATGAAAGTGAAATCACCTTGCTTTACTCACACTTCAATGTTGCCATTCATGGCGCCAGGACAAATGATTGCTGATTTCGTTGCTACTATTGGTAGTATTGATATCGTATTAGGGGAGGTTGATCGATGAGTACTAGTGTAGAAACAGGTTCTTTTAAAGATTACTTCAGAGGTTTATATCAAGGTGTTACTTCAACGGCAAAGGGGATGTGGATTACCTTTAAATATGTTTGGTCTCATAAACCTGTCACAATTGAATATCCTGAAGTTCGTGAAGTCTTACCAGAAAAAGCTAGAATGAGATTGTATAATGATTCTCAGAATTGTATTTCTTGTACTAACTGCGCAAACGCTTGTCCGGTAGATTGTATTTATATTTCATCAGTGAGCCGACCGAAAGGTGAAGATATCCCTAAGACTAGTAATGGCCAAGCGATTAGGAAAATATTAACTCAATTTGATATTGATACAGCTCTTTGTTGCTATTGCGGTCTTTGTACCACGGTTTGCCCCACGGAGTGTCTTACCCATTCTCACGATTATGAATTTAGTCAGTATGCAGTTGAGGGATTTATTGTGGATTATCTAGATCCTGAAGTTAAGCAATGGCGTGATCGAATCGTAAAGAATCCTTAGGCTTCTGCGAGACACTATAATTAGTTTGAACTTAGCAATTAGTAAAAGTTGGGCAAGGAGGTCTTACCGTTTTGAAATCTATCCTTAACCCATTTGTTTTATTCTTAATCATAGCTTTTTCCATCTATTCTAGTTTTGGCTTAGAGAAACATGCAACGGTAACTTTAAATAAATATAAAGATGGAAATAAAAGTTATCTAGTCTTAAACGTTTTAAATGAAGATCACTGGCACACTTATTGGAAGAACCCTGGAGATGCTGGTCTGTCATGGGTTT
>JAOHMI010000149.1 GCA_028101965.1 Bacteriovoracaceae bacterium
TTGGCCATATTGATGAAGATGAGGTTTTTCCTTTTCCGTGGTTTTCTCAAGATCAAAAAGAAATGGCAAAAGAGCTAACCATGGCCGTTGATCGATTTGCTCAAGATAATATAGATTCAGAAAAATTTGATATTGATGCAAAAATTCCAGAAGAAGTGCTACAGGGTCTTGGAGAGTTAGGGCTATGTGGTTTAGCTGTTGAAGAGCAGTTTGGGGGACTAGAGCTTGATATAACTTTATACTCAAGAGTCTTTCAAGAGGTGGCCGGGATCGATGGTTCAATTGCGACCACTTTGGGGGCACATCAATCCATTGGTTATAAAGCACTATTAAATGAAGGAAACGACGAACAAAAAAGTAAATGGTTGCCTAAGTTGGCAACTGGAGAAAGTTTTGCAGCTTTTTGTTTAACAGAGCCTTCGAGTGGTTCGGATGCGTATTCGATTAAAACAAAAGCTAAAGATAATGGTGATGGAAATTACACTATTAATGGACAAAAATTGTGGATTACTAATGGCGGTATGGCAGAGTTTTATTCTGTTTTTTGTAAAACAGATCACGAATTAAATGGGAAAACAGTCGAAAAAATCACCTGCTTTATCGTAGAAAAAGATAGAGAAGGGGTCAGTTTTGGTGAAAAAGAAGACAAAATGGGAATTAGAGCTTCTGAAACTCGCGCTGTATACTTTGATAATGTTATTGTTCCCAAAGAAAATATTCTTGGTGAAAAAGGGAAGGGCTTTAAGATTGCTATGAAAGTTTTGAATATGGGGCGGCTATCTTTGGGGAGCGGTTCTGTTGGAGGAATGAAAGCAGTTTTAAAATTAGCAACTAATCAAGCAAAAACCAGAAAACAATTTAATGATTACATTGCTAATTTTGGAATGATTCAAGAGAAATTGGCCAGCATGGCAGCTTCCACTTATGCATGTGAATCCACTATTTATTTTACGACAGGAAAAATTACTCAAGGTCTTGAAGACTTTTCTCTTGAGTCAGCTATTTGTAAAATTTATTGCTCAGAAAAATTATGGGATAATGTAGATAAAGCAATGCAAATTGCGGCTGGAATTGGCTATATGAAGGAATATCCTTACGAGAGATTAATGCGAGATTCTCGAATTAATTTAATTTTCGAAGGGACCAATGAAATATTAAGAATTTTTACTGCTTTATCTGGTATTAAGGGTCCCTCTGACAGTTTAAAAGAATTGGGGAAAGTGGCCGATGTTTCAAAAGCTATTCAAGATCCAATTAAATCACTAGGTGTTCTCAGTAATTTTGCTACAAAGAGATTAGGGAAAATGGTGAATATAAAAACTTTAAGTAAAGTCCATCCGGATTTAGAGGATCTTGGAGAGAATTTCTCACAAATGCTCAATGATTTTTCAATTAGAGTAGAAAATACCATCATGAAACATGGGAAAAATATCATTGGTAATGAACTTCCTCAAAGAAGAATCGCAAATATGGCCATTGAGCTATATGTGATGCTTTGTACTCTTTCACGTACTACTGCAATCCTTAATAGTGATAATCTTAAAGAAGCGGATAAAGAATATGCCTTAGATATGACTCATCTTGTTTGCCGGGACTGCCGACAAAATTTTATGAGAAACTCTAAAAGGCTAGGGAAGAATTACGATAAATATGTTCCGAAAATTTCAAAATCGGTGGTTGAACGTGATGGATATGGATTCGATATTATCGATTTCTAATCATCTTAGATTAAGCTCCTTAATTCTACTTTTTTCTGTTTTTGGCTGTAGCCAGATAAAAAAATTAAATCCGTGGAGCGAGAAGCCAAGTGCTGTTCACAATTCTGTTGAAGATAAGAAACCAAAAGTAATTCCTAACTTTGGCCCGACTAAAAAGAATATGGATGGTTTTGTTGATATCACTGAAAAAGTCGGGCTAAATATTAATGAAGCAGTCGCATTTAATATTGTCGATCTAAATCATGATGGTTATTCCGAAATTGTGGTGATTCCAACTTATTACTCTACTCCGAAAGTTTACTTCTTTGATGCAAAAACAATGAAGTATTCTCAAAACTATGAACTGACATTATTTGATGAGTTTTTGAGAGTTTCTTTTGTCTTGTTCGAAGACTTTAATAAAGATGGAGTAATAGATATGTTGGCCATTGTGGCCAATCAAAAGACAGAACTGGCTAAAATTAAACCGATTATTTTTCAAGGAGAGAATAAAAAAGGAATAATTCATTTTACAAAAAAAACGGATTGGTTGAGCTCCCCAGCCCACCCAACCATAAGTGCCGTGCCTCTTGATTTTAATAATGATGGCTTTTTAGATTTATATATGGGGAATTGGTTTTATCAAACATCACTTAATACCCTACCTCTCGCTGATGAGTTTTATCTTAGTGATAAAAAAAAACTAAAGCCTAATAATGGTCTTTTACTCGGAGAGCATGACAAGGATTCGAATACTGGCGTTTATCGTAATGCTCGTCCCACCTATGGACTTAGTATCTGCGACATTGACTTAAATAATCGTATGGATATTCTTACTGCGGCGACTGGACAATACCCGAATAAATTATGGCTTAACCGCTATTCCTCTAAGTCTCAAGGGTATCGGTTTCAAGACTTTGGAAAAGAGACGCATTACTCAGACGACTTCAAAGGTAGATTTACCCAAAGAGGTGGTGGGCGAAGTTTTTTAGGTCTATGTGCTGACTATAATAATGATGGTATTTGGGATGTTTTTATGGCCGAATTAAATCACAATTGGGATCAAGAAACCATTGATCGAAGCTCGCTTTTAACAGGATCAACTTTCTCCTTTCCCCCGAAATTTTTTCGCACAGAATACTTATCGGATGCAAAGGATATTAATTGGAATCAAGCAGACCGCAGAGGAATTTGGGCCGATTTTAACAATGATGGACTTTTAGATTTGTTAGTGGATAACTCTGGATTTCCTCCTCATAGCAAATTAATATTATTCGAACAGCTTCCTGATCATTCATTTGAAGATAAATCAGTTATTCTCGGTTTAGATATTACAAATCCACTTAATACAGTTGCACTAGATTACAATCAAGATGGAAAGATGGATATCCTTAGCTTTCAAACTGATATGCGTGATAAGAGGATTAAAAAAAGGGCTTATTTATTTAAAAACAATCAAGTCTTCTTGAAAAAAAGAGCTTTTCGTTTCTTTTTGGAAGGAGATAAATCAAATAGGCGAGGAATTGGAGCAGTCATCTACTTTAGAGTCAAAAAACTAGATCTTATCCAGACAAAAAAGCAAATAGTTCAATACTCTTATGG
>JAOHMI010000015.1 GCA_028101965.1 Bacteriovoracaceae bacterium
TAATAATTATCAATGAATTATTTCGATATGCTCATCAATTAAGATTTTTTCATTCTGCTGATTTGAAAGGTCATGGATGATCAAATAATAGTAACCCTTAGGTGAGAATTTAGAAAGTTTATACGTTCCCTTTATGCGGTACAAATTCTCTTCAATTTTTTTGATTCTATCTTTACCTATTTCCCATGTTGGGCCATCTGTATTTGGATGGGTCATAGTAGCTCCAATGGAAATGGGTTTGATAGTAGTTTTTAAATCAATTTTCCAATGAATAATATGCCCTTCTTTGGTCTGTTTGATTCTATGTTCTTTATAGGCAATGGTTGGCTTATTGGTACTGTTTTGGCAGCTCAGGAATAAAATAAAAAAAATTATGGATGAATATTGCATAAATAGATCTTATGTTGATTATCCCTGGATTACTTGGAAATTATAAAAGCTTATAAATATTACTTAATCTTGCAATTTTGCTCTTAGATGTCTGAGGTATATTGAGAATTGTTAAAAGAGAGCATAGATTTTTTTCTCTGCTTAAATTTTTTTGTAGAAAAAAACTGACCAGATTGTAAACAGCTATTTGATTCTATCATTTCTCTTCTTTAAAGGTGGCGCTTCATGAAAATGATCTATTTATTATTAATCACTCTATTTATTTCTCAAACGAGCTTAACGCAGGAACAGGAAAAGGTTGATCCCTATTCATATGATGGGATGATGCTTTTTATTGAAGAAATACTAGGGAATAAAAGTATTGGGCCAGCAGTTAGTGGCGGTAATCGAGACTTTCGAATGGAAGGAAATGGTTTCGAAGTAACGGTAAAGTTTAATCCAAATAATCGTGCTCGATCTGAAATAGAATTTATGGTGAAGCGAGTTGATACAAATGAGCTTACACAAATTTTAATTAATGATGATCAAGTCAAAAAAATTAGTTACTGGACAAGTGAGCGAACTGGTAAATTTCGATATTCTCTGGATTATAAGAGAAGTTGTACTGAGAAAAAAATGATTCAGTATGAAATGCTTAATTACTTTTTATATAATCATTGTGAAATGCTTACTCAAATTGAAAATGCTAAATAATAAAATATTTCTTAAAAGGCCATAACTATGAAAAAAATAAATTTAATAATATTCCTAATTGGATTAACCGCAGTTCAAACACTGCAAGCTCAACATAATTTTAATGAAAGGTTTGGGGACTGGTTCTTTATTCACCCAAAAAATTTAAATACTGTGGGAAGGATTAAGATTCAACTACTAGAAAAGCCAGGTGTTCCTTTAGCTAATAAAAGTGTTGCTATTAAGTGTGAGGGAAGTGATCGGTTGATTTCTTTAACCACAAATAAAAAAGGGATTGTGAAAGTTAAAAGGGCCACTGAACAAGAAAAAAATTGCCACATATACTATGATTTAAATGGCGATGGAACAATTGAGGCTGGACCTGCTGAAACTCTTAAGACAATTAATTTCCAAAACTGGGATGCTCTCAAAGTGAGAGGGGTCGTGATGATAATAGATCTCTCTAAAAAAACTTGGTCGAGCAAATACTCTGCTGAATACAAGCATGACGTGAGAGTGAATATTTTTACCAAAAGAAAAATCCCCTTTCCAACAAAATATAAAAAAGCAAAGATTGATAGAGTTATACTAGTTTGCACAGATGAAAATGGACGAACGAAAAAGGAAGTTCGAAAGCGAAAAAGTATTATTAAAAGTTTTGTGCTTAAAGATGTACCAACAAATTCAGTTTGCCGAATTTATATTGTACAAAAAGGAAGCAGTAAAGAGAGTTACATCGGAAGCTTTGATACTAAAAATTATGCTCAGCAAAATGTATTCTTTGATTTAATTGATATTGATTACAATATTTCTGGAAATGGTGAAGGAAGTGGTCCATCAGAAGGAAATCCGTCTTCTGACGTAGATTATTCAAGATTTAAACCAACTGAAATAGATGTCGAAGAAGAAATCATCGAAGAAGATATTTTGGAAGAAAGTTCAGAAGAAACGAAAGAAGAGATTAGTTTTGATAATCCTTTTGATCTTGATACCACAAAGAAAAAAACTAAATTAGTGGTTCATCTTCCTGGCCATAATCAAAAGCCATTCTTAAAAGAGTCTGGGGTTGATAATAAAATACGATTAAACCCAGAAGAGTTAGAAGGGAATAAAGAGTTACTTTTAACTTATAAAGATGAAAATGCTAGAATTAGATTTTCTCATGTAGTCATTTTTGATAAGCAGAATGATGAGTATAAGGTATCGAGGTTCACCTATGAATTACTCAAAGTACAATTTGATTATGATAAGTTTACTATTAATCAAAAAGATCAAGAAACATTAACGAAACTTGATGAGTTAGAAGTCTTATTAAATAAGTTCCCTAAAGTTCAAATTGAAATTCATGGCCATACTGATCGAGATAATAATACTGGGGATCCAGAATATAATCAAAAGCTTTCTCAAGGTAGAGCTGAGAATATTAAGCAGCAACTTGTTGATCGAGGCGTTGATGCAAAAAGGATTCATGTTTTTGCCCATGGATCAAATAATCCAATTTGTACGGATGTTAATCCAGATGAGCATTGTAAATCTCAAAATAGAAGAATTGAAATGTATATTCATAAACCTGGTAAAAAGAAAAAATAATAGCATAAATTGACCTCCTTTTCCTCTGAAGAGGGGGTCTTCCTCAATATTTTCAATTTAATTAAGTTTCCATCTACCTAATCTTGCTTTAATCTCTATGAAAATAAATCAGTTTCTTGAGGATCTTTTATGTTTCGATTAGTTTTAGTATTTCTCTTTTCTTTTAGTTCTTTTGCAAAAGATCAAGCAACCTTGACTGATAAGTTAAAGAAACGTTCAACGGAATCTAATCAAAAAATGTCTGAGAATATTAAAGATAAATTTAAGCAAGCGTTACAAGAGCTGAGAGGCTCAGGACTAATTCAAAAAGCTATCAAACAAGGAGCAAAAATTCCTGATTTTTTGGTAAATGGGAAGAAAATTTCTACTTTTTACTCAAAAAAGCCAGTTGTTTTAAAATTTTATCGTGGATCATGGTGTCCTTACTGTCAGTTAGAATTAAAAGAGTATGAAAAGTATAAACAAAAGATTGAAGATAAAGGCTATCAAGTATTAGTTTTAACTCCAGATACTTTTAAAGAGATAATTCGGTTTAAAAGAAAACAAAGTATTAGTTTTCAAATTTATCAGGATGTGGGTAATTTAATTGCTAAAAAAATGGGGATTGCTTTTCAGGTAAATAATGACATTGTTAAGATTTATAAAGAATTTGGAATTCACCTAGAGGAAAACCAGGGAAATGCAAATAATGAACTTCCACTACCAGGAACATATATCATTAATCAAAAAGGCGAAATTACTTTTGCCTATTTAAACCCGGACTATACACAACGCCTCGATCCTCTTGATTTACTAAAACTGCTCTAATTAATGATTCACCTTTCTGAGGGCTTTACTCCACTTTGGTTACAAAAAATATACGAGTAAGACCTAACACCTTTTGGCATGACAATTCTGCTATTTCATTTCTACAATAAAGTACTCTTCAAATTTAGATTAAAGGAATAATCATCATGAAAAAACTGCTTCTCCTATTATCAGTAATGTTTTCTCTATCATTAATGGCCGAAATTAAAGTTCTCTCTATTAATGGAGGGGGAGGATACGGTTGTATTGCCAATGAAAAAAAGGGGATTTGTTATGGAAATTTAACCAATTTACCTAAAAATCTAGCCTTCGAGAATATTAAAAATATTGAAGGTGGTTATAGACATCTGTGTGTTCATCACGGAGACGAAGTGACTTGTTATGCTCGAAATAATAATAACCCGAATACTCAAATTCCTGCTAAAGCTTCAAATATAAAAAAATTGACGGTTGGTATTAGTCATTCTTGTATTTTAAGAAATGATGATAAAATTGAATGCTGGGGAGAGCCTAATAACAATCAAATTAAAGTACCTACTGATTTAAAAAACATTCATGATTTTGTGGCCGGAAGTTATACCAGCTGTGCAGTTTTTGGTGAAGAGAGAGAACTTAGATGCTTTGGAGAATATAATAATAGGACATTTCGTTTTCCTGAGAATTTTAAACATATTCAAAAAATGGCCGTTGGTTACCAATTTGTGTGTGTTTTAAGAAAAGTTGAAAATGAAAATAAAATGGAATGTTATTCGCGAAGAAATCAAAATGTAGTTAATAATATTCCAAAGGACTTAGGTGAAATCGTTTCGTTGCACGCTGGGTATTATGTTGCTTGCGCTAAAGATGTTAAAAATAATATGAAATGTTGGGGAAATGCCAATCAAGGAGTGCCATTAAATACATTATTTAAAAATGTTGGAAAGGTGAGTATGCAAGGACAAGGTTTATGCTATATGACCCTTGAAGGAGACTTGAAATGTCATGGAGTAGTTAGTGGTTACACTCCATTAATATTAAATAAACAAGATATTACTAAAAAGAGTTATTCCACCCAAAATGGAACTTGCCTTAAACTTAAAGATAAATATAAATGTGTTGGACTATATAGAGATCAATTTTCAAAACATTTAAATAAGCTTAGTTCTCAAGCTCAAATTTTTCCTGGAACTCAAAATATTTGCTCTTTGGATAATGGGAAACTTGAATGTTCAGGGAGGCCTAATACTCCAATCTTAAGAATTCCTGAAGGTATTGTGGATCCAGTTAAGGTAGAGATGGGAGTTAGTCATGCTTGCTCGATTAGCAAAAATAAAAAAATTAAATGTTGGGGAAATAATAATCTTGGGCAAATACGGATCCCAAGGGATTTAGGGAATGTGGCTAAATTTTCATCAGGAGCGAATCATAATTGTGCTTTGGATGAAATTGGTCCTATTTGCTGGGGGAGTAATAACTTTGGTGAATCTCGAGTTCCGCGAGATATTTATAAAAAAAATGTCATAGATATTTTTTCGGGAGGATCATCTAGCTGTGCTCTTTTAAAAAATGGTGAGTATCGATGTTGGGGGCAAATAACAGAAGATGAGGTTGATTTTATTAATTTTCATTCAGAGAATATTCAGCAACTTGATATGAGAATTAAATATACTTGCCTTTTAACGAAGGAAGGTGAAGCTAAATGTTTTGGAGAAAATAATAACGAACAAATAAATGTTCCTAAAATTAATAGTAAAGTTAAGCAACTATCAGTGGGATTTGATCATAGTTGTTTGGTAACTGAAAAAGATCAGCTTAAATGCTGGGGCAGTAATGTTAATAGTAAGAAAAATATAATTCACGAATTTTAAGATTCTAGATAACCTTAAGGCTAACGATATGATTTAACAGGATATCGTTAGCCTTAATAAGAGTTAGGTTTTGTAAGAAAAATGACAGAATTATTTATAACTATGGAGAATTTTTAGAATTGAATCTGTAAGGCGTTATTTTGGGATATGATCATCTTTTAGAACATTTCCCAAAGGTCGCTAGAATGAAACTAACTATTACTTCTTTTGTTATTCTATTAACTCTTACAAGCCATTTATTTGCTGACGAATTATCAAAATATAAATGCGTGAAAACCATAACCACTACAAATCATCCTTCTGATAATGTTAATAATGCACTTGATGGGATGGAATCGGGTGGGAGTTCTTCCACTGAAACAAGATATCATTTAATTAAAGATTGGTTTGGTTATAGTGTAATTGGATGCAACTCAGATTTAGGTGCATACAGTTCCTTAAATGCTTGTGTGAATGCTTTTACTTGTACCAATATTGGGAATAATGAGTTGGAGATCAAAGGTCCGGGCATTGATAATCCCATTATAGTTAATTCTAACATCTCTGATTGCAACAGCTACCTTCTTGGCCGGTTGAAAACAAATAAGGTTAAGAGAAAGTATAGAACCGCTCATTCAAATTCAGGTGGTGGATATTATGATGATGAAATTGAGTAGAAACAATTAATTCTTAGGAATTCAAAATAGATACATTTTAGATTCTATTATCTTCTAACTTCATTGACTGCATTCATTAAGTCTTGATTTAATGTGAAAAAATATTTTCATGGAGGATCAATTGAAGAGACTTGTGACCCTTTCACTATGCTTTTTATCAGTAAGCTTATTTCCCTGCACTCAAAACCTTGAGACAATTTATGAGGTAAACTCACATCAGGATGTGATCATCCAATTTGAGGATGCTCATCAAATTGTAGGTGATCAATTAATTGTTGATTACCAAGAAAAGAAAAAATTTATTCATCAAAACTTAGTGGAGATGGTAAAGAGTTCTCAGCAGAGGGTTACTAATTTAATAAACAAAAAGAATTATTCTTATCAACAATTTTTTGCAGCAAATTCACTTGCTCTTTTTAATGCTGATCAAAATTTGCTAAAGCAAATATTACTTTTCTCTGAAGTTAAATGTGTTTCATTGAATGCCAAAGTTCAAGGAGTCAGTCTGCCTAAAAGAGATAATTTCTACTTGGTCGATGAAAAATTGGAGTTTAATCAAAAACATATTAAAACCTATCAAGCTTGGGAAAAATTTAAAGTGAAAGGAAAGGGTATTGTAATAGGTACTCAAGACAGCGGTGTAGAGGTAACTCATCCCGCTCTGGCAAAGCAATACAGAGGAAAATCTAAGAGCGGATTGAATCATGATTATAATTGGCATGATGCTATTAAGGGACAGCTATCTCAATGGGATGATAATCATTGTGGTTATTATTCAAAGACTCCTTGTGATGATCAATCTCATGGTAGTCATACGATTGGTACGGCCGTGGGCTACGGGGGAGACGGAAAAAGAATCGGAGTTGCTCCTGAGGCAAAATTTATTGCTTGCCGAAACATGGAAAACCTAACCGGCAGTGTTGCTACTTATTTAGAATGTTTTGACTTTTTTATGGCGCCCTATCCTGTAGGTTCTTCTTCAGAGAAAGGGGATCCCAAAAAAGCCCCACATATCTTAACTAACTCTTGGGCGTGTCCGGAGAAAGAAGGATGTGATAACAATTCCTTTCTTAAAACACTACAGACTTTAAAACGAATGGGAATCATGGTGGTTGCGGCCTCTGGTAATGATGGCCGTTGTAATTCGATTAATAATCCAGCTTTGTATTCAGATTATGTCGTTTCAGTTGGAGGATTAAATCACCGTTATGGTAAAATTGCTGGCTTTTCCAGCATGGGACCAAGCTATGATGGATCACTTTCCCCGCATTTAATTGCCCCTGCCTCAAGTGTCTACTCATCTGTTCCAATGCGCTTTGGCAGCGGATACGCCGGTCATTGGTGGTCTGGAACATCCATGGCCGCTCCTCACGTAGCAGGTGCCATTGCCTTAATGTGGAGTATGAAACCAGAGTTGATTGGTAAAATTGATTTAACAAAAAAGATTCTTTTGAATAATTTAGATAAGTATCCCAGTGAGCTAAATTGCGGGGGGATTAGTGGAAGCAAACATCCAAATAATGATTCTGGATATGGATCATTGAATTTACTAAAATTATTAGACAGAGTTTCACGGGTGGAATTATGAGCAATTTGAAGATATCGGTATTTCTTTTTACTTTAAGTTGTATTGCTTCTAGCTTATTTGCTGATCGATATATTGTTAAATTGAATTCGGATATGATTGAGCAAGTGGCAGTAAGTAAATTAATTCAATTTCAAGATCTCAATCAAATCAAACCAAATTTGTTAGCGTTTGCGACTAATCAAAAAGAAAAATTGGATCAATTAGTCGAAAAAAATATGATTCACTATTATGAAAAAGTGCAGCCACTTTATTTAGATAAAGCACCAAATGATCCCTATTTAAAAAAACAGTGGTATTTAAAAAATGATGATCTTGCAGGGATAAATATTCAATCTAGTTGGGCTAAAACTCAAGGGTCGCATAAAGTCTTGGTGGCCGTGGTGGATACTGGGGTCAATCGAGATCATCCCGATTTAGCCAATAATATATTTGTGAACAAGTTGGAAAAAGATGGCAAAGAGGGGGTCGATGATGATGGTAATGGGCTCATCGATGATGTGTATGGATGGAATTTCGCGGATAAAAATAATCATACTTTTGACAAGGGAAGTCACGGTACTCATGTTGCGGGAATCTTAGGGGCAAAAGGTAATAACCAAGCCTTCATTGCTGGGATAAATTGGAAGATAAAAATTCTTCCGATTCGTATTTTTAATGATCAAGGACAAGGGAGTACAGAAACTGCTCTTCAGGCCATCTATTATGCTGCTGATCAAGGAGCTCAGGTTATTAATAATAGTTATGGCTTTTTTGATTACTCACAAGCCTTTTTGGAGTCTATTGAGTATGCAAGAAGTAAAAATGTGCTCTTAGTGGTCTCTGCAGGCAATATGGCCGATGATATTGAGTTAAAGCCTCGTTATCCAGCTTCTTTTTTAGTGGATAATATTATTGTGGTGGCAGCGACAGATGAAAAAGCAGGATTAGCCTCATTTTCCAGTTTCGGAAAAAACCGGGTTCATATTGGTGCTCCCGGGATGAATATTTATAGTACGACTTATAACGATTATGCAGGTTACATGTCAGGTACCTCTATGGCCGCTCCCATGGTAACTGGTGCAGCAGCATTGTACTTATCCTTGCATAAAAATATATCTTACAAAAAATTAAAAAATTCACTTCTAAACTCCGCAATTAAAGAAAAGAATTTGGTTGATAAAATTATTCAAGGACGAAGATTAAACATTGGGGCATTGATAAAATCTAAATAAATTTAATTAAAAGAGATTTTGTGAAACTCTCTGGTGCTTGGTAGATTATTTTATTCTGATTTTTTAATTTTATTTCCACATGAAATTCATTGGGAATCTCAAAGTGATCTACCATTCTAGATAGGAACTCTTCCTTTAATGCAACTGTTGATATTTCGTGCAAAATATCTTGGAGAGTTAATTTATTTGTTCCAATTTTTGAGATTTTATTCATGACTTTTTGATAATAAGGATCATCTCTATAAACAGATATTTTCCCATATGTATAGATAGCACTCATGACTTGAGTTAAACTAAAATTTTTTTTATGTGGTATCATTTGAAAATTAGAAATAATTTTTCTGGTAGTAATCAGCTGACATGCCTGCCAGTGACCTCCTATTGTAGTAATATCGGTGGCAGAAAAATTAAAAAAGAATTCTCCTCCATAGGAAAGAACATAATACTTAGGTGTACAAAATTGATAATAGTACTTTTCAGGGAATGCTTCTCCTTGTAAATACACAACGTCATTATTTTGCTGAAGAAACCTTTGAATAGTTAAGTTTGTGCTCTTTTTTGCCCTAGATAATTCATCGAACTCAGTTGTGGCATGAGTGACTATGAGGAGACTATTTTTTTTAAGTGAAACTTTCTCATCAGGCGTAAAC
Source organism: Bacteriovoracaceae bacterium (assembly GCA_028101965.1). Classification (GTDB taxonomy): domain Bacteria; phylum Bdellovibrionota; class Bacteriovoracia; order Bacteriovoracales; family Bacteriovoracaceae; genus JAOHMI01. The sequence continues at coordinate 9,412 of JAOHMI010000015.1, forward strand.
TGGGGACGACAGTATTCAAAGCTAAAGGCATGGGAAATGAGAAAGAAGAAGAGGATGATTTTTTTCATGAAAAAATCATAGAAAAAAAGAATGAATTTAACAAATAGTTTTAAGGTTTAAAAATTTGTTTTTACTGAAACTCTTAACTGACCATTTGCAATTTCGGAGTCAATTGACTCAGGACCTGTTGTGAAGCTTGAGTCATCCTTGATAACTCGATATGTTGATTTACCATAAATATACTGCACTGTTAATCTAACATGTGAAAATGCAGCTCTTTGATCGGTAAAGTTAGGAATTAGCTTTATAGTCACACCAGAACTAAGTTCATAGCGGTTAAAGCCACCTCTTTCATCATCAAAGCGATAATTATACTGGTCTTTCGCTTCGTTTTCGACACCAAATATTGTAGCATCAATATCATTACTATCACGGAAGGTGGTTAAAACATATGTCGCTCGTAAATCTAGTTTTATTTCAACTGTATTTCTAATAGATTTTAATTTAAATAACTCTTTGTATAATTTTTGCTCAAGTTCAATCGTATGAGCCTTTGCGCTACCAATTTTACCATTATCATTTTCAGGCAAATTGAAATAAGAGGTATTTGAAGGAAGTATGCGAGAGAGTAGTTGAACATCAAAGTTATTTTTTTTCCCAAACTTTAGTCCTGCAGAAAATTTAGTCCCATCATTTTTGTTGTATCCATTTTGTTCAAATGAAAGACTAATCGGCATGTGCAAATAAGTATTTTTTTTTATTATTTCAATATCAGAACGAAAACTTAAGGAGAGGATATATTCGGGATCAAAATAGCTATTGCTAGAGCCGGGTAAAATATTAAAAGGAGCCCCATGTTGATCATAGAACTGTTTCCCTGCACTTAGTTGGGCCCGTAATCCAGGTTCATGTATTTTTTTTGCGTCACTTAGTTTGAAGCCCATGGTGTATACTCTTGAATTTAATGTTGAGGAACCGTTTGCACTAGACATTTTCTGTTTTAGGTTGGCCAAAATTCCAAATCCCTCTAGTTCAAACTCATTTGGAGTTGGAGGTCTAAGAGGTTCGATTTGTTGACCACTTTGCGATAAAGCAGAAGATATGAGAATTAAGGTTAGACTGAAGATTAAAATTTTCATTTTATTCCTTTAGAATTTTTTTATTTTTTTTGCTATTTTTATAATTTCTTTTCGTTTTTTGTTGAAGCTGTATCGAGGCATATTTAAATCTACATATTGAGTAATAATATTTGATGCTTCAGTCTCAGATTCTTCTTGAAAGATGTGCATATTTCGAAGGGTATCGTATTCGGGGTATTCACTATAAGGAACTTGAAAGTGAATTATTTGGTTAGCTTGAAAGATTTTTTGATATACCGATTTTGTTTCATTTAACTCATGGTTGAACATAATATCGCTGTAAACATAAATGTCTTCTATCTTTTTATCCCTAATAAGATCAAAAATATTTTTCTGATAATTTTTACCTTGAGAATCAATGAGAAAAGAGCCATAGCTGGTATCTTCTATATTTAGACGAGAAAGTTTATTTTTTATTTTTTTTATTTTATGCAGGTCTTCAACTCCTTTAATGGAGTAAGGGCCAATTTCTTCTTGAGTCGAGGTGACAATATAGAGATAGAAATCATCCATCATTCCTGTCCTAATAGCTTTTTCGACCATGGTTAGGTAGATATCGAATACACTCAACATATAATTTAGTGTATCCCAAGTATTCATACTTCCTGAAAGATCTAAAAAGAAGCCAAGTTTATTTTGGTAAGGATTTGGTAAAAAACCAAATGTACTGTTTAATTCATTCCATAGTTCATCACCTTCAGTGTTATTAACTTTCTTTGCAACTTTTTCCGTTGGCTTTGTGGATGTCTTCTCAAGTGAATCTTTTGTTGATTTTTGTTGATTTTCTTCTACAGGAAGATCGTAATTATCAACTAGAGTTGAAAAATGGACTCTATATTCGATTCGTTTAATATGGCTACGAGGTGGAGCAAATGATGCTAATTCTTCCATTTCGTGATCAAAGTAATCATTTCTATTTTTGTAGAGATGCATGATTTCCTCTAAACTCTTGAGTTCAGGGTCCACATCTAAGTAAAAATCTAGAAGAACTAATGAGTTATAGACTCGAGATTGTCCCTTCCCATTATCTTTTTTTAAATTAATCATTGGTTTGCTATTGGGGTTCTCACTGTTATGATTCAAGTAGGGAACGTTGAGATCTTCAAATAGATTTGTTGCTTTGATAGATCTCATTTCAGCAATAAGATAATCTCTTTCTTGAGAATTAAGCTTTATAAAGAAACTAAACAAATCCTCAACCATTATTGAGTCAGAGTAGTCCTTTTTTGCAAAAAAATCCTTTAGCGTTGAGTTGAATTCATTAGTTACAAGTTTTTCACTAAAAAAATCTGTTGTTTTTTCTACTTGCGAAAAAAGAGACGATGAGATTAAGAAAAGGAACAAGAGACGTCGCATATAAGAACCCCAATGAAAAAGTGTAGTTGGAAATTTAAAACGCAGGGGCAAATTAGAATAGATAGAGAAAAATGCGAGTCTTGTTGAATATTTTTCAATGGAAAAAAAGAGTATATTAACTTAAGATTGATTTGGTACTACTGTTTTTGACTCAGGTCAGAAACATGATGAAATGATTTCTGACCCAAATATATTATTTTTATGAATTCAAGAAAATTTCTTTGGGTTATTCACTCATAACTGCTTCTAAAAAAAGCAGTTCATTGGTTCTTTGATTATAAATAACTGTTCCCACAGCACCACCAAAAGAGTTTCCGTGATTTATAGAAAAGTATCTTACATTTCGAAACCCATTTTTATGGAGTTTATGCATTTGAGCAATACCTTTTTTACCAATAGAAACATATTCAGAATCTTGATATTCGTAGTAATCAAACAGGAATTCAAAATCGTTAATCATTTTTTGGTGAAGTTTATTGGACTTAATCTCCTTTACTTCAACATCATCTGGAATTGAATAAGGGCCACTATAACGATTAAAAGTAATTTGCTTAATAGTTTGGGAGATTTTTTCAGAATCTTTCTTAGAGATGATTTTTATTCCATATAAATGAAAGTAGTAATCTCCTCCAGATAAATAACCCATAGTTTTATCCATAATTTCATAAGAAGTGGTTATTGAGTAGCTTTTAAATTCATTAATTTCCTTAAACTTTGCTGCTTGTGCACTCGCCATAATAAATGTAAATAAAAACACTGATAATAGATTTTTCATAATCTTCCCTCCGATAAATTCTTTTATCGATAGTGGAATTATAAGTAAAAGAGATAGTACTTATGAGGTGGATCTAATTTTTAGATGGTATATTCTTTCTTTTAAAGCAGGATCAGTTGGGGTATATTCTTGGCAGGTTTTTCGAATTATAATTGGAGCGACTATATGATATTCAGGGTAATTATCTTAATTTTTTTAATATTTAATTCTTATGCCTACTCCCAGTCAAAGTTTACGGTAATAGCACATCGTGGGGCTAGTGGGTACTTACCTGAGCATACTTTAGAATCTGCTTCGATGGCCCATGGTTTTGATGTGGATTATATTGAGCCAGATGTGGTTATGACAAAAGATGATCAGCTAATCGTTCTTCATGATACTACTTTAGATTCGACGACGAATGTTCATCGCATCTTTCCAAAACGTCGTCGTAAGGATGGCAAGTTCTATGCCGTAGACTTTACTTTAAAAGAGATTAAATCATTAAGAGTAGGGGGGAGTAAAAAGAGTCCAGGTAAAGCAAAGTATCCTCAGCGATTTCCAATAGGAAAAAATATTTTTAGAATTCCAACTTTTGAAGAGTTAATTATATTGGTTCAAGGACTCAATAAATCACGAGGAAAAAACATTGGTCTTTACGTTGAAATTAAAAACCCTGAGTTTCACGAAAAAGAAAATAAGAAAATTATTATTGAAACGATGAAAATGCTAAAAAAGTATGGTTACGAAGATAATCAGAAAGCGATCTTACAGTGTTTTTATCCTCCAACTCTAGAAGAAATTAAAAATAAATATAAAAGCAAAATTCCTTTAGTATTACTCATGGCCGAGAACAGTTGGAATGAAACATCTGCTGATTATGAATTCTTAATGACTGAAGATGGAATAAGCAAAGTCTCCAAATATGCAAGTGGTATTGGCTTTTGGATGAATGGTCTTTTTGGCAAACAAAGCAAAATGTATAAAAGTATGGTTAAAATTGCCAAAGCGAAAGGCTTGATGGTTCATGGCTATACTCATCGAGTGGACCAATTTCCGGCAACCTCTGGTTATTCAAGCGATCGAGAATTGTTTATATATTTTAAAAATATAGTTAAGCTTGATGGTATATTTTCTGATTTCCCAGATGTAATAATAAAATACCTACAATTGAGTGGTCCAATAAAAAAGATGCCTTAGTATTAATTAACAACTTAAATATTAAGATAGTATTTTGAATTTGCAACTGTAGTCTTAATTAGCTCGTTGTATATTACCTTTTTCTAATTTACCAGTAGTGCATACTAGATGAATGGAATCTTTTATTCTGTTTCGCTCTTTTAGAAGAACTAATTCTGAATTTGGTATGTCATACTGAAGCGTAAGCTTATTTGCATCTTGATGAGAAAAGAGGAATTCCGGCATTCTAATCGGAACATAATTATGAATTTCTCGACCATCGATAATGTCTACAGTTTGAACAATATTTGGATTTCGAGGGATATACTTAGCATAACTCAATAATCTCTTTACAGTAAGATTACTTCCATCTGCCTTTTTTAAATCCGGTCCAAGTTTTGTATTACCAATATTGATCATTTCATCCAGAATAAATTTGACCTGTTTCTTTTCTGTTAATTTAATAGAATAATAACTTTGATGATCAATAGTCGTTTTTTTGACTAAGCATTTTGTATAAATTCTATTCAAGCCTGAATCAAAGTTTATGAATGAGTATTTATTGGCGATTGCTTGGCGATTTCTTTTTCGAGGATGGATAAGCCTAGCTGTTCCAAAATAGAGTTTACATTCATTATTATCCAAACTGAAAAGAAAGTCCCCTTCATATAATTCCTCCATATAATGTGGGTACATGGTAACTGGGTTATTCGTCTGTGAATATGGCTCTGGTTCGTGTTCATAAAGTGGATAAAGTAATTTTCTAGTATAATCGGGAGCATTATGATGCAACTGACAAGTCAAGCGTGACTTAAAGCTTTCACGAGAATAGAGATTAGTTAAAAGCAACGCCAACAATATGAATACAAAATTTTTCATTATTTCCCCTGTGGACTAGATTTTCTTATTTGAATCGTCTAAATAAGCACTTTTTATTTTTATTAACCAATTTATTTAAAACATATTTGAGCTCAAGAACATCATACCCTTTTATAAAGTAATTTTCCTGGTCATAAATGTCATGAAGGGTAAGCTCTTGAGATTTTATTTGACGTCTTTCCCCAACGGAATTAATTTTTTTCTTTTTTGCCAGTTGCTTAATAGATAGTGGTGAAAAGTTATTTTCAAAATAAGATTTTTGTTTTTCATCTTCAGCTCTATTGGGTGAATTAAGGCTAAAAAATTCAGTATTCATTCCAATTTTATAATATTTTTTTACTTCAAGATTTTTTGTTTTTTCATTATATTTAATGATCAATTTCTTTTCATTGCAATTAGTATTATTATTGAGCGAAATGAATTCTCCATTAAATAAATTAAAATCTTGTATCGTTTGTTCTTGAATAGGATTTATTTGAGGAGTTTGCGCGCAAGATATTTTTAATTTTTTATATTCATCTATTTGAATGCTTATACTTAGCTCTCCCTCAATTCTGATAGGAGGAAAATTTTTAGTTATCGAGTCTTTAGTGTCTTCTAGTTTTATGTTTACTTCTATTGAGGCTTGTCCAGGATTAGGATGATGATTAACTGAAATATAGAGTTTTTGTTTTTTATTCTTATAGAATAAGGACGAGTCTCCAGTTAGTTTTGATGAGGCATCATTGGACTCTGATATACCAATTGCATCGATGTAGTATTCACTTTGCCCAGTAAGTTCAAATTTACATATTTGATCAGCTTGAAGATAATTTAATGTATAGAAAGCAATTAAAAAGAAATATCGCATAATTAAAAACCTTTTATAGAATAGATGGTGAGTATAATCATGAAGGTTTTGTTCAAGTCAGATTGAAATTATTATATTTCTATTTATCTTTAAGATGATCTTGATCAATTTAGCTAACCAATACGATCGGAAAAAAACTTTGGATAGATTTTTTAAGTATTAGTGCACATTAGTTTATTCTTTAAAGAATTATTAACTGGTAGACAATATTTCTTATAATTTAGTAAACTGAATTTTAAATAGAATGAAAGATGAAAGATCTTGAAGTAATTAATTTTTCCTGGCTGTTACCTCAAGCATTTAGTTTTGCATTAATTTGATGATCTTGCTTTAAGGCAAGCATGATCATCAACTGTTCAGACTGCGGAAACAAATACTATCATAAATGTGGATCCTTTTACAGAAAAAATGATTCTCAGGACGAGTTAAAGGAAAGTTCTCTCATCTATTTTCGTTTTTAATAAAAGGGTATTTCAATAAATATTTCATATCCATCTGTTTGCTCTTATCAAAACAATCAAGTCCAAAATTTACTTTATTAGGGTCTCCATTGATAATCGTTCCGAATAATCGATCCCAAATAGAAAATACATTTCCATAATTTTTATTGGTCCAAGGTTTTTTTTCATGATGGTGAAATTTGTGCATATTTGGAGTTATGAAAATATATCCAAATAGGTTGTCTAGATATAGTGGAATTTTAATATTTGCATGTGTGAAATACGTAAAAAAAATTGTTAAAAATTTATAAAATAGATAAACCGACATCGGGATACCAAAAATTAAGACTATAATCATTGCAAAAATTTCTCTGAGTAAATAATCGATAGGATGATGGCGGGTTCCTGTTGTTGAATTTACATGAAAATCACTATGATGAATGACATGTAGTGACCACATCCATTGAACTTTATGTAACAGTAAGTGGGTAAAGTATTGTGCTACCAAATCTAAGATCAAAATGCCTATTATGAGTTTTAGAATATAGCTAAAATCTATGGTAAAGAATAATCCATATTGATGTAATTGTGCCCAGTTTGTTATTAATACTAATATTGCAGTAAATATTGTATTGATTATAAATGTGAAGAGGAGAAAAGTTAGATTTAATTTTGCTATTTTACTTTTTTTTTTCCCAATTTTTTTTAAAGGATATAAATCTTCAATCACCCAAGCAAAAATTAATGTTAAAAAAACCCAAATCACCTTATGAGAAATAGGCATCACTTCAAAGTATGGCATTTAACATGCTCCTGGTAATTTATGTTGTGGATAAATAGTTATTTTCGTTTATATTCTTCATAGCTATATTTTTTCTCAAATTGTGCATAAAATTTATAAATATATAAAATTGAGAGACTGATTAGAACATGCCATATAGCATGACCTTGAATAAAATGATTTTTAGGATCACAAAATATGCGTGTAACGTCTAGTCCGCTAAAAATTGCTGCTATAAATAAGAAAGAAGCTGCAATAATAAAATTTTTGTATTTTATTCGATCTTTTTCTTTTTTTAATTTGAATATTTTCCATTCTGTAAATAGGGTTAAGGCCACTAAACTACCAGCTATCATTTGAAATGGGATATCTCTCAAGTAAAAGTAAACTACTAAAGCGGACAAAAAATAAACCAAAAATTGATAATAAGAATAAAGATTTATTTCTTTAATGCAATTTAGTCTTCTAAAGTTAAATAAGAGTGGAAGAAGGAAAATTAGATACATTCCATAAAAGTCTAATAATTGAGTAAAGAAATTATAAGACATATGATAGATAAAAGATCCTATTCCTAAAAGAATTGTTGCAGGCGAGAATAACCTTAGGAATGGATCTTTGTAATTCTGTCTATGTAAATCGTAAAATATATAAATGCCAACAATTATTGTAATTAAATTGCTCCACGTATTTGCAGGTTCAGTAATCCAGCCATGTAAAATCTCTTCACACCATTTTACATTTGGAGGTGCAATTGATGAGAGTGTGTACCAAGGATGGTTAGGGGGGAGTTTAAAGTCTTCCATGGGCAAATTATGATATAGATTTTTAATCAACTCAACTCATGTTACTTTTCATTCTTTTTTGTAGATATATTAAAGCCTTTCACAAACAAATTACGATTATACTCACATTTTCAGATGAGCGAAAAACGAGCTTTTTCCTAAAATCGAATTTAATACCAGATGGAAGTCTAATTACTGAAGTTAATTCTCTTCACACTTTAAGGTGTAGAGTTTTTATAATTATCTGTTGAAGGTTCTATAGGCGCTTTTTGGAATAATGTGTGGGGTGTGTGTTCCACCATGAAGTGTGTAGAGTGGCGACTTTTCGAGGTTCACCCACCATAAATTTGTGAGATCGGTTTTATTTAATTGGTGCCGCAAGAGGGACTTGAACCCCCACGCACAAGGCACTAGATCCTAAGTCTAGCGTGTCTACCAATTCCACCATTGCGGCATGCTTGTTAACCATTACTGGTCATTTGAGATCATCGAATATAATCTTTTATTGGGGTTTTTGGCAAGAGAAAACATAAAGATTCTTGCCATTTAATGCCGAATAAGGAAAAATTTTCCCATTCTTAAACATGAAAAAATACAATGTAGTCGATTTATTTTCAGGATGTGGTGGCTTCTCAAAGGGTTTTGAGATGGCAGGGTTCCATGCGCTTTTGGGCGTTGATCACAACAAAGATGCTTTAGAGACCTTTTCCCAAAACCATACGGAATCAAAGACCTATCACGGTGACATTCGGTTACTTTCAAAAGATAGACTAAATCTGCTTCTCGGAAATAAAAAGATAGATGTGGTTATCGGTGGCCCTCCTTGCCAAGGGTTTTCAACAGTGGGCAGAGGCGTGGCTAATGACCCCAGGAATCACTTATTTAATGAATTCGTACGTATTGTAGAAATTCTGCAACCTAAAGCGATTGTCTTAGAAAATGTTACGGGTTTATTGGCCCAAAAAAATGAAAAGACATTAATAAATATTTTCCGTTGTTTTCAAAAACTTGGCTTTTCTTTAGAAGCGAAAGTATTTCGGGCTGAAGAGTATGGAGTGCCTGAAATTCGACGTCGTACTATCATTATTGGTTATAAAAATGCCCCAAATGACTTTTTTCCTCAGCCTCTAAAGTCTAAAAAAGTTTTCACGGTAAATGATGTGCTTAAGAAAATTCAAAAAAGAAAAAATTTATCAAATCATGATATTGAGACTGCGATGATTCGCTCTAAAATTGATTTAGAACGAATTAAACGAATTCCTCCTGGTAAAGGGATTCGCTACGAAAAAGATGAGCAGGCTTATTTTACAAAAAAATTAAAGCTCAATGTGAATTGGGAGAAATTGAGAGAAAATCGTTTTCGACAAACTAAGTACTTTCGGCTTGATCCGAATAAACCCTCTAATACTATTTTGACGTCTCGAACGATGTATTATCACCCCTTTGAGCATCGTCACTTAACTGCAAGAGAAGCTGCATCCATTCAATCATTTCCTTTAAACTTTAAATTTTCTGGTTCTTTAACATCACAGTTTCGGCAGATAGGAAATGCTGTTCCTCCTATGATGGCTAAAAAAATTGCGGAAAGTATTATTGGAAATCTTTCTTCTAAAAAGCAATCCCTAAAAGGACAAAAACATTCTTTAAAGAAAATCTCCCATCATCGAAAGCATTTATCCAAAGATGCTTTTCGCTATATAAGGGATTAAACTAGTATTTTTCAGAATAATTTAATAAATAGGCATTTCTGGCGAGCATAGTGTTGTGGTTAAAGAACTTTAAATTTTGTAAAAGTAAGTTCTTATTTTCTTCCTTATTCTCTAATACTTCTAATGCATAAGCAACTGCTTCAAGTGTACAGAAATGAGATGGATCTGTTTGCCGTCTTAGTTGATATGAACTTGTTATTTTTAAACTTTGGGCTAGCTTCACGCTTTGTATGTTATGCAAAAAGGTGTTTCTTCTTTTTACCTTTTTTGCTTGGGTCCAAGTACCGTCTGGAACAATTAGGTTGATTTTTTGATCTTGTGAAAGACGAATTTGCTCTAATGAAATGGCATCATTATCAGGATATAAAAACAGGTTTAATTGATTTTTTGATAAGATTGATTCGCTTTGTATTGGGTTGTCTTTTTGTCCATAATAAAACATTTGTGAACTTTGAGGGAGAGTTTGAGTTACTAAATTCACGGTGTTAGAGGAAAGATGGCGTTCCCTGAAGTGAGTAATAAAAGTCAAATTTACTTTACTGTATCCAGTATGGATTTTATGACAAATACACCACATGGGAGTGAGTCTACACCTTTCACAACGTTTCTTAGCATTTATCCTTCTTTTGCTCATAATTGTATCTAACTGATATTTGAATATTTTCCAAGTCAATTATCAAGATAGCCCTACAAGCTTTCTAGAACAAAGAAGAGAGACTATATAATCTCTTCATGTGGACTGCATAAAAAATTGTTTGGGTGTAGAATTTTCTATTTATTTAAAAGTTAAAATCATGAGAGACAATATTTATTTATATGCCGTGGCTTCAAACCTCTTCTTTGCATTAGGGTCACAGGTTTTTGCTTATTATTCACGAAAGTTTTCATCATTGTGGATGAACTTCTTTAAAGCAACAATTGCCATATTCTGTTTTAGCCTAACCCTAGTGTGGTTAGGGGAGTTCTCGCTGATATCACTCACTCCAATGCTAGTCTTTCTCACCTCAGGCTTTATCGGTTTAGGTATGGGAGATGTTTTTTTATTAAATGGTTTTGCGAAAATTGGACCCGGACGAACTATGGTGCTTTTTAGCTTTCAACCGCTGATCATAGGGATTTTATCTTACTTTTTATTTGATCAATCAGTGGATGAGAGAAAACTAGTGGCAATTTTCTTTTTCTTGGCCTGTATTATTATTTTTGCCATGGAGTCATTTAGAGCGACGAAAAAATGGGATCTCAGTGGAATTCTCTACGCTTTTATAGGGATGACAGTTGATGCGATCGGAATATTACTGACTCGTTATGCTTTTGATTATGATTCCAGCATTACAGCTTGGCAGGGAAACTTTTATCGTACGAGTGGAGCAATTTTGTTTTTCATTCTTTTGATTAACTTTAAACCTATTAACTTGGTACAAAATTTTAAGTCTCTTCATCTTGGGAGTAAGAGTATCGTCATCATAGGAGCTATACTTGGGACATTTTTATCTCTTGGGTGTTACCTAATTGCTATTCAACAAGCGAATCTCGCAACTCTGACGGCCTTATCAATAAATGCTACTATTTTTGCTTCTCTTTTTGAGTGTATTATTTATAAAAAGTGGCCTTCTCGATACCTGATAATTTCATTTATCTTCTTTTTTGGGGGGATGAATTACCTTTTAGATTTAAATCTATTCTAATTTTTTCAAGGAATTAGAATCTAAATAGGGGAATAATTTTACCTACACTAAGAAACTGATTGAAGAAAATTAAAAAAAGACGATGATGAGTGTATGAAAAAATTATTTATAAAACTACTTTTTGCTTCTATTCTACTCGTGTCTGCTTCTTGCGCTACAAAAGGCTACTATGTTAAAAACGGAAAGTTTCATCCGTATAATAGTAGAGGTTTGGCCACACAGAAGGTTAAAATAAAATATAAAAATACATTTTATTATTTTGATACGGTTGAAGAAGCAGAGCATTTTCAAACGAGAGTTAAAAAAAGTAAGAAATTAAAAAATACTTTAAATTCAGTTGTAAACTAGTTTGCTTCAGAAGTGATTCTTTCCAAGATCTCTTTTAATTTTTGTTCGAAGTGATTACTTTCATTTAAAAACATATCAGCAAATTCTTTAGAAGGGTCGACAAATTGATCATGCATGGGTTTTACTTGGTTTTGGAATTGAGCAATTACTCCCTCTTTGCTTCTTCCTCTTTCTTTTACATCTCTTTCTAGTCGACGATTAAAGCGCAAGTCTTCACTAGTATCCACAAAAATTTTTAAATCAAAACAATTTCGCATAAATTGGTGATGAAAAATAAGAATGCCATCTACGATAATTATTTTTGTTGGTTCAATCGTAACTGCTTCCTTTTTTCGAGTATGAGTAGAGAATTCATATTCAGGCATTTTTATGGATTGATTTTCTTTGAGAGCAATTAAATGGTCTCGCATCAATTCAAAATCGAGAGCATCTGGATGGTCGAAGTTAACACTTCCTCCATCAAAGTCGAACTTAGCTGACTGATCGTGGTAGTAATTATCTTGATAGATCATTTGTGATGAAAGTTGTGATAAATGATTAACAAGTTTATGAGAAAGGTAGGTCTTTCCTGAGCCTGAGCCACCGGCAACACCAACAATAAAGATCTTTTGTTGTTCTTGCATTAAGCTGATCCAAATAATCGATCACCTGCGTCTCCAATACCTGGAGAAAGATAACCATTATCCATGAGTTCATCTTCAGCGCTTAAGCAAACAACTTTAACATCTGGATGAAAGAACTTGATCCTCTCAAGTGATTGTTTCGAAATGAGAACAGTGATTATTTTGATACTTTTAACTTGGTAATTCTTCAATCGATCTATGGCAGCAATCATAGTATCCCCTGTTGCCACCATGGGATCGCACAAGAGGATTTCACTATTTTCTACATTTTTAGGAAGTTTAAAGAAATATTCCACAGTATTATTGATAAACTTGTCACGATAAATTCCAATATGACCTGCGCGGCAAAAGGGAAGAAAGTCTAGAATTGCACCAAGCATAGTGTTTCCAGCTCTCATGATGGAAACAATAACGGGAGGATCTATTACTCTTTCAACTTGAGCTGAGGTGATAGGGGAGGTGACATCAATTTTTTCAGTAGGATAATCTTTAATTGCTTCATATGCCAAAATTTGTGAAATCTCTTTTAAAATATGACGAAATTCAACTTCAGAAGTGGACTTGTCGCGGAGATATCCCAGCTTGTGGCGAAGTATTGGATGTTCTAATTGTGTTACATGATCCATATAAAAACCTTTTTCTAAAAAACTGTTCCGTCACTTTGAATATTTATTGGGGGAGACATATCATCTCTAAATCCCTTAGCAATTTTTCTACCTGCGGCCCAAGAGCCCCCTTCTAACATATTGGGAAGGTAAAACTCCTTTGGAGAAAGATTAAGAATCTTACACACTTCAGGATGCATTTTATCAAGCAGGCAAATTGTCAATGCCCTCCATTCTATAATTTCATTTGAAGATGGGCTTAAGGGTTCAGAATATTTATTTTTATCCCGAAAAGAAATAACGTTTGTATCAACAAAAAGGCCACCATTTCGATATTCTGGAAGTCCGGTGAGACTTTCTACATTCTCAACTTTAATTCCGTTTTGTTCATAAACAGCCGCTAAGGAATAACTTAGCCACTGAAATAATTTATGAAATGGAATATAGTTCTGTGGATCGTTTTGATCTTCGTTATTATACGGGTAGAACCAGCAATCACCTAAATTCGTATTTTGAAGATTATACCTTGAAGGCCAAATATCATTAAAGTAGTAAATTAATGTTTGAAGAACATCTTTTAAATCCACACTATTATTTTTTATTAAATTAATAAAGGGGTCAGAAATTCTTTGGTTAGGAAAAGCTGATTTAATTTCATTTCTTTGTAATTGTTTTCCAAGGTTATTGAGAAGTTGCAAGCGTCCATTAAGACCAACGATAGGGTTTGTCTCTTTGACCTGGAAAATTTCTTCTAAATGATTTACATTCAAGGAGATTAAGTTGTTAGATGTTATGGCGAGATCTGGAAAATATGTATTCTTGGTAAAAGCATTTATGCTCGCTATCGCCAAACCTTCTGACCGTTCAAAGATTTGATTACTTTTAACATCGAAATAACGCCAACCATTTCCAGCTCCAGCATCAATTAAAACTGAAAAAATATTTAAGTCTATTAAAGTTGCAATTTTCTCTTGCTGACTTCGTCCTTTTATCTCTTGCATCAACTCACTTAACTTGTCTGTATGGCCCACTTTAAAATGATTGTTTCTACAATGATACGGAATTTTTAAACTAGGGTAGTTTTCTTTTGTCACATCAACAGTCAATTGAGCTGCAATTGAAAGGTTATCTAAGTTAACCTCAAAATGGCCTTTACCATTAAGAGATTTATTTAAAATAATTTGTGATTTTTCACGAATGGTTTTAGGAGAAAATAAAAATGAAATTTCCGAAGGAAAATTAAAACTAGTCAAGATCACGTCCTTTGACTTTATCTAAATTTGTATCATCAACTTTATCATCGGTAAAATATCCCGCAGCTTTTTTAGCCTCAATTTCAACTTGCGCATCATCAGGAACTAGCTCTTTTGGGATAGATAATCGATTTCCTACTTCAATACCAGAATTAACAATGGCATCATATTTCATATTGCTCATGGAATGAAGGTTATGAATTTTTTTAATTCCAAAATAGTGAAGATGATCAGGCATGAACTCTTGAAAACGAGCATCCACAACACCTGCGACACATTCAGTACGGTAGAAATACTTGTCAGCGGTATCACCACCTTCTTGTCTTTTTCGAGCATTATAAACTAGAAATTTAGTAACCTCTCCTAAAGCTCTTCCTTCTTTTCGAAAATAAATAACAATACCAGCTCCGCCTTTTTGAGCCGTTCGAGCGGCATCTTCAATTCCCCACATAAGGTAAGGTCGGCAAGTACAAATATCAGAACCAAAAACATCTGATCCATTACATTCATCATGTACACGACAAGTTAGTTCGATATTTGGATTGGATAAATTTTTGGGATCACCAAAAATATAGGCAGTATTAGAACCGATAGGTGGTAATAAAACTTTTAAATCTGGTCGTGTTACCAATTCTGGAAACATTCCTCCTGTTTCTTGAAAAAGGATTTTTCTTAATTCGCCTTCATCTATTTTTAATCTTTCTGCAATTCCAGGAAGAAACCATACGGGCTCGATAGCGACTTTGGTAATTTTAATATCTCCTTCTTTAGAGATAATATTTCCATCAGGGGTTAATCTTTTCTTGGCAATCGCTTCTTGGATTTCTGGTATTTTTAACCGAGCTTGAGTTATTGCAACTGAAGGACGGATGTCTAAGCCTTTATCAATTTGATCACTAAAATGCTCATTGATTTCTGCCCCCCAAGGGTCCATGGTTACAATTCGATTTTTTTCAAACCAGCTTGGATGAGGGCCAATTCTAACTGTTCCATGAGTATCCTTAAGATCTGGTTTGTGTTCTTTTTGAAAGTGGCCACTTGCAATGGAAAGGGCTCGATAAACAGTGTAGCTTCCTGAGTGTGTACCAATGGCGTTACGATGGCTTTTATTGCTAATTGTGGCGATTATAGGGCCACGCTTTTTTGGATCTTCTTCATTCCAATTAATACGAGGGACTTCCTTAAATACATGTTCTCTATGGGAAGTAAGAACAACGTGACTAGATTTGGTGAATTTATCCATAATACATCCTGAATTAATTATTGAAAGAAACAGATTAGACAATAGCTAACTAAAATTCAAATAATTTACATCTAATTTTAGGAGTTTTCACGATTATTCATGGTTGCGTTAAGTTAATAGTGTACATGACCATCCTTATAACCAAATAGATTAATTATTCGTCGTGAATAACCGTACAGCTGGCTTCATGTTGCGAATTTGTAACAGTATTCAGATTGTTTTGTTTTTGATTGAGAAAATGAAACTGGTATAAATCTCTAATGATATAACCTACTCCATAGGGGATTGAGTATTTTCGACGAGACGTTCGTTTACGATCATGCTTATAGCCTAATTTGTGTGTCCATTCGTGAATTAGATTTTGAGCCATTTTTGCCTCACTCATTTTCCTATAATGGTAAAGGTTAATGTTTACAACTAAGCTTGAAGGGTACGTATAGCCAATCGTTGATGTTCGCTTATAGTACTTCTTTATTTTTAAATCAATTTCATGATCAGGGGAGCGGTTAGGATCTAATATTTCCAAACCATCTAAAAGTGAAAAATAGATTTCTTCATTACTTAAATCTTGGTTTTGTACAAAGACCTTTTCATCTTTGTATTGATGGTTAAGAACAGCTTGCTTGAATTGTTTGGAATTTATAATTTTTAATGTTTTCTCTATGACACTTTCTAATTGCAGCTTCAGTTCAACTTCTTCAGAGAAGTTTTGGTATTCTAAATTAGAATTAAGGTGAATCTCATTGGATGGACTGAGAATCTTGCAATTATTTTGAGTTTCATCGCCATTATTCTCTATTATTGAGTCTGTATGAGTTTCTTTTATCTCATCTTCAAAGGGACAAGCAGATTCATTCTGGGGTAAAGAGTCCGGTGCTTGGGCGATCGGTTTTTTACAGGATATGGCTAGTAGCGTTAGCAGTATGAGCGAACATTGAATCTGTGAGTATGATTTCCCTATCATTTTTTACCTTCCTGGCGAAAATTAATTGATAGTGAAATTTTAAATTGATTTAGATTAATTTATCCGCATGCGGCATGTTTGGGTAGTCAAGGAAGTGTTGGGGACGCTTTAATGGGGGGTTATAACTTTCAAAGAAGTCAGCTGGTCAAGAAAAGAAGGTAGGTAATAGAGGATTTTGATGGTTATTCTTATTCAAAAATAACCCAGTGGTAGGTTTTTAAGGTAGGATAATGACTTCCCTTGCCCAGCTGATTATATATAGAGCAAGGTGTGTGCCAACTTATTTGACAGCTTAACTGACTGAATTTCTAGGGATAATCTTGCAAGTGTTTAAAATCTAATCAATTGGAAAAGAGGAGCCCATTTGATCTTTTGGCCAGGTTGACCCTTGAAATCATTGTCCAAATGACACCATAGCAAAACTTTCATAATTTTGAGTTAGGCTAAAATTACCTGTCATTCCAATAGGTTGATAGTGCAAATAAGCAGGAGGGGATTTATTAACGTAATCTAAATGGAGCGACGACAGCTCTTTTATTTAATCCACAAGTTACTTTAAAACTAGGTTGGCTCAGGGAACTAATGTGAAAGTTTACTTCAGAGCGCTTCCAATCAAAGAAATTTCTTCCAGTAATATGAATAGAATACTTGTGAGAAGAGTTATTTAAAAATTTCTTTAATCTTCTATAACAGCGTTTTGGTTTAAAAGCCCGATGACTAAATCTTAAAATTTGATTCTTATCCACTACAGTATTTATGGGTAATACATAGCTACTATCTGGATAGTTGCTCTCTCCACCATAATATTTTTTGTAATTCGCAAAGTTTGCCATCACAGACTGAACTTTTGAAGAATACTTACTCAAATAGAGAAACCTAATATTTTCCTCATCACCTTGATGCCATGGATCTGCTGAGTGAGCTGATTGCAAAAGGCTTAAAAGAGAAAAAGTTATTACAAGGATTTTCATGAGACCTTAATAGGGTAAAAAATACAGGGGGTCACTAAGAATTGTAATAATTTTAGACAAAAAGCGAATACAAGCAGCTACCTATCAACTTTTTAGTACTGTCGGATTAAACCTACAACTACACCTTTTATTTCAAATTCATTAAGTTGCTGAGCTTTAACGATTATGGGCTTCATCGTTGCATTGGCCGGATGGAGCTCATAATAGTCTTTTTGCTTCTTGTAAAAGCGTTTAACTGTAGCCTCCTGATTGATGGTGGCCACAACAGTTTCACCATTATTCGCAAAGGATTGCTCTTTTACTATGATATGATCACCTTCGAAGATTCCATCCTCGATCATAGACATCCCTTCGACTTCTAAGGCAAAGCAATTAAAGTTTCGGGTAATATTTGAGGGTACCTCTAAGAATTTATTATCTAAATGCCTTTCTATGGGGACACCTGCAGCAACGCGTCCTAGCATGGGAATTGTGGTGAGAGTGCTATCATTTGCTGTAGAGATCGGGGTCAAGCCACGGACAGAGTTTGAGTCATTAGTTAAAAGGCCAGCGTTTTTCAAATAACGAATATAATCTTGAACGGAACCGAGGGATTTAAAGCCAAAGTGCTCTCTAATCTCCGCTTGAGTGGGAGAGACTTGGTTTTGGTTGATGTAGTCTACGATATAGTCATAAACTTCTTTTTGCTTCTTGGTAATCTTCATAATCATCCTTAAGTTAAAGCATAATAACTGATTAAAAGATTATCCGTATGTTCTCCGTAAGTAAAGAACTTTTAGTTATTTGGAATTTTTTGCCACAAATGCAGTACTAGCTTCAATTTTAATATTGCTAAAAAGAGTAATGAAACTGCTTTCCATTTTCTCCATAACTGTTCCAGCAGATACGGATTTGTTAAGTAACCAATGGTCGGTAACGGATACATAAGAATAGGATATGGAAGTTTTATTTGGAGAGATCTGATCTAAGACAAATTCACCTTCTATATTAAGAAAGGCACTGGTTCTTTCGATTTTATTCTTTAAATACTTTTTGGTTTTTCGGTCATCCATCATTTCGATTTTCACACGATATCTTTTTTTATCTTGATGAATTTCTTCAAACACTGTGATTAAATCTGCATGCGTGAATGCATAACGATTATAAATATTTCTAATAATGATAAATTGGTCTTTAATATTTTGTTCTTTATTTGGTTTTAACTTATCAGAACGTATAATTTTTGATTCAACTAAATTACCATTAAAGTATTTACACTTCTTTTTCTTACTATGATATTTTCTTTTATCTTTCATCTCATTATTGCATCGATTTTCGAAATCTAAGACTGCTGATAAAATATTTTCGATTGGAGCATCTACTTCTTGGTGAACTGTTCCGTTATAAGCTCTACGATCAGAGGTTTTTCCTGTTTTCAATTTAATATTTTGTTTTCGATTTTTGCTTTTTTTGTCTATAGGGAATTTCTTTTTTTTATATTTGATGGAAGAATCTTTTGCCATCAATCCTATAGGTAAAATTAAAACAGACAATAATAGAGAGGTAAAAACTTTAATTAACATAAAAAATCTCCATATTATATTTTACGACTTATCGGCTGCTGAGTAAATAAGGATAAATATTATCTAGTAAAAATTGGTATAAGTGGAAAATTTTTCAACAATTTCAATCAGCTATTGTCAGTATTAATTTAAATTTAGTACCAAGACTTCTGTCCAATCGACGACAAAGGGGTTTTCATATGAAGTTACTATTAACGTCTCTATTTCTTGTTTCTAGCTTATGTTCTTTTGCTGGTAAAATTGATAATTTAGAGAACCAATATCGAGTTAAATGCAAACTAGAAAAAGAAGGCTTTGGCTATGGTTCAAGTACTGACTTTCCAGTAAACGTCTCAGGCAATGTAAACAAATACCGCTGCGATTCAAAGAAAATTGGCTGTGGTCACTTTGTTGTTAAAGTTAAACGAAAATATCAAACCAAAAGAGATTCATACGGTAATGTCATTTCATCTAAAATTAAAAAGGAAGATCTCAAATGGCCTAAAGGGCAAATTGCTAAAGCCCAGGAAGTTGGCGAGTGCTTTCTAAGTGATATATTGAAAGACTCAAGTAAAGATTAGCTTTCGGCAAGTATTTCTTCACTAATAAATCTTATACAAAACATTTTATGAATACCGAAAAGCCCTTTAGTAAAGGGTTTTTCCTTATGTATTATGCAAAAACATTAAAAGATTTATTAAGATCAACGGAGCTTTCAAAAGAGTTCTTCGAAGATTTAGATGAGTTTTATATTAGCTTTATCTCAGTTTTTTTTGAGAAGTTACTCGAAGAGCAAATGGGTTTATTTACTGAAATTGAAGCCTATAACTATGATATTTTCATGGACTTCAAACGTGAGTACGATTTAATTAAGTATGGCTTAGATCCAGATCTCTTTAAAAAGGCAAGTTAAGTTTACTCTAATGATAATTTACTTTTTAAAAAGTGATAGTTCTCATCTATACCAACCATCTCTCCTAGATGAAGTTTTTTCCAAATATTTTGACCTGATATTTCCTCACTGCTTAAGATGAGATGATTTATTTTTTGATTGATCGTTACTGTATTCTCGCAAGAATTATTATAGAAGCTACAAGTATCGCTTTCACTACATTTTGACTTGTGTGTACAATAAAAAAGCGGGATTCCTCCATTAAAGCCAAACATTCGATTTCCATCAGATAAGAGAAAAGTAAGATAGTTACGGTCCTTGTGAGGAACAATATCACCAGGTTGAAAAGTATCAAGCTTCCCAATTTTATGGACTAATTGCTTTACTCGAGAGGTAATTTTATGTGCGAGAGAATTATAATCCCAGGCTTGATCGGAAAGAATGAAATCTTGAGTTAAGAAATAAAAGAGAAATTCGCTATCAGATTCTCCATAGACTTTACTGCTCAACTCCGGGGGAAGCATGCTTAAAAATTTACTTTTTTCTTTTTGATAGTTTTTGATATTACCATTATGACAAAATATCCATAGCCCGAATTGGAAAGGGTGACAGTTTTGAATATCTTTATTTCCCTGTGTGGCTTTGCGAATATGGGCCATAAAAGTTTGTGAACTGACTTGCCCTGAGATTTTTTGAAATAAGTTTTGTTCATGCACAGCTTCAGTTGAACGATGAAGATGAGGAATTTGGTTCACATAATAAGCTAAACCCCATCCATCAGGATGAAGAGAACCTAAGTTAAATAAGCTGTTTTCCGCTTCAATAAGACTAGAGTGAACCTTAGAATTTAATATTGAGCGGAATCCAAATAATTTACACATTTAACAATTTTCCCTCTCTGATTGAGCCTTACTGTCATTTTAACCTATCGTCAGTAATTTATTAAGGATTGAATTAATCAAATATAGTTATTGAGTTTTCTCGTATGGAATCCATCTTCAATTGGTCTTAGACTGCTTTTTAGAATTTAGGTTGATAGAGATAGAAGTCTACAAGGCATTTTTTATCAAATTTTAACCTTTATGGGCATAGTCATTCTTCTGATATAGTGGTAATACTGCATAGTTTTTCCACCATTTAACCAGAAGGTATATATGCTTCCGCGTAAAGCAAAAATCTTGGCAACCATTGGTCCTGCTTCCCGGGAAATAGCTCAAATTGAAGAGCTTATCAAAAGAGGGCTAGATGCTGCTCGAATTAATATGTCTCACGGGACTCACGATGATCATCGAGAAACCATAAACAATATTCGACAAGCATCTAAAAATTTAGATCAGGAAGTCGCAATTGTTTTGGATCTTCAAGGCCCAAAAATTAGAGTGGATAAGTTAAGTGAACCGATAAAACTAGAAGCGGGGAAGGAATATTATTTAGGTACAAGAGAAAAGTTAAAGGAGTTAAAGAAAATTGATGAGTCATTGAAGATTCCATCGGTCTATAAAGATTTAGTAAAGGATGCCAAACTCAATTGTCATATTCTTTTTGATGATGGTCTTATGGATGCTGTGGTGACTGAAAAAACTGATGAATACGTGAAAATTCAAGTTAACACTGGTGGGTTTCTCAAATCTAATAAAGGGATAAACTTACCTGATGTTTCTGTTTCTGCACCTAGCTTAACCGATAAAGACCAAGAAGATCTTATGTTTGGTCTAAAAAATGGGATCGATTATGTTGCACTCTCTTTTGTTCGAACTAAAGAAGATATTTTAAAAGTTAAATATCTTCTCCATTCATTAAAAAAAGATACTCCAATTATTTCTAAGATTGAAAAGCCGGAAGCGATAGAAAACATTGACGATATTATCGAAGTTTCAAATGTGATCATGATTGCTCGAGGTGATATGGGAGTTGAAGTAGGGAATCATTTGGTTCCAGCAGTTCAAAAAAATATTATTCAAAAATGCAACGATATCGGTCGACCCGTCATAACTGCAACACAAATGCTTGAGTCTATGATTACAAACCCGCGTCCCACAAGGGCGGAAGCTTCAGATGTGGCAAATGCCATTTGGGATGGAACTGATGTGGTTATGCTATCAGGGGAAACTGCCTCAGGAAAATATCCATTTAGAGCAGTTGAAATGATGAATGACATTATTATTGAGGCTGAGAGAAAACCGAAGATTCGCCCTTTGATGAGAAATACAGACCTGGCCAGTATTTCATCTTCACTTCAAGTCGCAGCTTCTCTTATAGCAGAAAAAAATTCGGCAAAATATATTTTATCTTTAACTCAATCCGGGAATTCTTGTTTGAAGATGACTCGTTTTCGCTCTAAGGCAAGTGTCTTAGGGATTACGAACTCTCTTCCTATTGTGAGAAGAATGGCACTGTATTGGGGAATCCAACCTTACTTCTTTCATCATGGAGATATCAATGATTATGATGAAATTGAATTAGAAGTTATTGAAGAGTTACGTGAGAAAGAAATGGTGACTAAAGGGGATAAAATAGTGGTGACTAAGGGAGATGGTCAATACTTTAATCAAAATACCTCAAACTCAATTCGAGTAGAAATTGTTAAAAATGTTAGTAAATCGATATCAAAAGGTGGACATGATGGAATTGAAGAAGCGCCATTAAAAAATAATGGAAAAATTATTTTGGATACTAACATATGCGCTACTTGCCAAAATTGTATTTCCATTTGTCCGCATGATATTTATTTCTTTAACCATGAGAAGCGCGAAACCCATATAAATGTAAACAATTCATCTAAGTGTACAGTGGACATGGAGTGTGTACGTGTATGTCCTACCGGGGCCATTGAAATTTTACAATATAAATGATTTATTGAGGACATGTTCCTCGAAACTTATCTAAACCCAAGCTTTCTTAAAAAACTTGAAATCGTGGATCTAGGAGTATTTTCCAATTCAATACCTGAAAGCTTTGAAAAGTATTCGACTTGGACTAATCAAAATACTGAATTGAGCTATCTAACAGATATCAGGAAAGAAAATAGACAGAATTTGGCAAATATATTTCCTGAGTTTAAAAGTGGTGCAAGCTTCCTATTCTCTTATGCACCAACTAAGAAATTTCTAAATCAAGAAAATTTTCATCAAGTTTCATCTTATACCCTTCATTTTGATGAGGCCGATTATCATTTTGTGCTGGGGAAAAGGCTAAAGGAAATTGGAGAGTATTTGCAATCTCACATTTCAGGATTGGTTTTTGAAGTTTGTCTCGATACAAAGCCTATTTTGGAAAGGGATTTTGCTTATCAAGCGGGATTAGGATGGTTTGGTAAGAATAGTATGCTTATTAACCGGCAACATGGATCTTATTTTTTGATTGGTACTCTTTTATTTAATCAAAAATTTTCACACGAAGAAAAAAAGCCAATAGAGCTAGATCATTGTGGTAACTGCCGAGCGTGTGTGGAAGCTTGTCCAACTGATGCGATTAATGAAGCCGAAAGAACTATTTCTTTAAAAGATTGTCTTAGCTATTACTCGATTGAAGTTTTTAAAGAGGGTGAAGTTCCCCCAAAGATTAAATCAGAATTTCAAAATGAAATTTTTGGTTGCGAAATTTGCCAAGAGGTTTGCCCCTGGAATGAAAAACCTCTTTCTAGAATTAATGTAAAAATAGCGACAGGGAAATTATATTCTTTCTTTTCTCGTCCCTTAGCTGAAGTTGCTCAGCGAGTAGCAGCTTTTTCTAATTCCCAATACAGAAAATTCTTTTTTGGTTCAAGCTTTTATCGTTCGGGTAAAAGAGGATTAGTTAAAAATTTCAAAAATCTTCTTTTCCAAAAGAAATCGGATTAGTTCTACCAGTAGTTCCTTTTGAGATAGGAATAAAGATGAACGTGGGCTAGTTGAGGTTCATGGTGGCTTAGTTTTTTTGGCTTATCCAGGGTCACTTCATTTTGACTTTTGAGATGTTCAAGTAGCCGCTCAACGCCTTCAGGGCCAACAACAACATCATTTTCACCGCAGATTAAATGAATCTTTCGATTTTTCACTTGAATGGTTCGCTTGATATCATGAGACCAAGCAAATAAATCTTTCATATTAATTGCTGGTGAGACTAATTGATCGCGAAATTTTCGTGTTTCAGAAAAGAGCTCAGTATCAAAGAAATGTTGCTCATTTTCCTTTGGGCTCCCCAAACCGACAATTAGTGAAAGAGTTTGCTCTGTTTTCGGGAATACATTATCTAGAACCAGCAAGGAAAGGAGAGCTCCAAGGGAGTGGCCCCCCACCAAATAAAATAAATTTGATTGCTGGACCGTCGATTCAAGCAGAGTTTTAGCCTGTTGGAAGAATTGATCAGTAGCCTGATGGAATTCATGGATCGACTCAACGTCAGTTAAATTGCCTAGATAGTGTCCCGGCAGATCGAAAATGAGCACCGGTACTTGGTTTGAAGCAAATTTTTGCATCCAGTTGAGTAGATCTTGCTTATTGGAAGTAAATCCATGGGTAAAGATAGCCACAGGAGTGTTACCAAAGCGATCAGTTCTGATGTTTTCCGGGTTTGCCAGTAAATAGTGGGATTCCACTTGGTTATGTCGGAAAGTTCCTTTAGATAGTGTAAAATTTTTCATGATTAAAATATAGAATATAATTGACTGGATTAAAATAAACAACTACCTTAGGAGCTTCTATTTTTTAGAAAATGCCCTGATAGCTCAGTTGGTAGAGCAAAGGACTGAAAATCCTTGTGTCGGTGGTTCGAGTCCGCCTCGGGGCACCATCAAATAAAAAGCCTTCCTTTTGGAAGGCTTTTTTTTTTATTGGTATATAATAAAGACGGACTCGAAGCGGAGTGAACGCGCGAAGGCGAAAAGCGAGCAGGAGCGAGCGAAAGAGAATGAAGCCGGCTTCAAATTGATGAACGTGAAGTGAAGAAATTTGAAGGAGTCTGCCTCGGGGCACCACTTAAAAACCATTGTTTTTACAAGGGTTTTTTTATGCCCTAATATGACCTCTCGAACCAGGGAGATGAATCTTGAAAAACGAAATAAACAAAAGTACAGCTAAGTCCTTTTATAATCTAATGTTTAATGAATGTAGACCTAAAGAAGCTATAGAAAAGTTTGTAGGGGAAGAGTATATTCAGCACAATCCAGAAGTTGGTGACGGTAAAAATGCTTTTATAGATTATTTTGAGAGGATGGCAAAAGAGTATCCAGGGAAGAGAGTTGAAATTAAAAGAGCGATTGCAGAAGGTAATTTCGTAGTTCTTCATTGCTACCAAATATGGCCAGATGATAAAGATTACGCAGGAATAGATATTTTTCGATTTGATGAAAATGGAAAAATTGTTGAACATTGGGACGTTCTGCAAGTAATATCGACTAAATCAAAAAATGAAAACACAATGTTTTAGATAGCGATTTTGAGTATCGCAGTTTGATAACCGGAGACGTCGGGGCACCACTTAAAAACCCTTTAACCAACTTTCGAACCATATAAATTGAGGAACTATGATCAATATTAAAATCGATGTTGAAGTAAATGCACCCATAGATAAAGTTTGGGCTGCTTGGACTAACGAAACAGATATTACTAATTGGAATTTTGCTTCAGAAGACTGGTCATGTCCAAAAGCTACAAACAATTTAGCAGTAGGGGAAAAGTTCAACTACAGAATGGAAGCGAAAGATGGCTCAATGGGATTTGATTTTATCGGTGAGTATAAAAAAATAGAAAAGAACAAGCTAATTGAATATGTTCTGGAAGACAATCGTAAAGTATCTGTGATTTTTTCATCGAATGGTGAAAACTCAAAAATTGAAGAAGTATTTGAAGCTGAGGATGAAAACTCTTCTGAGATGCAAAGACAAGGATGGCAAGCTATTCTTTTTAATTTTAAAAAGCATGTAGAGTCTAAATAGCTAATTTTAGTATCGTCGTTCGATAATCGCCCACTACGGGGCACCAAATTTTTTCTAAAACGTTTTTAAAAAAGCCTTGTCTAACCCACGGGGCTTTTTTTTTATTTTCAGTTCAAGCACACTTTCCTATTATTTAAAAATGTCTGATATTTATTGTGAACAAATAATACCTGGTAACTTAAAAGTTAATATTATTGAAGAAACTGATAATGTTTTAGCTTTTGACCATACTAATCCTTATTGGGAAAAACATGTAGTTATTATTCCCAAGAAGCATATTACATCTTTGACTCTTTCTTCCGAAGAAGATGAGTCCATGATCAATGAAGTGATGAGTGTCGCTAGAAAGATCTGTAAAAACATAGAAGATGAATCTGGTGGTTGTAGAGTCTGGCATTATTGTGTCTAATCTTTTCACTGAGACTATTGGCTTGGTGAGATTAACCCCATCTTTATTTTTCGTTTCTAAAAGTTGGCATTCTATAATAGATTTCTTTCTCTATTAAAATTACGCTGCTTTAGTTCCGATTATTAATTTAAGCTAATATTCTACGACTAAACAGCCTAAAAGTGGTTTTTTTTAAAGCTTAAAAGACTCATGACTATAAACTAAATCTAAATAATCTTTCATTATATATATAATATATTTACAAAGTTGTTCCCTGGAGCTTCTTTGTATTATTTAAAAATTATGTGACCCTTTAAGAAATTAGGTTTCTTAATAACCTACTCCTCTTAAAGTAAAGTCTTAAATCGCAAGACCGAGGTGCTAAATGACAATCTTTAAACTTGAAATAAGTTTACTATTTTTTCTATTGTTTTCTTGTAAACCTACTAACAAGAAAAGCGAGGAGCCACTTCCTGAAAAGAATGAGTTTTCGATCCCTTCAACTTCGCCGGATCAAGTTATTTCTCCCGAAGCACGAAATAGCAATGTAAGGGATCAAAATAGTAAAAGAGATCTACCGCCAGGATATAAATCCCTTATGAATCCTAAGGGAAAACTCCCTAGGGATTGGATAGATTTTACGCGAGATCAAAATAGGAATATCTATAGTGTTGGAAGTGAATACTTCTATAATGAAAATGGTCGTATCTCACATTATGAGTGGGTCGTTTATAAATTTGATTGCGAAGGCAACTTTCTCTGGAGACATCATCTAAGATCTCCAGCGTTATCAAAGTTTGAATATTTTTACCTTAGCCATGATATAACGAGCGACAGTAAGGGCAATGTTTTAGTTTCCGGATTCGTAAGTTTTACTCCAGTCTTAAATCAACCCACGCCAGACCCCGTAGGTTATGTCTATAAAATCAATCCTCAAGGGGATCGAGAGTGGGTGTACCACTTGAAAAAGAATGATGAGAAGAATGGAACCAGCTCAAGTTGTGAAACTGTTTCTGTAGACAAAGAAGACAATATTTATTGTGCGGGCTACACGACTAGTTCACTTTTTGATTCAAATTCGGGGGTTGATATTTTGATAATCAAACTAAATCAAGAAGGAAGTCTTGTTTGGGGGAAGCAAATTGGAAAAAATGAGAAGAAGAATAGAATTTTTAAGGGAGGCTGGGAAACGTGTATGAGCTTATCAATTCAGGGTAACGGAGATATTTTTTGTGCAGGTTATACCAAGAGAGATCTTGCAGACCAAAACAGCGGAAGAAATGATGCCTTTGTTTTAAAAATGGATTCGCTTGGCAACACTCAATGGATTACTCAGCTAGGGGCCACGACGATACCAGCACCATGGAACGGAATTGATCAAGATATATGCAGAAGCGTTACTGTAGGGCCTAAGGGAAATATCTATTGTGCTGGACATACCAGTAGTCAATTAGCTGATCAGCTTGAAGGACGTCAAGATGCTTTTATTACTAAATTAAAACCTAATGGTGATGTTGCATGGATTAAGCAATTTGGCAGAAAAAATGACCAAGGTTCAGACAGCACTATTTGCTATTCAGTCAAAGTTAACAACAAGGGGACAATTTATTGTGCGGGTTTATCCTTTCTCATATCTTTAAATTCGAACGGATCAGCAATTTATTTCGATAAACTGTCTGTTCCTAATGATACTCTATCTAGTTCTAATGAGTTGTCGTATGACATATGTAATAGAATTTTTCTAGATGATCAAGGAGCAGTTTTTTGTACTGGCTTTCTCAAAAGAAGAACTCCCGAAAGGGGAATTCAAATAACTGAAGCTTTTATTTATGAGTTTTAAGAATAAATCTACTTCATCATGAACTGAGTACAGAATTAAAAAAGGAGATTTTCTAATAAATATTAGGGTCAGCACTGACACATCGATGAAAGGTGGGGTTAGGGGTTTTGCTATCGGCTAAAGTAGCCTAAACTCAAACAGTGACTCTGATTAAAAAGAATATAAAAATAATACTCTAAGGAAATAGTTTAGACTGATTCGTTGTTAAAAAGACGATGAAATCAAAGACTAGAATATATTAAAATAGTTAATGCAATATAAAGGATTTAAGTTTAAGCAAACCGTAAAAACAATTTAATCTCTTTTTTTAGTGAAATGTTAGAAACTTATTATTTTTTGTGATTTTTTGTTTAGTCATTAGACACTATTTTAATAAGTATGTTGATGATTTTTAAATCTGACTGAAAAACCATTGAGTATCTAATGCAAGGGCTTGCTGAACAATATCAAGCTGATCGATATGTTTATGAGTATAGACCTGAAAGGCAGCCCATTTAACTCTATCGAGATCATTGAACTCTTTACTATAAATAATTGAAAGAACTTTATCCCGATCAATTGAATAATTTCCTCCACCTTCTTTTACCTTTTTTACTTCTGCAAGTAGCATAGATTGGATCGTATCTTCTTCTTTTTCGTATTCGGCCATCGCCTGATCCAGGTTTGGCTTGTCCTCTAATTCTTGGCCCTCATCTTTTCCGGTTGATTCTTCTTTCCTCATGCTTGGGGATTGGTTTAAATAGAAACTCATTTCGCTTAAAAAATTTGCATAATTTGTATCATTCATTCCTAAAACTTTCGTATAGTAATCTTTAATTAAATTAAGCTCTTTTAATAAATTCGTTGCCACCACTATATTTTCTGGCTCAACATTAACCGTCTCATCTGATCTTCTCTCTTTATTGTATAACTTAACTTCTCCGTTTTTTATTTCGTTAAGTCGCTCTTCTAATTTCCCTAAATAAACTTCTAAGTTTTCAATCAGGGCTTCAACTTCTTTAACATCAATTTGAGATAATCCCATTTCAATATGAGAGGCTAAAGAATATATTTCTTTTTCATTGGGAAAATGATCTTCTTGATCCACAATTTTAATTGTCATAAGTGGGACAATTGAATTTGTTTCTGTATTTTTTTGAACTGTCATAATTATTTGGTAAGGCAGAGTCCTAATTTCCAAATTTGTTTTTTGATTAGTATAGGAATCCTCTAATTTTGAAATAACGTTAAGCGGAGTTTTGTTTGAATCATAGTGATAATTTTCAATTTCTTGAAAAAGCCTACTTTCGAATTCATCAGTCAATCCTGTTATCCCCCCACCTGCGGCTAAGAAATATGTTAAGTCGTGATGAGTAAAATAATCTTCATAAGCCCAGAAAACAGTGGTGCCATCGGGAAGAATATGTCTTAAGGTGCTGTTTTTGGAATCTTCAATAAATTTTTCTCTCAGCAGTACAAATTCTTCTTGTACTGTTAAAATATAATCATCCACTTGCTTGGCTTCTTGTCTTAATCTTAGCTTTTCTCTTACTTCAACACTTGGATCTTTTATGCCTGGTTGATACTCAGTAGCGCATTCTTCATAACATAGATCTATTCTTTGAATGATTTCGTTGGCATCATCCATATATTGTTTCGAAATAGTTTCTAAACTATCGCCTCCTGCTTCAAATAGTTCATTAATATTAAAAAAAACTTCAGTGGCGAATTGAGTTAATTCATAAACTTGAGATGTGGGGCTCCAGCGATCTCTGACATTTTCTAGCTGGCTTCTCACCACATCTTCGTCCGTGGCTTCTTCTGAAAAATGAGTTGTTGGATCGTACAAAAACTTCAATGAAGAGTTCTGAATAGTATTATGATATTTGAGAAGGCTATTTGAAAGTCTATAGGCGGTTGCTCTCGCTTTGCTTTGATCCTTAGTAGGTAATTGAATTTTGTCAATACTCTCTTCACTGACTACATAATTATGTCTTAAGATATCCAGGTTTGCAGCGATGTTATCTAATAAGAGTTTATACTGGCGGTTGACTTTAGCTCTATGGGATTTGTAGGCAGCTAGTTTTCCCTCAGTTTCTGTAATGATTGAATTTTGTAATGTTTCTAACTCTAGATTAAAATATTCTTCTAGCACTTTCGCTAAATAGTAAGGTGAATTAACCGCACCAGTTATGAAGTCAATACTTTCATCGGCTAGATAGTCACTCGATGAATAAGCATTACTATGATGGGGGAGATACCTTTTAATGTGCTTACTTTCAATTGTGGTGTCCTTACCTAAACCATAGTGTGTTATATACCAGGCGGTTTGCTTATTTTCTTCTTTACCCTTTTGATTTAACTGTCGATAAATATCGGGATTTTTGTTGGAAGTACAAATTAACTGTACATAGGCACCTTCGATGTCGTTAACCTTTACTTCAAAAATACTTAGATTCTTCTCTTTTAGCTTTTGGTAAGTCATATTGTTGCAATCTAGTTCATGCAAACCAATTTTTATACTTATCTCATGAAGGCTATCGATAAAGGCGTTTGTGTAAACAGAAGTCTCCTCTTCATAGACATTTATTTCTTTTAAATTTAAATTAGCAGAGTTCTTAGTCTTGGTGCCCAAGGTCTCTGCAAAATGCGCAACATCAATTCCAACAATTAAATGTCTACCATATTCACCATTCTCTTCCCATTTAGTATAGCTTTCTTCGATGCTCTTACTACTCTCGCTTCTTAAATCTAAAACAGAATTAGTTCTTGCTCTGTTATAGAAGTTAACTAACTTACCTAACTTTTCTTGGCCTTCATCATTTAGATGCTTTACGCTATCAATAAAATTTATACTTCCTGTGGCTTCATTATAAAATGATAATGATTCACCATCACCTCCATCAGGTGGTAGTAAACCATTTTCAAGTGCTAGCTGTTTTCTTAAAACAAGATCTTCTGGGACCACGATTGAGTTTTCTAAACTTTCTAATTGAGCTTCAGGATCGAGATTTTCCGTATTATTCGGAACACCTTTTTCTATTAAAGCTTGTTGATCGACCTCTGTCCTTTCATCTATTTTAGTCGCACCTTCTTCATGGACTTTTGCTTGCTCTGTTTCATTTGGTATTGTAGTTTCCTTTGCCTCATTTTCTGCTGGCTTAGGCTGGTTTTGTGCCAAAAGCGCATTGCTCATACAAAATGAAATAGTTATTAATAGGGCAGACAGAGGCCTTTGCATGGGAATCCTTTTAATATCAAATGGATAATA